>URSO01000001.1 GCA_900550415.1 uncultured Collinsella sp.
CCGGTGACCCCGGCTACTGCATCAAGGGCGAGTTTGCCACCAATCCGCGCAACAGCCATGTCGATGGCGCCCTTGCCATGGCACGCTCCATGGACCCCGATTCCGCGGGTTCGCAGTTCTACTTCTGCCTGGGTGCCCAGCATAACCTCGATTCCGGTTACACCGTCTTTGGTACCACGGTCGAGGGTCTCGATGTGATTTCGCAGCTGCGTGCCGGCGACGAGATCGTCCATGTCGAGATCGTTCACGAGTAAAGGGGACTTCCTTGAATAGCCAGCTGATCCAACAGGGCCGCGCCGCTTACCGCGCGGGTGATTTTTCCGCTGCAGCCCAGATGCTTGGGGCGGCAAAGACTCCCGATGAGATTATGGGCGAGGCCGATCACCTTCGTGGCAACGCCTTGATGCACCTGGGCATGTATACCGAGGCCGCCGAGGCCTATGCCGCCGCCCTCAACGACGGTACCTACGGCAAGCGCGGTGCGCTGCTCACCAACCGCGGCAAGGCGCTCGCCGCCGTGGGCGACTACACGACGGCCGCCCAGGCTTTCTCTGCCGCTACGCAGGACGCTTCCTATGCCACGCCGTTCAAGGCCTATCTGGGCCTGGGCAATGCGCTGTTCCAATCGGGCGACTATGCCAACGCGGGAACCGCCTTCCGTCAGGCTGCCATCGACGGCGCCAATCCGGCTCCTGCCGCCGCGCTCGGCGAGCTCGGTCGTTGCTTCATTAAGCTCGGCCGTCCGGCGGATGCCGTGGAGACTTACCGCACGGCTATCGACTTTGCCGGCCCCCGCGACGACACGCGTGCGCTCAACGCCGGCATGGGTCAGGCGCTTTCTGCCGCCGGCCGTCCCTCCGACGCACTCGACGCCTTTAATGCCGCTACTGCCGATGGCATCTACCAGCTCACCTCCGAGCAGGCCGACGAGCTTGCCCGCGTGCAGGATTCGCTTGCCGCGCTGTCTGCCCAGACGGCTATGGCCACGGCTCCGGCGCCCGCGATGGACGCTCCTGCCGTCGATCCGCTCGATCCTACGGGCGCGACCGGTCAGTTTATGCCTGATCCCTCGGACACCGGCTTCTTTACGCTGTCCGAGTCCGAGATGGTCCAGCAGGACCGTCAGGATCGTAAGCAGGCCAAGGTCCGTCGTCGCCATCGCCATACGGGTCTCAAAGTCTTCATCGTGCTGCTTCTGCTTATTTTGATCGCCGCGGGCGGTCTGGGCTTTGCCTACACGCGCGGCTTTGGCTTCCCGTCTCAGGAGTCTGTCGTTACCGATCTGTTCCAGGCTGCCGGCGACGGTGACGCCGCAAAGGCCGAGTCTTGCCTGGCCTCGAGCCTGTCCGAGGACGCTAAGTCGATGATCATCTCCTCGATTCCGCAGGGTGCCACCGTGTCCGTCGAGGGCATGGATCAGTCCATGACCGAGACGACCGCCAAGGTGAAGGCATCGCTGTCCAAGGGCGGCGAGCAGGAGTACACCGTCAAATTCGTGCGCTCCGACAACCATATCGGCTGGGCCGTTTCTTCGCTCGATATGGATTTCTCGGCTGCTGACAACCAGTAGTGACCTTATGGGATTTAGCTTTGCCCGGCGCTTCACCGCAAGTGAGGTGCCGGGCTTGCGCTAGTATGATGGGCTAGTAGTTTTCCAGCAATCATCCAACACATCAGGAGTTGCGTTGTTTTCTTTGATGGATATGTTCTTCGGTAGCTATGCGGGCGATCTTGCCATCGACCTCGGCACCGCAAATACGCTTGTCTCCGTGCGCGGCAAGGGCATCGTCATTCGCGAGCCCTCTGTTGTCGCCATCGACAAGAACGACGAGCGCATCTTGGCGGTCGGTATCGAGGCAAAGCGCATGCTCGGCCGTACGCCCGGCAACATCGTGGCCGTTCGTCCCCTGAAGGACGGCGTCATCGCCGACTTCGATGTTACCGAGGCCATGCTTCGCTACTTTATCGATAAGGCGTCCGAGAAGCGCTATCCGTGGACTCCGCGTCCGCGTGTCGTCGTCTGCGTTCCCTCCGGTGTCACGTCGGTTGAGAAGCGCGCTGTCTTTGAGGCCACGATCCAGGCCGGTGCCCGCCAGGCCTATCTGATCGAAGAGCCTATGGCAGCCGCTATCGGCGCCGACCTGCCCGTCGAGGAACCCACCGGCTCCATGGTCATCGACATCGGCGGCGGTACCACCGAGGTCGCCGTTATCGCTATGGGCGGCATCGTCGTCTCGCAGTCCATTCGTATTGCCGGCGACGAGTTCGATCAGGCCATTCTCACGCACGTTCGTGATGCCTACAACCTGGCCATCGGCGAGCGTACGGCAGAGGACATCAAGATCAAGGTCGGTTCCGCCGTGCCGCTCAAGGACGAGCTCGACGTTGAGGTCAACGGCCGCGACGTGATCACCGGTCTGCCCAAGACCGTGCGCATCGAGAGCGAGGAGATTCGTCGCGCGCTCAACAAGCCGCTCGACGAGATGGCCAAGGCCGTCAAGGACGCACTCGACGCTACGCCTCCCGATCTTGCCTCGGACCTTATGTACTACGGCATTTTGCTGACCGGTGGCGGCGCGCTGCTGCGCGGTCTCGACGTGCGCCTGCGCGATGAGACCGGTGTTTCGGTCAACGTCAGCCCCACGGCGCTCGATAACGTTGTTAACGGCTGTGCCCGCGTGCTCGAGGCCAATGCGTTTGATGGCGGCTTCGTCCAGACCAATGCTTAATTTCCAAAAGGTGGATTCCATTTGGCACGATCTTCGGGTTTCTCCACAAATCTGAATACCAAGCGACAATCAACGGGTATGCGCCCGTTGATTGTTTTCAGCCTGATTTCGGTGTTGCTGCTCACGTTTTATATTCGTGAGGGCGAGGCCGGGGCGATTCATGCCGTGCGCTCGGGCGTGACGACGATTACCTCGCCGGTGCGTTTTGTGGGCTCGGCTGTGGCGGCTCCCTTCAATGCGATCGGCAATGTGTTCTCTAACCTTACGGCGTCGCAGGACACGCTTGACGAGCTTAAGAAGCAAAACGAGGAACTGACCTCTAAGGTTGCCGAGCTCTCCGAGGCTCAAAAGACTGCTGAGCGTCTGGAGGGGCTGGTCGGCCTGCAGTCGACCTACAACCTCAAATCGACCGCAGCTCGTATCGTTGGTGCTTCGGGCGATGCCTGGACCTCGACCGTCACCATCGACAAGGGTTCTGCCGACGGGCTTACCATCAACATGCCTGTGACGAGTTCGGCTGGTGTTATCGGACAGATCATCGAAGTCTCGGCCAAGACGTCCACCGTGCGTCTGATCGGCGATGAGAACTCGGGCGTGTCCGCTATGGTGCAGGACACGCGCGCCCAGGGCATGCTGCAGGGTCAGGCTGACGGCACGCTGCGCCTTGAGTACGTGAGCGTCGACTCCGACGTTAAGGTTGGCGACATCATCGTGACCTCGGGCATTGGCGGTGTGTTCCCCAAGGGCCTTCCGCTCGGCACCGTCTCTTCGGTTGAGAAATCGGCAAACGACGTGTACTACACCATTGTGGTGCGCGCCCAGACGACGGCCGAGAACAACGAGGAAGTGCTGGTCATCACCTCGCTGACCGACGAACAGTCGGCCTCGGATGAGGACGTGAACACCGCTAATAGCACGCCGCAGGGAACGTCGCGCGATGCTGCGACCAAGACGAAGGACGAGAGCTCGGATGACAGTTCCGACACGTCCGAGACGACCGATTCCGGCTCGAGCGAATAGGGGGCATGTCCATGGATCTACACGAGCAGGGGATGAGCTCCCGCACGTTTGTAATCGCCGCCATCGTGTGCGTGCTGCTGCAGGCAGGCCTGGCACCGCAGATCTCCATTGCGGGCGGTCGCGTCAACTTTATGATTATCCTGGTGTGCCTGAGTGTGTTCTCGGGCGACCCGACCCGTGCCGTCGTGTGCGGTTTTTGCAGCGGCTTGTTCTATGACCTTTCCGCTGCCGTGCCGGTGGGCGTTATGTCGCTTCTGCTGACCGTGGGTTCTTTTGCCTTGGTGCACAGCGCCGCCGGTCAGACGGGCGGCACCCCGAGCGCGCGCGGCATCACGGTGGGCGCCTTCGCGCTCGTCATTAATGTGATCTACAGCATCATCTTGCTGTTTATGGGTTTGGAGACGAGCTTTGTCGTGGCGATCTTCGGCCATGCGCTGCCGTCTTCGATCCTGACGGGTCTGGTTGCCATTCCGTTTTTGATGTCCGGCGTCGTGCCGCAGTCCGGTTATGGATTCTCCGCACGTGGCGGACGCCAGACGGGCATGCGCTTTAAGCCCAAGACCCGTAAGCTCAAATAGGGGAGGCCTGTAGATGTCTTCCCAGATGACGGTTATTATCGCCGGTGTCGTGCTGGTTGTGGCCATCGTGGTCGCGCTGGTCATCATGCGTCGCGGCGATTCCCGTTTTACCTACGATACGCAGCATGGAACGGCCCCACGCGCCACCGAGGGCGAGGGCAATACCGCGGCGACCGCCTTTAAGGGCCGCTTCTCCATCCTCACCACGGGTGTGGGCGCGATGTTCGCGGCGCTTGCCGTCAAGCTGTGGGGCATGCAGATGGTCTCGTCGGACTATTACGAAAAGCAGGCTAATAGCAATCAGACGCGTACCGTTACCACACCCGCTGTGCGCGGTCGTATCCTCGACCGCAATGGCGTGGCACTTGTCCAGAACCGTCCCTCACTTGCTGTCGTGGCCTACCGCGACCTTGCCGAGGATGAGGTTCTGGTTCGCCATCTTGCCAACGTGCTCGGTATGCCTTGCGTGGCGGTTCTGCGCAATATCCAGGACAATTCCGAGGGCGCCCAGAGCCTGCATACCATCGCGACGGACGTCCGTCGTTCCACGGTTGCCTATATTCAGGAGCACGCCGGCGAGTTCCCGGGCGTCAAGATTGCCGAGCGTACCGAGCGCCAGTATCCATATGGCGAGACGGCATGCCATATCTTGGGCTATACCGGCACCATTACCTCCGAGCAGCTCGAGGCCCAGAATAAGAAAACCTCTGGCGATGATGATGCTTCTGCTGGCAAGATTACGTACCAGTCGGGCGATATCGTGGGCCAGGCGGGTGTTGAGAGCTACTACGAAAACCTGCTGCAGGGTATTCGTGGCGAGCAGACCGTCAAGGTCGATGCCTCGGGCAATGTGACCGGTCAGGCCGGCGCCGTGCCCGCCAAGGCCGGCTCCGACATTAAGCTCACGCTCGACCTTAAGATCCAACAGGCCTGTGAGACGGCGCTGGCGAGCGCCATCGAGCTTGCCAAGACCACTGGCTACAGCAATGCCGGCAACGGTGCTGTGGTGTGTCTCGATCCCAACAATGGCGAGATCCTGGGCATGGCGAGCGAGCCCAAGTTCGATCCTTCCGTCTTTATCGGCGGCGTCTCAAATGACGTGTGGACCGAGCTCAATGATGACAAGGGTTCGCACCCGCTGCTCAACCGCGCCATTAGCGGACAGTACATGTCGGCCTCGACCATCAAGCCGCTCTCGGCACTGGCCGGTCTTGAGTTTGGAACCTACACGTCGGGGCAGACGACCAACTGCACGGGCTATTGGACGGGTCTGGGCAAGTCGTGGGGCAAGTACTGCTGGCTGCATTCCGGCCACGGCACTATGACGCTGCAGTCGGGTATCGCCAACTCGTGCGACCCCGTCTTCTACGACATGGGCAAGGCGTTCTTTTATGACGAGCAACATTCCGAGGGCCTGCAGGAGGTCTTTCGTCGCTGGGGCCTAGGCAAGACCTGCGGTATCGATCTGCCGAGTGAGGGCGCGGGCCGTATTCCCGATGCCGAGTGGAAAGAGTCGTACTTTACCGACGCCTCTGCCGAGGACCGCAAGTGGAATGCCGGCGATATGACCAACATTGCCATCGGCCAGGGCGACATCCTGGTGACGCCCCTGCAGATGGCGTGCGCCTATATGGGTCTTGCCAACGGCGGCAAACAGTACGTGCCTCACGTGTTTTTGTCTGCCGTGTCGCGCGATGGCGACGGCGATGCCTATAAGTACAACGGCAAGGGCAAGAAGAAGCGCCTGGAGGCCAAGATCAACAGCGATTCGGATTTGGCTCTTGTTCGCAACGGCATGCACGACGTGATTTACACGGCATCGACGTCCCTGGCGGCTCACTTTGGCAACCTGACGCCTCAGGTATACGGCAAGTCGGGCACGGGCGAGAAAAGCGGCGAGGACGAATACGCGTGGTTCTGCGCCTATGCACCGGCCGATGATCCCAAGTATGTCATCGCTACTGTCCTGGAGCAGGGCGGCGGTGGCTCAGATACCGCGATGCATGTCGTGCGCGACGTGCTCGGCGTGATTTATGACGAGCCCGATACCTCTTCGGCCTCGGGCGATTCTTCGGTTCGATAGGAGGTTGCGATGGATTTTTCTCCGGCGGATCTGTTCCGTTCAACCAAGACCGGCTCTCGCAGCAGCCTGGACCGCGTCAACAAGCAACTTTCGGCCTCGCGCGGTACGTTTCGCCAAAAGGTGCATATCGGTGTGCTGCTGGCTACCGTCGCGCTCGTTGCCTATGGCGCCATCATTATTTGGTCGGCGTCACAGTTTAAGGCCGACGCCTCATTCTCGCGCCACCTGCTGGGCATTGGCATTGGCGCGGTGCTTGCGGTGCTCGTCTGGCGTACCGATCTGCGCGGCGTCTCTAACTTCTCGACGGCGCTGCTCGTCATTGACCTTATTGTGATCTTCTCGCCCAAGATTCCGGGCCTGTCCTATACGGGCGGTCTGGGCATGACGGGCTGGATCAAGATTCCCGGTATCGGCTTGACATTCCAGCCGGTTGAGCTTGCCAAGCTCATCACCATCTTCTTTATCGCCACGCTTGGCTCGCAGTATAACGGTCGCATCGATACTGTTCGCGACTACGTCAAGCTCTGCGGCATGCTGTCCATTCCGTTTTTGGCCGTCGTCGCCATGGGCGACTTGGGCTCGGGCCTGGTCGTGCTGGTCTCGGGCGCCATCGTCATCTGCATGAGCGGTGCACGCCGCGAATGGGTGCTGTCGACCCTGGCCCTGCTCGTGGGCCTGGTGGCCCTCGTCCTGGCGCTCGATTCGGTCTTTGATTCGTTGCTCGGCCACGATGTGCTCATCAAGCAGTATCAGATGAACCGCCTGACGGTCTTTATCGACCCCGATAATGCCGATTCGGACGATGCCTACAACCTGCAGCAGTCGCTTATCGCCGTTGGCTCGGGTGGCTTCTTTGGTAAGGGTTTGGGCCATGCGACGCAGTCGGCCGGCGGCTTTCTGCCTGAGTTCCACACCGACTTCGTCTTCGCCTTCCTGTCCGAGACCTTTGGCTTTTGCGGTTCCTTTTTGCTCCTATGCCTCTACGTGCTGCTGATCTTTTCGACGATTCGCGTCGCCTTTAAGTGTGAGTCGCTGTTCTTGCGCCTATCGTGTGTGGGCATCGTTGGCATGTGGGCGTTCCAGACCTTCGAAAACATCGGCATGTGCATCGGCATGATGCCGATTACCGGTATTCCGCTACCGTTTATTAGCTTCGGTTCGTCTTCGATGATGATTCAGCTGCTGACGGTGGGTATCGTACAATCCATATGGCGGCATCGTTCGGGCGCCGCGTAATCGCTGGAGGGGTTTGCTATGAAAATTCCCGTAGATAAGCTGACCCGCGCTTTTAAGATGGGCGCGTCCGTTAAGAAGGATTCCGATACGCCGGTGCGCGTCTCGGTCTATCTGGATTCGTCCGCCTCGCGCTTTCTGGCCGAGACGGTGCGTGACGCCTTTGTGCCGCAGACGACCTCGGGCATTGTGCGCGTCGAGCGTCTGGGGGAGGAGCGAATTGCTCCAAAGACCGATACCGATGTGGTGCTGGTGCTCTCGTGCGGCTCCGACCGCTTGGAGAGTGCCGTGCAGGAGCTCGTGATCGCCGGCGCGCCCGTGTGCGTGCTTGCCGAGTCTGCTGTGGAGGTGCCGTTTATCGAGGAGTCCACGCCTATGCTCGGCGTGGTAGCGGCAACCGATAAGACGTATCTGCTCGAGACGCTTGCCCGCTGGATTCTCGATCGCACCGACAAGGAAACGGCTTTTGCGGCGAACTTTGCCTTTATGCGCATCGCGGCAGCTAATCGTATCATCACCTCGTGCGCGCTCACCAATATGGCGACCGGTGCGCTGGTGTTTTTGCCGGGCGCCGATTATCCCGTTATGGCGCTGGCGCAGGTGGGCATGCTCTTTGAGCTCGCTGCCGTCTTTGGACGCGGCATTAAGCCTGAGCGCGGCTACGAGGTCGCGGGCGTGCTTGCCGGCGGTCTTGTGATCCGCGCGGTCACCCGCGCGCTCGTCAAGCAGACGCCGCATATTGGGTTTGCCGTTAAGGCGCTCACTGCTGCCGCGGGCACCTATGGCATGGGCCGTGCGCTTGTTTCGCTCTACGAGCGCGATGTCGACTACAGCCGTGCCAACGAGGTGGTCACTGCCACGTTCTCCCGCGTTCGCGATCTGGTGACCACGGTCGCGGGCGCTACCCGTCCTATGGCGTCCTATCAAGACGCATCCGATCTCGCTGCTTAGGGGTTTTCTGTTGCGCGTTCCGTATCAAGACTGCTTTCATTTAATTGAGCCGCTGCTCGCCAAGGTCGAAAAGCCGAGCCGCTATATCGATCACGAGTGGGGCACGCTTTCCAAGGCCGATGCCGACTACCGTTGCTGCCTGATCTACCCGGATGTGTACGAGGTTGGTTTGCCCAACCAGGGCATCGCCATCCTCTACAACATCCTTAACCAGGCCGAGGGCATCTCCTGCGAGCGTGGCTATGTGCCGTGGCCCGATATGGGTGACGCCATGCGCGAGGCGGGCATTCCGCTGCTGTCGCTCGAAGGTGCAGCGCCGGTCGCTTCGTTTGATATCGTCGGCCTGCATGTGCCGCACGAGATGGCGGTGACGAACTTCCTCGAGGCACTCGATCTCGCTGGCATTCCGCTGTTAGCGGCCGACCGAGGTGAAGACGACCCCATCATCATCGCCGGCGGCCCCTCGGTGTACAACCCCGAGCCGTACGCGGCCTTCTTCGATGCCATCCTCATCGGCGAGGGCGAGGAATCGCTGCTCGAGACCTGCCAGCTGCATCGCCGCCTGCGCGACGAAGGAGTCCCGCGCGCGCAGATTGTTGAGCAGCTTGCATCCATTGCCGGCAACTACGTGCCGTCGCTCTATGAGGTTCGTCACGACGAGCCCTGCTCGCCGCACGGCTACACCGTGCCGCGCGAGGGCAAGGATGCGCCGACCGTGGTCTACAAGCGCGTCGTCGAGGATTTCGGCGCCACGAATCCGCTGTCGCAGTCGTGCGTGCCCTATGCGCAGCTGGTTCACGACCGCCTGTCTATCGAGATTCTGCGCGGCTGCGCTCGCGGCTGTCGTTTTTGCCAGGCCGGCATGACGTATCGCCCGGTGCGTGAGCGTTCGGCCGACCAGATCGTCTCGTCGGTGATTCAGGGTCTGGAAAAGACCGGCTATGACGAGGTGTCGCTGACCTCGCTCTCCACGACCGACCACTCCTGCATTCGTGACGTGCTTGACAGGCTCAACCGTCGCCTGGAAGATACGGGTATTCGCGTGTCTATTCCGTCGCAGCGCTTGGATTCGTTTGGCGTGGATATGGCCGAGTCGGTCGCCGGCGAAAAGAAGGGCGGCCTGACGTTCGCGCCCGAGGCCGGCAGCCAGCGCATGCGCGACATCATTAACAAGAACGTGACCGAGGAGGACCTGGACCGTGCGGCCAAGGCGGCCTTCGAGGCCGGCTGGAACCGCATGAAGCTCTACTTTATGATGGGCCTTCCCGGCGAGCGCGACGAGGACATCGTGGCCATCGCCAATCTGGCCGATCACGTGCTGGAGCTTGGTCGTTCCGTGGTGCCCAAGGCTCGTCGCGGCTCGATCTCGGTGTCCATCTCGGTTTCGGTCTTTATCCCCAAGGCTGCCACGCCGTTCCAGTGGTGCCCGCAGCTCGACTACGACGACGTCAAGCGTCGCCAGAAGTTGCTTATCACGAGCGTTCGCAACCGTGCCGTCCGCGTGCATTACCACGATGCCGAGACTTCGCTCATCGAGGCCGCGCTGTCCCGCGCCGGTCGTGACATGACGCCCGTCATCATCGATGCTTGGCGCGCGGGCTCTCGCTTTGACGCCTGGGTAGAGCATTTCTCGCTCGATAACTGGAAGGAGGCTGCTGCCAAAAACGGCATCGACCTCAATGAGCTCGTGCACCTGCCCTACGAGTTGGACTGGCGCCTGCCGTGGGAGCACGTGAGCCCCGGCTGCACGCGCGGCTTCCTCGAGCGCGAGTACCGTCGCTCGCTCGAGGGTGTCACGACTCCCGACTGCACCCGCACGTCGTGCACCGGCTGCGGAATCTGCCCCACGCTCCACGCCAAGAATGTATTGATGGGTGATCGCGCATGAGTGAGCGCCTGACCGACAACCCCACGCTCTTTAGACTTCGTGTTCGCTATGGCAAGCGCGATCGCCTTAAGTACCTGGGCCATCTCGAAGTAATCCATACCATTGAGCGCATCGTGCGCCGTGCGGGGCTTCCCTATGCCGTCACGCAGGGCTTCTCTCCGCACATGCGCGTGGGCTTCTCTTCGGCGCTACCGGTGGGTACGTCGTCGACCTGCGAGTGGTATGACCTGTTTATGACCGAGTTCGTGGCGCTCGACGAGGCGTTTGGGCGCCTGGCTGCGGCGTCTCCGGCCGATCTGGCGCCCATCGAGGCGGCGTACATCGACGTGCGCACGCCGGCGTTGACGGCGCAACTCACGCGTCTGTCGTATCGCATCGACCTGCACTTGGATCCCGAGACGCCCGTAAGCGCCGACGAGGTGCGTCGTGCGATCGACACGCTGCGCGCGGACCATGGCATCGACTACGCGCGCGGCAAAAAGAGCAAGCGCTTGGATTTGGATCACACGCTCGTGGGCTATGAGCTCACGGCGGGGGAGCGCGCTGACCATTTGGTGCTCATGCTCGACACCCATGCCGACAACGAGGGCTCCATGCGTCCGGAAATTTTGCTTTCCGCTGCTGATGTTTTGTTGCAGGGCTTGACCCCGGGCGTGGATGCACCTATTGTTTCCACCGGTATGCAAGACCTCGTGACCATCTGCTCCTACGATGTCGAGCGTCAGAATCAAGCATGCGAGGACGACGAGGGCCGACTCGTCAGCCCCATACCTGTGCGAACTTGTGGATTTGCTCCACATACTCGTTGACGGGGGTATTTTCGCCTGCTACTATATTCGGCTGTTGCACTAACTGATGCATGAAGGGCAAGTAAACATGTACGCAATCGTTAACACGGGCGGCAAGCAGTACAAGGTCGCCACCGACGATGTCATCACCGTCGAGAAGATCGAGGGCAATGAGGGCGACAAGGTCACCCTGCCGGTTATCTTCCTCAACGATGGTAAGAAGATCGTCACCGATCCCGACAAGCTGGCCAAGGCCAAGGTTACCGCTCAGATCGTTGAGCAGTTCAAGGGCGAGAAGCAGCTGGTCTTCAAGTTCCACAAGCGCAAGCGCTATCGTCGTCTGAAGGGTCACCGTCAGCAGCTCACCAAGCTGAAGATCGTGAAGGTCCAGGCTACGTCCCGCGCCAAGAAGGCTGTCAAGGCAGAGGCCGAGGCTGTTGCCGAGGCTCCCGTCGCCGAGTAGATTACACTCGTAACGAAAGAGTAGGTATACACAATGGCACACAAAAAAGGACTCGGTTCCTCCCGTAATGGCCGTGACTCCCGCGGTCAGCGCCTTGGCACGAAGCGCTATGCCGGCCAGACGGTAACCACGGGCACGATTCTCGTCCGTCAGCACGGCACGCACATCCACCCGGGTGAGAACGTTGGCCGTGGCAAGGACGACACGCTGTTCGCGCTGGTCGACGGTACCGTTGAGTTCCACAAGGGTATCAAGCACAGGGTCAGCGTACGCCCGCTCGCGAACGCGTAATTCACCCTTCATAGAGCACATATGTGGGAGGCACTTGAGTTTTTGGATTCAAGGGTCTCCCTCTTTTTTGTAGGAGGCGATTCTGTTGTCACAGTTCACCGATATCAGCCGCATTAACGTTTGCGGCGGCGACGGCGGAGCCGGATGCATGTCGTTTAGGCGCGAGGCATTTGTCCCCAAGGGCGGCCCCGATGGCGGCGACGGCGGTCGTGGCGGCAATGTCGTCATCCAGGCCGATGCTCAGCTGTCTTCGCTGATCGATTACCGCTTTAAGCATCACTTCCGCGCCGAGCGCGGCACGCACGGGCAGGGTGCCCGTCGTAACGGTAAGAGCGGCGAGGACCTTATTCTCAAGGTTCCCATGGGTACCGTGGTGCGCGAGCTCGACCCCGAGACGCAGACCCCGATGTTCGAGATTGCCGACTTGGTGCATGATGGCGAGCGCGTCGTTGTGGCGCCCGGCGGTGCCGGCGGTCTGGGCAATACGCACTTTGTGACGTCGGTGCGCCGCGCGCCCGCATTCGCCCAGCTGGGCGAGCCGGCCGAGGAGCACTGGATTGAGCTCGAGATGAAGCTCATGGCTGATGCCGCGCTCGTGGGCTTCCCCTCGGTGGGCAAGTCCTCGCTTATCGCGCGCATGAGTGCCGCCCGTCCCAAGATCGCCGACTATCCGTTTACAACGCTCGTGCCGAACCTCGGCATGGTGCGTGCCGGTGAGTATTCTTACGTCGTTGCCGACGTTCCTGGTTTGATCGAGGGCGCGAGCGAGGGCAAGGGCCTGGGCCACCAGTTCCTGCGCCACATTGAGCGCACGGCGCTCATCATGCATGTCGTTGACATGACGGGCGGGTTTGAGGATCGCGATCCGGTCGAGGATTACCGTATCATCAACCGTGAGCTCGAGCAGTATGGCGCCGAGCTTTCGGAGCGTCCGCAGATCGTCGTCGCCAACAAGTGCGATGCGCCGGGCACGGCCGACAAGATTGCCGACCTCAAGCGTGCGGCACTCGACGATGGACATATGTTCTTTGCCGTGTCCGCCGTGACGGGCGCCGGCCTCAACACGCTGATGCTTGCCGTGGGCGAGCAGGTGGCTAAGCTGCGTGCCGAGTTGGCGGTCTCCGCTGAGCCGGTCGATCTGCGCGACGAGGAGTGGGAGCGCCGCCGTCTGCAGCGCGAGAAGCGTTTCCGCATTGTTCAGGAAGAGCCCGGTGCCTTCCGCGTGGTCGGTCGCGCCATCGAGCGCATGGTTATCCAGACCGACTGGGAAAACGAGGAAGCCGTCATCTACCTGCAGCACAAGTTTGCGCGCATGGGTGTTGACGACGCGCTCGAGAAGGCCGGCTGCCGTGCGGGCGACGAGGTCCGCATTTGCCAGCGCGCCTTTGACTTTGAGGGCGCCGAGGACTTCTCGGAGTACGAGGAGCTCGAGGACGCTGGCGAGGACGTTGCCGTTGAGGCCCTTGACGTGACCGATGCTCCGGATGAGGGCGTCGAGGTTGTCGATGCGGCGGGTGCCGCGGACGATGCCGAGACCTCGGAGGGCGAGTAAGCCATGTCGCTGCGCGGTGGAATCGGTTTGCCCGAGCTGCCCATAAAAGAGGGCAAAGAGTTTCGGCTTGGCATTATGGGCGGCACCTTCGACCCGATTCATTACGGGCACTTGGTGACTGCCGAGCAGGCGCGCGAGTCGCTCGACTTGGACGCTGTGCTCTTTATGCCGGCCGGCTCTCCTGCCTTTAAACTCGACAAACCGGTGACGCCTGCTGAGGACCGTTATGCCATGACGGTTCTCGCCACCGCCGCGAATCCGGCTTTTTTGGCGAGCCGTTTCGAGATCGACCGTCCGGGCGTGACCTATACTGCCGATACGCTTCATGCCCTTCGCGACTTTTACCCGCCGCAGGTAAAGCTCTACTTTATTACGGGCGCCGATGCGATTATCGATATTGTGACCTGGCATGATGCCGAACGAATCGCTGAGCTTGCTACCTTTATTGCGGCGACGCGACCGGGCTTTGATATCGATACGGCGCGTGCCCGAATCAAAGAGTCGGGGCTGCCGTTCGACGTGCGCTATATTCAGATTCCGGCGCTGGCGATCAGCTCGACGAACATTCGTAAGCGAGTTGCCCGCGGCATGAGCGTGCGCTATCTTACGAGCGAGTCCGTGCTCGGCTACATTCGCAAGCGCAGGCTATATGCCGATTTGGGCCAAGAAGATTTTGAGTGATGGGGGCTACGTTGTCGGTAGAGGATCAGTTTGAGGGCGATGAGCGCGCGCTGCTCAAGCGCATTCAAGAGCTGCTCGATGTTCGCATGAAAGATAAGCGCAAGCGCTATGTGCATTCGCTGGGTGTTGCCGAGACCGCACTTCATCTGGCCGAGGTCTACGGCGTTGACCGCTTTGATGCGGCTTCCGCCGGCTTAATTCACGACTGGGACAAGGTTCTTTCCGATGACGAGCTCGTGGCCCGCGCGCTTCACTATGGCATCAAGGTTGCCGGCTCTCCTTCCGCCGCGACGCCGCTTTTGCATGGCCCTGTTGCCGCCTATGAGCTTCCGCAGCTTTTTCCCGAGCTGTCACCGGCCGTTTTCCAGGCTGTCGACCGTCACACCGTGGGTGCCTGCGACATGACGCCGCTCGATATGGTGGTCTTTGTGGCAGATGCCATCGAGCCCAACCGTCACGGCGACTATGCCCATGCGCTGCGCAAGATGGTGGGGAAGTCCTCGCTCGACGAGTTGTTCTTCTCCTGTTTTGCGCAGGGTCTGGTCTATGTGATCCAGTCCGGGCGCTATCTTTATCCCACGGCTATTACGATTTACAACCATTACGCCCAGCTGCGCTAGCTCGGGTGTGTCTAGAAAGAGGTATTCCATGGCCGACGAGACCATGACTGACGAGCAGATTCTTGAAGGTGTGGAGCACAAGAGTTTCGTTGCCACGTCCGACCGCACCGCCGCCTCGCTGTCCGCGAGCGGTGTCGCCGCCGAGGATGTCGCCCGCGCCGCCGCGCAGGCCGCCTACGACAAGAAGGGCGAGGACGTGCAGGTGCTCAACCTGACCGAGCTTTCCGACGTGTGCGACTACTTTGTGCTTGCCACCGGTACCAACAACCGCCAGGTCGATTCTATCGTCGACGAGATCGAGGAGAAGGTCGCCGCGGCTTGCGGCGAGCATCCGTTCTCCATCGAGGGCCGCGAGCAGAAGACCTGGATGCTCATGGACTACGGCTCGGTCGTCGTTCACGTCTTCACTCCCGAAGCCCGCGACTTCTACCGTCTAGAAAAGCTCTGGGGTGACGCCCCCCAGCTCCCCCTCGACCTCCTCTAGTGGCTCATTTGATACGGGGCTTTTAGTTAGCCTCGCGCATTTTGCCGGGCAGTTGCGGTTTTCCGTACCTGCCCGGCTTTCTTTTTGCCCAAAGGCGGTTAATCGTTGAAGCGGGATTGGCGGCCGAAGGATAGGGCGGTGTCGCCGAACTTGTCTCGGACGGCGTCGATAGCAACCGAGAGGTCGCGTCGGTCGCTGGATTGGGCTCCGCGGTCGTCGACTTCGCAGAACAGGTCGGTCTGGATGCCGCCCTGATGGTCAAAGTCGCTCATCCCGATACCCGCCAGACGCACATGCATGCCTTCCTGCCAGATGTTGTCGAGCAGTTCGAGCGCAACCGCCACAAAGATGTTCTCATCGTCGGTCGGATGAGGCAGCCGGCGCTGTGCCGTACGCCCGCTGCCATACGAATACTTGAGCTTGAGCGTTACCGTGCCGCCCGTCAGTCCCTGACGGCGCAGGCGGCGTCCAACTGACTCGCCCAACAGTGCAATCGCCGCTTCGATGTCTCCGCGCTCAGTTAAATCTTTCGCAAAGGTGCGTTCATTGCTGACCGACTTGATCTTGCGCTCTTCATCGAGACTCGTGACTTCGGAGATTTCAAGTCCCAGCGCACGCTGACGCATACGTTCGCCGTTGACGCCAAAAATAGAGGCCAAGGTGGATTCCGGCGCGCGTGACAGCTCGCCGAGCGTGTAGATGCGCATACGGCGCAGTCGCTCCTCGGCCGAGCGCCCGATGCCGCTCATGGCAGATACCGGCAGCGCGGCCAAAAAGCGCTGCTCGGTTCCGGGGCGCACGATGGTCAGCCCAAACGGCTTATCCCGCTCGCTTGCGATCTTTGCGACCGTCTTGTTGCAGCCCACGCCAATGGAGCACGTCACTCCCAGCGCTGCCACACGGTCGCTTATACGCCGTGCAACCAGTAGCGGGTCCTCGGGCGCAAAGCGACCCGGTGTGATATCGATAAAGGCTTCGTCGATGGATACGCGCTCTACGCGCGGCGTCTCCTCGGCAAGAATCGCCATGACCTGCGCGCTCACCTCGCGGTAGCGATCAAAGTGCCCGTGCGTCCAAATGGCTTGCGGGCACAAGCGCCGCGCCTCGGCCGAGGCCATGGCAGAGTGCACGCCAAAGCGACGTGCCTCATACGAACACGTGGACACGACGCCACGCGAATCGGCGTCTCCGCCCACGATGAGCGGCTTTCCGCGCCACTCGGGGTGGTCGAGCATCTCCACGCTCGCAAAAAACGCATCGAGGTCCATCAGGCCCACCGCCGGACCCGTCCAGGGGGGCGGCGTGACGCCCATGGCACCCTCATAACCGTATGTATGTTCGCGTCTTTCCATGTCATGAGTATACCGCGCAGCACATGTGGGGTGCGTGTATGTGCTTGCAAATCCCGAATTCTTGTCTAAGATATGGATTTGCCCTCGACTACACCGAAGAAGTTGGTCTCACGGACTTCACCTGCCCGCGTCGATGGCGTATTATGTTCAACTGTTTGTTTGTAGTTGCAGCCTAAAGCTGCTTGGTTGGAGGAGTTTCCTTTGGCAGTCAAGATTCGCCTTGCTCGTCACGGCGCTAAGAAGCGTCCGTACTACCGTGTCGTCGTCGCCGATTCCCGCGCCCCGCGTGACGGTCGTATCATCGAGGAGGTTGGCCGCTACAACCCGATGACCGCCCCCAAGACCATCAACCTCGACCTCGAGAAGATCGCCGACTGGCAGTCCAAGGGCGCTCAGCTCACCGACGCCGTCGCCGCTCTGGTCAAGGCCGCCAACGAGGGCGAGAAGACCGAGACCGTCGTCAAGAAGTCCAAGAAGCAGCTCGCCAAAGAGGCCGAGGCCGCTAAGGCTGCCGCTGAGGCCGCTGAGGGCGCCGAGGAGTAAATCGTGCCTGAGGTTGACGCTGCACGGCTCGAGGGTGAGGCAATGCTCTCAGATCGCATCGCCGATCTCGTCGAATATCTCGTTGTTCAGATCGTCGACGACCCGGATTCCGTGAGCCTTGAGGTCATCGATGGTGACGACGCCTCTACGATCGAGGTTTCTGTCGCCGAGGATGACGTCGCTAAGGTCATCGGCCGTCGTGGCCGTACCATCAAGGCCATTCGCACGCTCGCCCGTGCACTGGCCGCTCGCCTCGACACTGCTGTCGAGGTAGAGGTTCTGGGCTAGGACCTTGAGGTCCCAGTACAAAAACATCGCCCGTGTGGTCAAGCCGCACGGAAGGAAGGGGGAGGTCCTCGCGCAGCCGCTGCGGGGGCTTCCTTCTGTATTAGAGCCGGGTATGCGCGTCGCCCTGACGCCGCCGGCGCTCAAGCGCGACCGCTTTTGCACGGTCGTGTCCGTCACCGATACGGGCGATGGCGATCTGGTCTCGTTTGAGGGCATTGACGACTTGACGGCCGCCGAGGGCATCACGGGATGCTATGTGTTGGCAAATCGTGACGATTTTGAGCTCGATTCACTCGACGCCGCCTATACCGACCTGATGGGTCGCGAGGTGGTCGACGAGCGCTTCGGTTCACTCGGCACGATCGTCGAGATCATGTCGACGCCCGCTAACGATGTTTGGGTTGTCGAGGGTGATCGGTACGGCGAGGTACTGATTCCCGTGATCGAGCAGGTTGTGCTCGATCTTCCCGACACAGGAACAATTTCCGTCCACGTTATGGACGGCCTGATCGATATGGACAAGTAGGGAGGACAACATGCTGATTGAGACCCTTTCGGTCTTTCCCGAGATGTTTGAGCCCGTCATGTCCACATCGATTTTGGGCCGCGCCCGCAAGGCCGGCCTTTTTGATTTTAAGGCGTATAACCTGCGCGACTGGACGCACGACCGCCATCGTACCGTCGATGACGAGCCGTACGGCGGCGGGCAGGGCATGCTCATGAAGGTCGAGCCTATTGCCGAGGCAATCGAGGCCATCAGCTCCGAGGGTCCCAAGCCCACCGTGGTGTTCTTCACCCCCTGCGGGGAGCCCTTTACGCAGCATGTGGCCGAGCGCCTGCTCAAAAGCGAGCGCCTGCTGTTTGTGTGCAGCCGTTACGAGGGCGTCGACGAGCGCGCATATGCGTATGCCGATGAGCGTCTGTCGATCGGCGACTACGTGCTCACGGGCGGTGAGTTGCCCGCTATGGTCGTGGCCGATGCCGTCGTACGGCTCATTCCCGGAGCCTTGGGCGACGAGATGAGCAACGTTGACGAGTCCTTCTCGACCGCCGAGGACGGTGGCCTGCTCGAGTACGCGCAGTACACCCGCCCCGCCGAGTTCAATGGCGAGGGCGTGCCACCAGTGCTCGTAAGCGGCGACCACGCCAAGGTCGATGCCTGGCGTCGCAAAAACTCTATCGAGCGTACCTGTCGCTGGCGTCCCGATCTTATCGAGACGGCACGCCTTACGGTAGAGGAGCGCGCGTACGCGCAGGAGATCCTGGACGCTTCGTATTCGCAGAGCGAGGAGTGAGAATGGTTCCATCGCAGCATTCTGCCCTGAGGGGCGCCTTTGAGTGGATCGTGGTCGTCGCGATCGCACTGGTCGCCACCTTCTTGATTCGCTCATTTGTGGTCGAACCTTTTGTGGTGCCCACCGGTTCCATGGAGTCCACAATCGAGATCGGCGACCAGATCCTGGCGCAAAAGGTGGCGCTCGAGCTCGGGCAGCCCGTCAAACAGGGTGATATCGTGGTGTTCCACAACCCCGATGGCACGTCCGAGCATGACGTGCTGGTAAAGCGCGTCATCGCCACGGCCGGCCAGACGGTTGACCTGCAGGACGGCAAGGTCGTCGTCGACGGCCAGTTGCTCGATGAGGACTATACGACCGGCATGAGCTGGCCGCTTTCCGTCCAGGCGCCCGCTGCTCAGGTGAGTTATCCCTACACCGTCCCTGACGACTGTGTGTGGGTGATGGGCGACAACCGCGAGAACTCTGCTGACTCCCGCTACTTTGGCCCGGTCGACCGCTCCGACTTGATCGCCGTGGCGCTCGTGCGTTACTGGCCGCTCAACCGTATCGGCGCTATCGACTAAAAACCGCTATAGTACAGTACCTAACCGTGTAATCGTTTCGACGAGGGGATATTAGAGGCATGAACGCTTCATCGCTTTCCTTCCAAGACATCATCCTGCGCCTCCAGCAGTACTGGGGCGAGCAGGGCTGCGTCATTATGCAGCCCTATGACTCCGAGGTCGGTGCCGGTACCTTCCATACCGCGACCACGCTGCGCTCGCTCGGTCCCGCCGAGTGGCGCACCTGCTATGCGCAGCCCTGCCGCCGTCCCGCCGACGGCCGCTACGGCGAGAACCCCAACCGCATGCAGCACTACTATCAGTTCCAGGTGCTCATCAAGCCCTCGCCGGTCAACGCCCAGGAGCTCTACCTGGGTTCGCTGGCCGCCATTGGCCTGGACCCCAACGACCATGACGTCCGCTTTGTCGAGGACGACTGGGAGAGTCCGACGCTCGGCGCCTGGGGCCTTGGCTGGGAGGTCTGGCTCAATGGCATGGAGGTCACGCAGTTTACGTACTTCCAGCAAGTGGGCGGCATCGAGGTCGACCCCGTGCCCGTCGAGATCACCTATGGCCTGGAGCGTATCGCCATGTACGCGCAGGGCGTCAACTCGGTCTATGACCTGGTGTGGAGCTACCTGCCCGACGGCACGCCCATGACCTATGGTGACGTGTTCCTCGAGAACGAGCGCGAGTTCAGCGCTTACAACTTTGAGGTCGCCAACGTTGAGATGATGCGTCAGAAGTTTGACGACTACGAGGCCGAGTGCCACTCCTGCCTGGAGCGCAAACTACCGCTGCCGGCATACGACTGCGTCATGAAGTGCAGCCATGCCTTCAACCTGCTCGATGCCCGCGGCGCCCTGTCCGCGGTCGAGCGTGCCAACTACATCTTGCGCGTCCGCGCCGTCGCCAAGGCGTGCTGCGAGGCCTATATGGCCGAGGTCGCCGGAGTCAACGAGAATGCCGACCAGGAAGGCGAGGTGGCGTAAGCCATGGCAGACGCTAAGGATTTCCTGTTTGAGATCGGTACGGAGGAAATGCCCTCCGCACCGCTGAACAATGCCGTCAAGCAGCTTGGCACCATGATTGCCAAGGGCCTCGACGAGGCCGGTCTGGCCCATGGCGAGGTCCGCGTGATCTCGAGCCCGCGTCGTCTGGCTGCGCTCGTGGCCAACGTCGCCACTGCGACCGATGAGGTTCACGAGGTCAAGCGCGGTCCCGCGGCTAACATTGCCTTCGATGCCGACGGCAACGCCACCAAGGCCGCCCAGGGCTTTGCCCGCAAGTGCGGTGTGGGTGCCGAGGATCTGGTCCGTCGCGAGGACACCGACGGCCGTGAGTACGTGTTCGCCGAGAAGAACATTCCTTCCGCACCGGCTACCCCGATCCTGACGGCCCTGTGCGAGAAGGCCATCGCCGGCCTGCAGTGGCCCAACTACCGCAGCCAGCGCTGGGGTCACGAGCACGCTACGTTTGTACGTCCGGTCCGTTGGATCTGCTGTCTTCTGGGCGAGGACGTTGTGCCCGTGTCGTTTGCCGACGTGACGAGCGGCAACACCACGCGCGGCCATCGCGTGCTTGGCCCCGGCGACCATGTTGTCGCCAGCCCCGCCGTCTACGAGCAGGTGCTCGAGGACGCCGGCGTGCTTTCTGCCGAGCGTCGTCGTGAGGCCATCCTTGCCGGCATCGCCGAGGTCGAGGCTGCTCGCCCCGGCTGCCATGTCGATACGCCCAAGAAGGTCTTTGAGGAGGTCATCAACCTCTGCGAGTGGCCGACGGTGCTCGTCGGTACCTTCGACGAGGAGTTCCTCAAGGTCCCGCACGAGATTATCTGCGAGTCCATGCTCACCAACCAGCGCTACTTCCCGATCTATGACGGCGAGGGCAAGCTCACGCGTGAGTTCGTGGTCGTTTCCAACAGCAAGCCCGAGAACGCCGAGCGTGTGATCGACGGCAACGAGCGCGTCGTGCGCGCCCGCCTGGACGACGCCAAGTTCTTCTACGAGGAGGACCTGAAGATCTCCCTCGACGAGTTCCGCGAGCGTCTGGCCAAGGTCGCCTTCCAGGAGAAGCTCGGCAGCGTGCTCGCCAAGTCCGAGCGTGTTGAGCAGCTCGCGCTCGCCATTGCCCGTGAGGCCCATCTGGGCGCCCACCTGGCCGCCGACGCCGCTCGCGCCGCTCACCTGTGCAAGGCCGACCTGGTGTCCAACGCCGTCGTCGAGTTCACGAGCCAACAGGGCGTGATGGGCGGTTATTACGCGACCGCGATGGGGGAGAACGACGAGGTTGCCCACGCCATTCGCGATCATTATCGTCCCCGCTTTGCCGGCGACGAGCTGCCCGAGGGCACCGCTGGCTGCATCGTGGCCTGCGCCGACAAGCTCGATACCATCGCCGGTATCTTTGCCATCGGCGAGCCCCCGACTGGCTCCTCCGATCCCTACGCGCTGCGTCGTGCCGCTATCGGTATCATCAACATCCTGCGCGACCGTCTGCCGATCGATCCCACGTCGCTCATCGACTTTGCGCTCGAGCTCTATAGCGAGCAGGGCATTGAGTTCGACGCCGCCGAGGTCTCGCAGCAGGTTCGTGACTTCTTCCATGGCCGCCTGGTGAGCATGGCCCGCGACGAAAAGATCCCGGCCGATACCGTTGCCGCTGTCTCCGCGGTGCACATTATCGCCCCGTCCGTCTTCTTCGCCCGCTGCGCCGCCCTCGACGAGGCCCGCAAAAACGACGCTGAGACGTTCGACAACCTGGCTACCGCCTATGCCCGTGCCGCGCATATCTCGAAGCCCGAGCTGGGTGCGGAGTACGACCGCGCCCTGATGGGCGAGGCCGAACTCGCGCTCGCCGACGCCTCCGAGGCTGCTCAGACCGCTGTCGATGCCGCCCTTGCTGCCGAGGACTACCCGGCCGCATTTGCTGTCCTCGCCGCCCTGCGTGCCCCCATCGACCGCTTCTTCGACGAGGTCATGGTCATGGACAAGGACGAGCAGCTTCGCGATAATCGCCTTAAGCTGCTCAACCGCTTCGAGGCCGTTTTCTCCGGCATCGCCAACATCGGTGAGCTTGCCCGCAAAAAGTAAGCCAGCCTGCGCATAAGCGCAAAAGGAGCCCCGCATGGATTGCCCGGTCACCGCTCGTCCCACCGTTATCGTTATCTCCGATTCGCTCGGCGATACCGCTTGTGAGGTGGTGCTTGCGGCGTCCGGGCAATTTGATGAAGGGGCTTTTCGCGTTTTGCGCCTGCCCAAGGTGACCTCCGTGGAGCAGGTCAAGTCATTTGTGGGGCCGCGCGTCGATGCCGACCATCGCGATGTCGCCGTGTTCCATACCATTGTCGATCCGGCGCTTCGCGCCCGCGTGCTCGATTACCTGGGTATGCTGCATATCCGTTCGGTCGACCTGATCGGCCCGACGCTTGCCGTGCTGTCGTCGCTCATCGGTGTGCCGCCCAAGTGCGTTGCGGGCGTGATTCACAAGACCGATGACCGCTATTTCCATCGTATCGAGGCCATGGAGTATTTCGTTGAGCACGATGACGGGCGCGGTTGCGACGATCTGTCGGGTGCCGATATCGTGCTGCTGGGTGTGTCGCGTACATCCAAGACGCCGCTGTCGATGTATTTAGCCTATCAGGGCTACAAGGTCGCCAATGTCCCACTGGCGCATGGCATGGAGCCGCCGAAGTCGATTTACGAGGTTGACCCGATGCGGTTGTTTGGTCTGATCTCGACCGTCGATGTGATTTCCGAAATTCGCGATAGTCGCTTGGGCGATGACTACGCCCGTGCCGTTGCCGGCTCCTATGCCGAGCCCGAGAGTGTGCGCAGCGAGCTTGAGGAAGCCCGTGCCCTCATGAAGCGCCTAGGCTGCTTTGTGGTGCGTACCGATGGCAAGGCCATCGAGGAAAGCGCTGCCGAGATCATTAGCCACTTGGAGGAAATCCAAGATGCCCGTGCCCGCCGCGCCGCCCGCCGAGCCCAGCAAAGCTAGCTTATTGGGGTAGCTAAAAATGCCCGTCTCTAAAAGACTACCTAAAAATAATGCACGATATTGGTAAAGCGATTTAGCAATAAACTAGCATTTGACCTGCAAGCATCTTGCATTGGTATCTTCATAAGGTAACCAACTTTACCTACCGTTTACCGCCATATTTACCACGTTTACCAACCCCCGCGCCCTCTGCGCAAGCCCGCCCAAAACCCGCCGTATAGTACCCTCACGGCTCGCATTCGGCGGGTCGATTCGTTACCACGGTCGTGCGCGTAAGTGCATGGAAGGGGAAGTATCGTGAGCGATTGCAAGAGGGTTTACCGTTTTGGAACCGACGCCCAGGGCACCTGTGTCACTGAGGGCGACAAATCCATGAACTTCGTGCTTGGCGGCAAAGGCGCAAACCTTGCCGAGATGAGCCGCATCGGTCTGCCGGTTCCCGGTGGCTTTACCATTACCTGCCAGACTTGCGTCGAGTACTCCGGTGCCGGCAATGTGTGGCCCGAGGGCGCACTCGATGAGATCGTTGCCGCTGAGGCGGACCTCGAGGCCCGTTGCGGCAAGAAACTCGGCGATGCCTCCGATCCGCTGCTCGTGTCGGTTCGCTCGGGCGCTCCGTTCTCCATGCCCGGCATGATGGACACGGTCCTCAACCTGGGCCTCAACGACGATTCCGTCCGGGGCCTTATCGCCCAGACGCAAAACCCGCGTTTTGCCTGGGACAGCTACCGTCGCTTTATCCAGATGTTCTCCAACGTCGTCATGGGCGTCGACGCCGACCTATTCGAGAACGCCCTGACCCAGGCCCGCCTGGTCGCCGGCGTTCGTGTCGATTCCGAGCTTTCGGCCGAGGACCTGCAGGAGCTCGTCGAGACCTTTAAGGGCATCTTCTCCGAGAACGTCGAGGCGACCCTGTATCCCGAGCTCGAGGTCGCCGACGGTAAGCCCGTCTTCCCGCACGATCCGGAGCTCCAGCTGCGCCTTGCCATCCAGGCCGTCTTTGGCAGCTGGATGAACGAGCGCGCCTGCATCTACCGCAAGCAGCACGGCATTTCCGACGAGCTCGGCACCGCCGTCAACGTCCAGGCCATGGCCTTTGGCAACAAGGGCGAGACCTCTGCGACCGGCGTCGCCTTTACGCGCAACCCGGCCGACGGCACCAAGGAGTTCTATGGCGACTTTTTGGTGAATGCCCAGGGCGAGGACGTCGTCGCCGGCATCCGAAACACCGAGCCCATCGCCGACCTCAAGACCACCTCGGGCCTCGAGTCCGCAGGCGAGGAGCTCGAGCGCGTGTTCCTGACGCTCGAGGATCATTACCGCGATATGTGCGATATCGAGTTTACCATCGAGCAGGGCAAGCTCTGGATGCTCCAGACCCGCGTGGGCAAGCGCACCGCCACTGCCGCCCTGCGCATTGCTATCGAAATGGTCGAGGAGGGCCTCATCACCCGCGAGGGGGCTGTGAGCCGCATCGATCCCGCGCAGCTCGACCAGCTCCTGCACCCGCAGTTCGACGCCTCCAAGAAGTACGAGGCCCTGGCCAGCGGCCTTAACGCCAGCCCTGGTGCCGCCGTGGGCGAGGTCGTGTTCTCGAGTGATGACGCCGTCGCGCGCGCCAACGAGGGCCACAAGGTCATTCTGGTCCGCTGGGAGACCAACCCCGACGACCTGAAGGGCATGGTCGCCGCCGAGGGCATCCTGACCAGCCACGGTGGCAAGACGAGCCATGCCGCCGTTATCGCCCGCGGCATGGGTACGCCCTGCGTTTGCGGCGTTGAGCGCTTCCACATTGACGCGGCAGAGAAGGTCGTGCGCATCGAGGGCAGCGACCGCGTGCTGCGCGAGGGCGATGTCATCTCCATCGACGGCACCCAGGGTATCGTCGTCGACGGCGCGGTTGACCTGGTCTCTGCAGAGCTCACCGGCGACCTGGACACCATCCTGTCTTGGGCCGATGAGATCCGTTTGGACGAGACCGACGGTCACGCCAACCACGTGCGCGTCAACGCCGACAACCCCGAGGATGCCGAGCTCGCGCTCGAGTTTGGCGCCGAGGCCATCGGTCTGTGCCGCACCGAGCACATGTTCCTGGGCGATCGCAAGAACATCATCCAGAGCTTTATCCTGTCTGACGATGAGGCCGTGAAGCAGCAGACCCTGGCCGACTTGCTCAAGGTTCAGACCGAGGACTTCCTGGCGATGTTCAAGACCATGTCCGGTCGCGATGTGGTCGTCCGCCTGCTCGATCCGCCGCTTCATGAGTTCCTGGATAATCCTCGCGAGCTCGAGGTCGCCATCACCAAGAAGGAGGCCGCCGGCGCTCCCGAGGAGGAGCTCACTGCCCAGCGCGCCCGCCTGCGTCGCATTGACGGCATGGTCGAGTCCAACCCCATGCTGGGCTTGCGCGGCGTGCGCCTGTCCGTCGTCTTTGGCGATCTGCCGCTCATGCAGGTTCGCGCCGTCGCCACGGCCGCTGCCCGCCTTATCAAGGAGGGTGTCGACCCGCGCCCCGAGATCATGGTTCCGCTCGTTTCCATCACGGCCGAGCATGTCCAGACCCGCGAGGTTATCGAGCGCGTGATCGCCGAGGTTTCCGCCGAGGAAGGCGTCGAGCTCAATATTCCCGTGGGCACGATGCTCGAGCTGCCGCGTGCCTGCATGGTCGCTGACGAGATCGCCCATCATGCCGACTTCTTCTGCTTTGGCACCAACGACCTCACCCAGACGACCTTTGGCTTCTCGCGCGATGACGCCGAGGCCAAGTTCATCCCGCTGTACATGCATAAAAAGATCCTGAAAGACAACCCCTTCGAGACCATCGACGCGGCGGTGCTGGAGCTCGTGCGCTTGGCCGTCGAGAAGGGCCGCGCCACCAATCCCGACATGCACTTTGGCGTGTGCGGCGAGCACGGCGGCGACCCCAAGTCCATCAAGGGCCTGTTTAACGTGGCCGACGTGGACTACGTGTCCTGCTCGCCCTATCGCGTGCCCCTCGCGCGCCTGGCTGCCGCTCAGGCCAAGCTCGAGGCCAAGCGTTCCGCCTAACGTTTTGGGTTTAGACGCCTAGCGTAGCCCCCTTCATGCCGCCCGTCTCATTCGTGAGACGGGCGGTTATCATGTGCGGGTTTTGTCTTTTTGTCTGCGTGAAAAAATGTTCTTGCAGCAGAAACCCGCGCGTGTATACTCGAATACGTTTGTTCAACTACGTGCCGGCCAAGGTGGTACGGCACCTCTAGAAGAGTAAGGAATTGCACATGGATTACATCCGCGCAATCGAGCGTCAGCAGATCCGCGAGGACATTCCTCAGGTTCGCGTCGCCGACAACGTCAAGGTTCACTACCGCATTAAGGAAGGCGACCGCGAGCGCATTCAGGTCTTCCAGGGCGACGTCATCCGCATGGCCGGCGCCGGTGCCCGCGAGACCTTCACCGTCCGCAAGATGTCCTTCGGTGTCGGTGTTGAGCGTACCTTCCCGCTTCACAGCCCCAAGATCGCCAAGCTCGAGGTCGTTCGTCATGGTCGCGTCCGTCGCGCCAAGCTGTACTACCTCCGCGACAAGGTGGGCAAGGCTGCTCGCATCCCCGAGAAGCGCTAAGAAGATCGCAGCGTCTGTCCACTCGTTTGGACACAAGGGTCACCTTCGGGTGGCTCTTCTTTTTATCTGATTTGCATGCAAGGAGGGCCTGGTATGGCCAATATGACGAGCTCGGTTTCGGCATCGCAGGTTGCCGGAGAGCTGGCGAGCGCAACGTTTGAGGAGATCCCCGCCCTCGTGGAGCATTATCGCGAGGACCCGCGCCAGCAGGTGATCAAGGCTTGCGAGCGTGCTCTTAAGCGCCATGCCAAGGAACTTGCCGAGCGCGAGCGCGTCAATGACATGTACGAGCTTATGCATGAGCTTGGCGGCAATGGGGTGGTCGTTGGTGTCGACGAGGTGGGTCGCGGATCGGTGGCCGGTCCTTTGACGGTATGCGCCGTCTGCCTTCCTATGGAGCCGCGCGTCTGGGGCATCAACGATTCCAAAAAGCTCACGCCGGCGCGCCGCGAGTTGCTCTCAGTGAAGATTGCCGAGGTGGCGACGGCGATCGGTTTTTGCCATATCGCGCCTAAGGATATCGATGAGATGGGCATGGCCCGTGCTATCCGTACCGCCGTTGCGGGCGCCGTGGCCGATACGGGACTTGAACCCGACTGCGTCCTCATGGATGGCAACCCCTTGGGCGCCGTTCCTAACGAGCGCGATGTGGTGAAGGGCGATGCCAAGATCGCCTGCATCGCCGCGGCGTCCATCATGGCAAAGGTCACGCGTGACGAGATGATGGTCGAGTACGACGCCGAGTACCCCGAGTACCATCTGGCCGAGTCGAAGGGCTATGCGAGCCCCGAGCATATCGAGGCCATTCGCAAACATGGACTTTGTCCGCTGCACCGCGTGAGCTTTTGCGGAAACTTTCTGCAGACTGAGCGCCTTTTCTAGGCCAATTGTGGAGATGGGGACCTTAAAGGTTCTATAAACCTGCTGGTAGCGGGCCGTATGCAACACCATTGCTGCGTACGGCCCGTTTTTTGACGGCATTTGGTCAGCTTTTGGTTTGCTTCCGGTACTTACCCGCATGAAAGGTGCCCTCATCATCGGGGCAATGCAGCGTGCGGGAAAGGAGACCCCATGAGTGCCGCAAGCAAAAAGAGCAAGACGCAGCAGCTCAAGGAGCGTTGGGAAAACGGCGAGCTCGACTGCGGGGCGATGACGCCCGAGTTTATCAAGGGACT
This sequence comes from uncultured Collinsella sp., assembly GCA_900550415.1. GTDB lineage: Bacteria > Actinomycetota > Coriobacteriia > Coriobacteriales > Coriobacteriaceae > Collinsella. The sequence goes on from URSO01000001.1 coordinate 28,161, forward strand.
CAGTCCCCGCGAGCTGGGCATGCTGGGCGAGCTGATCACCATCGACTACTTTAACGAGCGCGGCTACACCTTGCTGGAGCAGGGTTATCGTTGCACCGAGGGCGAGGCCGATCTGGTGCTGCTCGATGAGCTCGACGATGTCGTGGTGATGGCCGAGGTCAAGACCAGACGCGTCGCACTGGATTGCAGCACGCGGGTCTTTCCCGAGGAGGCCGTGGACGCCCAAAAGCAACGCCGCTACCGCCGCATCGCAAGTTGCTATCTCATGGAGCATTATCCGCTCAAGGCGATTCGCTTCGATGCCGTGGGCGTCACCATTCGTGGCGGGCATATCGCTGAGATCGAGCATCAGTACAACGCGTTCGATTGGCAGGTGTCGTGATGGCGTTCGAGACGTTTGCCGTTCACGCGGCCTGCATCCGTGGCGTCGAGGCGATTCACGTCACGGTCGAGGTCTCGCTTGCCGGTGGTGTTCCGGGCATCCAAATGCTCGGCATTCCGAGTATGGAGGTGATGGAGTCACGCGGTCGTATTCGCTGCGCGATGCGCTCCGCCGGGTTCGAGATCCCACGCTCGGGCATTACGGTCAACCTGGCGCCCGGCGATATTCGCAAGACCGGTAGCGGCTTTGATCTGCCCATCGCCATCGCGGTTCTGGCGGCCGATGGGCAGATTCCCCGTGACAACCTCGATCGCTGCCTTATCGCCGGCGAGCTCGGCTTGGACGGTACGGTGCTTCCCGTCAAGGGCGAGGTGGCGTTTCAGCTATTGGCGCGTGATATGGGGCTGTCCTTTATCGCCGGCAGGTCCGATCAGCATGTGCCGCTTGCGGGCGTGGATTGCGGATTTATCGATCATTTGTCTCAGCTTGCCCATGGCATGGGTGATGCCGCGCGGCACTACTTGGATTCTGAAGTGCTCGAGGCGACCTTTGAGCCCGAACTCGACTATGCCGACGTACTGGGGCAGGAAGTCGCTAAACGCGGCATGGCGCTTGCGGCCGCCGGCGAGCTCGGTTTGCTTATGATCGGGTCCCCGGGATCGGGCAAGACGATGCTCGCCCGTCGTATGACCGGCATCCTGCCCGAGCTTTCCGTTGAGGATCAACAGGAGGCGCTGTGCATCCATTCGGTTCTGGGTGAGAACATCGATGGATTATTGGCAGGTCATCGGCCGTTTCGAAGTCCCCATCACAGCATATCAACGGCTGGCCTCATTGGCGGAGGGCGCCCGGTGCATCCGGGTGAGATCAGCCTGGCTCATGGCGGCGTGCTCTTTTTGGACGAGCTTGCTGAGTTTCCCACGGGTGTGCTGCAGACGCTGCGTCAGCCCATCGAACGCGGCTATGTGAGGATCGTGCGCGTCGACGGGGCCTTTACCTTCCCGTCGCGCTTTCAGCTGCTGGCTGCGAGTAACCCTTGCCCCTGCGGCTTCTTGGGTGATCGCGAGGTGCCGTGTCGCTGCTCGGCGGCGATGGTCGAGCGCTATCGGTCTAAACTGCGCGGTCCTTTGGCCGACCGTATCGACATGATGATCGATGTGACCCGTCCCGACCCCCAAGTGATTATCGAGGGTGCGGAGGGTATGCCGTCTGCCGAGTTACGTGACTACGTTGTGCGCGGTCGCGCTTTTCGCGCTTGGCGCGAATCCCGTATGGACGATGCGGATGCCGAGGCCGAGGATGACGAGACACGATCCATTGACGGCGTCGTTTCGACCTTTGAGCTCGATGATGCGGCGGAGAAGTGTGTGCTCGGCCTGTCGAAGCGCACACATCTCACGGGTCGCGGCATCGTGCGACTGGTGCGTATCGCGCGTACAATCGCCGACGTCGCCGAGAGCGAGCAAGTGACGCAGGACCACGTGCTCGAGGCGGCGATGTACCAGGGAAGGAGGGACCAATGATGGCCGAGGGGACCTACGAGCTGCATCCAGGTGATGCGTTGTATCCCGAGACCGTTTTGGAGCTTTCTGATGTACCCCAGACGCTCTATGTGCGCGGCAACCCCGAGGTGCTTTCGACGCCCGCGCTCTCCATCATCGGCGCGCGCAAGGCCTCGCCGTATGGTCTTGCCGTGGCAGAGCTTGCGGCAAAGGTGGCGGTCGAGGCGGGAGTGACGGTAGTTTCGGGCGGCGCGGTCGGTTGTGACCAGGCCTCGGGTTGGGCTGCGGTCAACGCTGCCGGCAAACACGTCGTGGTGCTGGGGACGGGCGCCGACGTGGTCTACCCGCGTTCGAGCGCGGGGCTTATTACGCGCACGCTCGATACGGGTGGCGCGGTCGTGTCGATCTCCCCGTGGGGCATGGGCCCGCGCAAGTTTGCCTTTCCGCGCCGCAATCGCGTGATCGCGGCCCTGTCGCAAGCCCTCTTTGTATCCGAGGCGGGTATGCCTTCCGGGACGTTTTCTACAGCCGAGGCTGCTATGGATTTGGGGCGCGAACTTCTTGCTGTGCCGGGGTCGATCCTATCGCCCGAGTCGCGTGGCACGAATTACCTCATTGCGAACGGTGCCTGCTGCATCATCGACGAGGAATCTATCGAGATGGCTATTTCACGCATCTACGGCACCCTGCGCTACTCGCGCCCCGATGCTCCCGGCATTGCCGACCTGGATCAAACACAGCAGACCGTGATGCATGCACTCATCGCCTCTCCGCTCAAGGTCGACGACATCGCGGCACTCGTCTCGCTCGATGCCGTTGGCGTACTTAAGCTCCTGGGTTCGCTTGAGCTCGAGGGCCTTATCGAGCGCATGATGGATGGAAGGTATGCGCCCTCCAAGTTTGCTCTTCACGCCCAGACACCCTTCGGTCACAATGGAAAACATGTCAATTAGAAAGGTGTTTGCAGATGCTGTTTGATCAGGTGACGGTTATCGGTGGCGGTCTGGCGGGTTCGGAGTGCGCGATTCAGCTGGCGGATCGCGGGTTTTCCGTAAAGCTGTGCGAGATGCGCCCCCAGGTGAGCTCCCCGGCCCACCATACCGATCACCTGGCAGAGCTCGTCTGTTCCAATTCGTTTAAGTCGACCCGTCCGGATTCCGCGGCTGGTTTGCTGAAGGCCGAGCTTGAGCGCATGGGTTCAGTCCTGCTCGATTGCGCCCATCGCGCGGCTGTTCCCGCCGGCGGTGCCCTGGCGGTCGACCGCGTCAAGTTTTCCGAGCTTGTCGAGGCCGAGGTTGCCGCCCGTCCCAATATCGAGATCATTCACGGCGAGGTCACGCAGATTCCCGAAGGTCACGTGGTCATTGCCGCCGGCCCCTTGTGCTCGCCGGCGCTGAGCGAAGAGGTCATGAAGCTCGTCGGTGGCGACGCCCTTGCGTTCTTCGATGCCGCGGCGCCGATCGTCGATGCCTCCACGCTCGATATGGACGTGCTGTTCTCGCAGTCGCGCTACGAGGAGCAGGGGAGCGGCGACTATCTCAACGCTCCGCTCAACAAGGAGGAGTACGAGGCCTTTATCGAGGCGCTTACCACGGCAGACCGCGTGGTGCTCAAGGACTTTGAGGGCGGCGATCTGTTCCAGGCCTGCCAGCCTGCCGAGGAAGTTGCGCGCACCGGCAAGGACGCCATTCGCTTTGGCGCCATGAAGCCCGTCGGCCTCACCGACCCGCGAACCGGTCGTCGTCCCTGGGCGGCGATTCAGCTGCGTGCCGAGAATAAGGAGAAGACCGCCTATAACCTGGTGGGCTTCCAGACCAACTTGACCTTTGGCGAGCAGAAGCGCGTCTTCCATATGGTGCCGGGCCTGGAGAACGCTGAGTTCTTCCGCTACGGTGTCATGCACCGTAATACCTTTGTCGACGCCCCGCACGTGCTCGATGGCACCTTTGCCGTGCCTGGTACCGGCGTGCGCCTGGCCGGTCAGATCACCGGCACCGAGGGGTACATGGAAGCCGTGGCGACCGGTCTGCTCGCGGCGCTCAACACCTATGCCGAGGCTATCGGCGCCGCGGGCGTCGAGTTGCCCCGCGTGGGCGCCCTGGGCGCGCTCGTGGGCTATGCGACCGATCCTGCCACCGTGGGCTACCAGCCCATGCATGTCAACTTTGGCCTGGTGCCGCCGCTCGAGGACGGTAAGCGTCGCAGCAAGCGCGACCGCTACCAGGCGTATGCGGACCGTGCGCTCGAGGCTCTTGATGCCTATCTGGCCACTCGCCCCGATCTGTTTGGAGGCGACCGGTCATAGCCTTTGACCTGTACGATGCCGTCGACTCGTATATCGCCTATATCGCACGTGTCGAGGGACTTTCTCCCAACACGGTGACGGCCTATGGCTCGAGGCTGGAGCGCTTTGCTGCCTGGTGCGAGCGCGAGGATATCGATGCCTTCGCTGCCGACGTGCGCACCATTCGTCGCTATCTTGCCGAGCTTTCGCGTGAACAGGTGGCTCCCCGAACGCTTGCGGCGCACCTTTCGGCTATCCGATCGCTCTATCGCTGGATGGCTGCCGAGGGGATTGTCGAGGGCGATGCAGTCTCGGCGATCGCATCGCCCAAGCTGCCGCGTGACCTGCCGGGCGTCCTTACGATCAAGCAGGTCGATGCGCTGCTCAAGACGCCTGATACCTCAACACCCGCGGGACTGCGCGATGCGGCGATGCTCGAGCTGCTCTATGCCTCGGGCGCCCGTATCTCAGAGCTCGCAGCACTCAATGTGGAGTCCATTGCGTGGTCCGAACGCACGCTGCGCCTGTGGGGCAAGGGGAGCAAAGAACGTATCGTCCCCCTGTATCGTCGTGCGCTCGAGGCGACGCGTCTCTATATTGAGGAGGGGAGGCCGAAGTTGCTCGCTCAGGCAAAGCGTCGTGACCCCGCTACCGGGCCGCATCCGCTGCTTATATCGGCGCGCGGTAATCGCATGAGTGCAGCCATGCTCAGGCGGCGGTTCCATACGCTGGCGACGCTCGCCGGCATTCCGGCCGACATCGCCCCGCATGCGATGCGCCATACCTTTGCGACCGACTTGCTCGAGGGCGGCGCGGACCTGCGCTCGGTTCAAGAGCTGCTGGGTCATGCGAGCCTGTCCACGACGCAGATCTACACGCATCTCACACCCGATCGGCTTAAGCGGGCTGTGGCTCAAGCCCATCCCCGCGGCGAATAGTGGCTGGGACGTCCCGCGCCGCGCTCAGGTGTGTGGTTTTGATTGCGGGTTGGCAGGAAGGTGCATTCCTGCTATCATTCATCGGGTTGCTTCACGGCAACAGGTTTTTATCACGCACGCGCGGCTACTTCATACCGTGGTGCCCGGGCTTTGGTAGCACATGTCCGGGTTGGTTTTGGAGGATGACCCCGCGCGGAGGCAAACCACAGGAGGTTTAACATGGCTACCAAGATTAATATCCGCACCCTGCTCGAGGCCGGCTGCCACTTCGGTCACCAGACCCGTCGCTGGAACCCCAAGATGAAGCCGTTCATCTTCGGTGAGCGCAACGGCATCTACATCCTCGACCTCAAGCAGACCATCCTCGACGCCGATCAGGCCTACACCTTCGTCAAGAACGTCGCCAAGGGCGGTAATGTGCTGTTCGTCGGCACCAAGAAGCAGGCTCAGGAGGCCGTCAAGAACGCTGCTGAGCGCGCCAACATGCCTTACATCAACCAGCGTTGGCTCGGCGGCATGCTGACCAACTTCGTCACCATCCGCTCCCGCATCAACCGCATGGAGGAGCTCGAGGCCATGGTCGAGGACGGCCGCATGGCAGTGCTCCCCAAGAAGGAGCAGGCTGTTCTCGGCAAGGAGCTCACTAAGCTCCAGACCAACCTCGGTGGTGCCCGCGACATGAAGGGTCTGCCCCAGGCTCTCTTCGTCATCGACACCAAGCGCGAGGAGAACGCCATCAAGGAGGCTCAGCGCCTGAACATCCCCGTCGTCGCTCTGATCGACACCAACTCCGATCCCGACGAGGTCGAGTACGGCATCCCCTGCAACGATGACGCTATCTCTGCTGTCACCCTTATGTGTGAGCTCATGGCTGACGCCTGCCTCGCTGGCTCCGGCAAGGAGCAGGTCTCCGAGGCCGAGATGGCCGCTGAGCCCAAGGCCGAGTAAATCAGTCTTAGTTAATTCTTTTTCATCTCTTTGAAAGGAACCACAATGGCCCAGATTACCGCCGCTATGGTCAAGCAGCTCCGCGAGATGACCGACTCCCCGATGATGGAGTGCAAGAAGGCTCTCGTCGAGGCTGACGGCGACATGGACGCCGCTGTCGACGTTCTGCGTAAGAACGGCCTTGCCAAGGCTGCCAAGAAGGCTGGCCGTGAGACCAACGAGGGCGCTGTCGCCGCGTTCGTCTCCGAGGATGGCAAGACCGGCGCTCTGCTCGAGCTCTCCTGCGAGACCGACTTCGTTGGCTCCAACGCCAAGTTCACTGGCTTTGCTTCCAAGGTCGCTGAGGTTGTCGCTACCACCGAGCCTGCTGACGTCGACGCTCTGCTCGAGAAGCCGATGGGCGAGGAGACCGTTTCCTCCGAGCTCACCGAGATGATTCACATCATGGGCGAGAACATGAAGATCTCTCGCTTCGCTGCCCGCAAGGCCGAGAACGGCGCGCTCGCTTCTTACATCCACATGGGTGGTAAGATCGGCGTCCTCGTCGAGTTCGCCTTCGAGAAGGCCGAGACCGCTCAGGCTGAGTCCTTCAAGACCTTCGCTCACGACGTTGCCCTTCAGGTTGCCGCCGTCGCACCGATCTGCGCCACCCGCGATCAGGTTCCGGCCGAGACCGTCGAGCACGAGAAGCAGATCTACATGGCCCAGGCTGCCGAGTCCGGCAAGCCCGAGGCTATCCAGGAGAAGATGGCTGTCGGCCGTCTGGAGAAGTTCTACAAGCAGTCCGTGCTCACCGAGCAGGAGTTCATCAAGGACAGCTCCCTCACCATCAAGAAGTACGCTGAGCAGGTCTCCAAGGAGCTCGGCGACACCATTACCGTCGTTGCCTTTGACCGTCTGGTCCGTGGCGAGTAAATAAGCTCTTGTAGCTGGTAATGAGCAGGCTGTGGGTTTTACTCACAGCCTGCTTTTTCATGGCTCTTATCAGAGCCTTTGATATCATATTGAGAGTCTAATTAAAGGAGGATCGCTTTGTCCGACATCCGATATAAACGCGTGCTTCTGAAGCTTTCCGGCGAAGCGCTGATGGGCGACGGCCACTACGGCATCGACCCCAAGGTTACCGATCATCTTGCCAAGCAGGTCAAGGAGCTGCTCGCCGTTGGTCACGAGGTTGGCGTCGTTGTCGGCGGCGGCAACATTTTCCGTGGCATGGCAGGCGCTGCCGGTGGCATGGAGCGTGCTCAGGCCGACTACATGGGCATGCTGGCAACCGTTATGAACGCGCTCGCCCTGCAGGATGCCTTCGAGCACAACGATGTTCCCTGCCGCGTGATGAGCGCTATCCAGATGAACGAGATCTGCGAGCCCTATATTCGTCGCCGCGCTATCAACCATCTGTCCAAGGGCAACGTCGTCATCTTCGCTGCCGGTTCGGGCAATCCGTACTTTACGACCGACACCGCCGCGGCTCTTCGTGCGTGCGAGATCGGCGCCGAGATTCTGATTAAAGCCACCAAGGTTGACGGCATCTACGACAAGGATCCCGTCAAGTGCGCCGATGCCGTCCGTTTTGACAAGATTACCTATCACGAGGTTCTCGTCCGCGGCCTGCAGGTTATGGATTCCACGGCTACGGCTCTGTGCCAGGATAACCGTATGCCGATTTTGGTCCTCAACATCGATGGCGAGGACACCGTCAAGCGCGCGCTTTCGGGTGAGCCCGTCGGCACGCTCGTCTATCAGGAGGATTAAGCATGGCAGAGAACATCACCGCCCACATGGACAAGTCGCTCGAGTCCCTCAAGCATAACTTCTCCAAGGTCCGTACCGGCCGCGCCAACGCTAACATTCTGTCCGACATCACCGTCGATTATTACGGTGTTCCCACGCCGGTCACGCAGGTTGCCGCCGTAAAGACCCCCGAGGCCCACATGCTGCTCATCGAGCCGTGGGACAAGGCGCTCATCAACGCTATCGTCAAGGCCATCGGCGCTTCCGATCTGGGTATTACCCCCAACTCCGATGGCACCGTCGTTCGTCTGCCGTTCCCGGCTCCCACCGAGGAGCGCCGTCGCGAGCTCGTCAAGGAGTGCCGCGAGTACGCTGAGCAGGCCAAGGTGTCTATCCGTAACATCCGTCGCGACTTCAACAACAAGCTCGAGCGCGATGAGGAGCTCACCGAGGACGATGTCCGTCGCGAGCAGGCCAAGGTCCAGAAGCACACCGATGAGTATGTCGCCAAGGTCGAGGAGCTTCTGAAGGAAAAAGAAGCCGAGGTCATGGAGATCTAAGGTGCAATACGACGAGCATAAACTGGTCGAGTACTTTGCCGACGCCCCTGCGGGCGTCGGTTTTTCCGACCTTGACCTCAATAACATTCCGCACCATATCTCGTGCATCATGGACGGCAACGGTCGTTGGGCCACGTCGCGCGGTCTTGCGCGCACTGAGGGCCACAAGGCGGGTATCGTCTCCCTTCGCGAGATCATTACCGCCTGCGTGCGCCTGGGCGTCGACGTGCTTTCTGCCTATGCGTTTTCTACCGAAAACTGGAACCGTCCGCAGCATGAGGTCAACGTCTTGATGCATCTGTTTGCCAAGACGTTTATCGACGAGCTGCCGCTTCTGAAGCGCGAAAACGTGCGCGTCGTCTTTTTGGGTGACATTTCCGCGCTGCCCAAGAAGACCCGTGACGTTTTTGAACGCGGTCTTGCCGAGTGCGCCGATCACACTGGTATGACGCTGGCGCTTGCCGTCAACTACGGCGCGCGTGCCGAGATTACCCGCGCTGTCCGTCAGATCGCATTCGACGCTGCCGCCGGTAAGATCGATCCTGCCGCGATTGATGACGACATGGTGGCTTCCCACCTCTATACCGCCGGCCTTCCCGATCCTGAGCTTGTGATTCGCACTTCTGGTGAGCTGCGCCTTTCGAACTATCTGCTGTGGCAGGTGGCTTATTCCGAGTTCTACGTCACCGATACCTATTGGCCCGACTTTGATCGCTGGGGCCTTGTCGACGCCATTTTGGCCTATCAGGGCCGTGACCGTAGGTTTGGTGGTCTGAGCAAGACCGAGGAGGCTTAATCGTGTCCGATCGTCCCAAGGCAACTGCTCCCAAGACATCTGAGCGCAAGGCTGTCGCTGCGGGAGCGCCCGCAGCGAAGAGCGGCACCGGTTCGTGGCTTGCGGGCTTTATCCCCCGGGCCGCCGCCGGTATCGTCTACGCCGTCGTCTTTATCCTGTGCCTGGTTTTGGGTATCGTGCCCACGGCCATCTTTGTTTCCGTCATGAGCGGTCTGTGCTGCTATGAGTTTTTCCGTATGACAAGGCTCGATGGCAAGATGGCTAACGAGCGCATGGGTATCGCTGCCGCCGTACTCTTTCCGCTGTCGGCGTTGGGCGATTCGATGTTGCTGAATGTCCTGCTTTTTGCCCTGATGCTCGCTGTGGGCATTTGGTATGTCTGGTCGCCGCGTACCCGCATCTCCGATGTGGCCGTGACGCTCATGGGTCCAATCTACACTGGCTTTATGCTGTCGGCTATCGTGCTGCTGCGCGATGCCGTGCCTGGTTTTGCCGGCGCCCTGCTTTCGGTGGGCGTTTGCGCGTCCCTTTGGGTTTCCGATTCGTTTGCCTACATCGTGGGCAGTCGTATCGGCAAGCACAAGATGGTTCCCAAGATCTCACCCAAAAAGAGCTGGGAGGGGTTTGTCGGCGGCATCCTGGGCTCGGTTTTGATTTGGCTCATCCTGTGGGCGACGCACTTCTACAAGCTCAGCCTGCCCTATGCGCTGCTGTGCGGCGTGGTCGTGTCCATTTTGGGCGTTATCGGCGACCTCATCGAGTCGCGCATCAAGCGCGGTGTGGGCGTCAAGGATTCCGGTAACCTTATCCCGGGCCATGGCGGCATGCTCGACCGTAGCGACTCGCTTATCTTTGGCTGCATTACCGCGCAGCTGCTTTTGATGATCGGAGGCGTGCTGTAATGTCATTCCAGACGACGTATGGCCCCGATGGACGCCTCCGTGTTGCCATCCTGGGTTGTACGGGCTCTATCGGCACCCAGGCACTCGATGTGTGCCGTCAGCATGCCGATCGCCTGCAGGTGACGGCGCTGTCCGTTAATTCCAGCACCTCGGAGCTCGTTGCCGCTGCCCGCGAGTTCTCGGTTTCGGCGGTTGCCGTGGCCGATGTCGCTCATGGCGATGACGCCGTGCTGCAGGAGTTGCCCGAGGGAACGAAGCTCGGCGTTGGCGCGCAAGCGGTTTGCGAGCTCGCACGTCGCGATGATGTCGACTGCGTGCTTGTCGCTATTGTGGGCGCCGCCGGTCTCGAGGCGAGCCATGCGGCCTTGACCTCGAATAAGCGTCTTGCCCTTGCCAACAAGGAGTCCCTCGTCGTCGGTGGCGACTTGCTTATGCCGTTGGCGCAACCGGGCCAGCTTATTCCAGTCGACTCTGAGCACTCTGCCATCTTCCAGTGCTATCTGGGGGAGAACCCGCGCGAGGCTCATTGTATTTGGCTCACCTGCTCGGGCGGTCCGTTCTTTGGCCGTACGCGCGGCGAGCTCGACCGCGTGACGCGTGCCGATGCCCTCGCACATCCCACGTGGGCCATGGGTGCCAAGATCACCATCGACTCCGCCACCCTCATGAACAAGGGCCTGGAGCGCATTGAGGCCATGCATCTGTTTAACTGCGACCTCGATTTCATTAACGTGGTCGTGCAGCGTCAGTCCAAGATTCACTCTATGGTCGAGTTCGCCGACGGCTCCGTGATGGCGCATCTCGGTGCATCCGACATGCGTATTCCCATCCAGTTCGCGTTCTCGTATCCCGAGCGTTGGGATACCCCGGCGCCTCGTATCGATTTTCGCGAGCTGGGGCAGCTCACGTTTGATGCTGCCGACATGGATACCTTCCGCTGTCTGGCACTGGCCGAACGCGCCGGCAAGACGGGTGGCACCATGCCGTGCGTGCTCAATGCCGCCAACGAGGTCGCCGTCGATGCCTTCCTGCACGATGGCTGCAGCTTTACCGATATCGATCGCATTGTGGAATCCTGCATGGATGCCCACGATATGCAGGCGATCGATTCGTTTGAGCAGCTTCGCGACATCGATTCGTGGGCGCGTGAAAAAGCTGCGCAGGTGCTCGCCGCAACCCGTTCCTAACCCATAAGGATTGCTTTTTCGTTTTATGGATACTGTTCTGAGCGTTCTCTCATCGGTCTTTTGGGGCCTGTTGATGCTTTCCGTCCTCGTGTTTTTGCACGAGGGCGGCCACTTTTTGGCGGCGCGTGCCTGCGGCGTCCGGGTGACTGAGTTCTTCTTGGGCCTGCCGTGCCGCTTTGATATCCATCACACATCGCGTCGCATTGGAACCAAGTTTGGCGTGACGCCGCTGCTGCTGGGTGGCTATGCTGCCATTTGCGGCATGGATCCGACCGACGTCTCGTGCGCCGATCGCGTGCTCGCGGCTATCTATCGTCATGGTCGCGTGACCGTGGCCGACCTTGCTGTCGAGCTCGAGCTTTCCGAGGAGGATGTGCTCGAGGCATGCGCCCTTTTGCTGGGCTGGGGCTCCATCGCGCCCTGGTATGAGGAAGGGGAGAAGCCCTCGCCGAGCTACTATCCCACCAAATATCAGACGTTGCCGCGAGATGCGGCGGGTTACACCACCTTTGACGGCCGCCGTTTCGATCGCGAACATTCAACTGCCGAGGGCGATGTGTGGGAGCTGCCGTGCGGCGAGGCCGAGTTCCTTGCACAAGAGCGTTCGCACACCTATCTTGGCCAAGGCTTTCTCAAGCGCGCCTTTATGCTGCTCGCGGGGATTATCGTCAATATCCTGACGGGTTTTTTGCTCCTTATGAGCATCTATTCCATCGCAGGTGTCACCGTGCCGGTGGATACCAATGTGATTGGCCAGGTTGACGAAGGCTCGATTGCCGCCTCGGCGGGAATCGAGGGCGGCGACGCGATTCTTTCGGTCGACGGAGTATCGTGCTCTACCTGGATTGACGTTTACGATGCCATCGGCAAGGCTGCCGGTAAGGACGATATCGCCATCGAGTACGAGCGTGACGGCAAGCAGCATTCGACCACGGTTGCGCTCAAAGAGGACGAGCGCCTAGGTGTGTATGCCTCTACGCAGGTGGTCCGTTTAGACCCCATCACGTCGGCTCGCCTGTCGTTCTCCTATGTCGTGCAGACAGCGGAGGGCGTGATGCGCCTGCTCCAGCCGCAGCATACGATGGAGATTCTCGATCAGTCCTCTTCGATCGTGGGTATTAGCGTTATGTCCTCACAGGCTGCTGCTGCCGGCCCTGCCGCGTTCCTTTCGTTTGCCGCCCTCATTTCGTTCTCGCTTGGCTTTATGAACCTGCTGCCCATCCCGCCACTCGATGGCGGCAAGCTAGTCATCGAGATCATTCAGAAGATTGCGGGCCGCGAGCTTCCGCTCAAGGTCCAGACGATTGTGAGCTATGTGGGCATCGCGCTCTTTGCGCTGCTGTTTGTCTATATGCTTCGTTCCGACATCCTTCGATTTATTCTGTAGGGGAGTGTTTGGATTGTCTTTATCCCATCCTTTGCCTCGCGAGCTGACGCGCTCCGTGCATGTGGGCGGCGTGCAGATCGGTGGCGGCGCGCCGGTGGTGGTCCAATCTATGACCTGCACCGATACCGCTGATGCCCAGGCAACGCTTGCGCAAGTGTGCGCGTTGGCGCAGGCTGGCTGCGATATCGTGCGCGTGAGCGTGCCCTCCGAGGCCGCGCTTGAGGGCTTCCGCACCATCTGTGCCGAGTCTCCGGTGCCGATTGTCGCCGATATCCACTTTAACCATAAGCTCGCCATTGGTGCCGTTGAGGCCGGTGCCGCCAAGCTGCGCATCAATCCCGGCAATATCGGCGATTGGGCCAAGGTTGACGCGGTGATCGATGCTGCGGGTGCCGCGGGCTGTGCGATTCGCATTGGCGTGAACGCGGGCTCGCTTGAGCAAGATATTGCCGAACGCGACGACCTCACGCAGCCCGAAAAGCTCGTGATGTCGAGCGAGCGCTTCGTCAAGCACTTTGAGGATCGCGGCTTTACGAGCATTGTGCTTTCGGCCAAGGCCCATAGCGTGCAAACGACGCTCGATACCTATCGAGCCCTGTCACGTGAGATTCCCCACGTTCCGCTTCACCTGGGCGTGACGGAGGCGGGGACCAAGCTTCAGGGCACCATCAAGAGCTCTGTAGGCTTGGGTATCTTGCTTTCCGAAGGCATCGGCGACACCATGCGTGTGTCGCTCACGGCCGATCCGGTTGAGGAGCCGCCGGTCGCCTGGGGAATTCTACAGTCGCTGGGCCTGCGTCGCCGTGGTCCCGAGATTGTCTCGTGCCCCACGTGCGCCCGCTGCCAGGTCAATCTCATCGCAATCGCCGAGGAGGTCACCGAGCGGCTTAAGAACTATTCCGCGCCGCTTTCGATTGCCGTCATGGGATGTGCCGTTAATGGCCCCGGTGAGGCATCTGACGCCGACCTGGGCGTTGCTTGCGGACGTGGTCAGGCCTTGCTCTTTTCGCATGGCCAGATCATTGGTAAAGTAGCTGAGGACCAAATTGTCGACGCGCTTATGGCAGAGGTCGACAAGCTTATTGAGGAGAAATAAATGACCCGAGCAATGTATATGTCTAAGCTCTATGCGCCGACGCTTAAAGAGGATCCGGCGGACGCTGAGCTCGCCAGCCACCGCCTGCTGCTCCGTGCCGGCATGATCCGCAAGGAGGCCGCCGGTCTGTATTCCTACCTGCCGCTCGCATGGCGCTCGATTCGCAAGATTGAGAACATCGTGCGCGACGAGATGGACGCCGCCGGCGCCCAGGAGCTTATGATGCCTATCATGGTCGATGCCGAGTTGTGGCGTGAGTCCGGCCGTATCGATGCCTATGGCAAGGAGCTTGTGCGCTTTGACGACCGTCATGGTCGCGAGTTCGTGCTGGGCCCCACGCACGAGGAGACCGTCACGGCCCTGGTGCGCAACGAGCTGCGCTCCTATAAGCAGCTGCCAGTGAACCTCTATCACATCCAGGATAAGTTCCGCGACGAGTTCCGTCCCCGTTTTGGCCTGATGCGCGGTCGCGAGTTCATCATGAAGGATGCCTACAGCTTCTCCGCCACGCAGGAGAGCTTGCAGGAGGAGTATGACAAGATGAAGCAGGCCTACGCTAACATTTGCGAGCGCTGCTACATCAAGGCCTTGCCCGTCGTTGCCGACTCCGGCGAGATCGGTGGCGATACCTCCGTCGAGTACATGGCTTTGGCCGACGCCGGCGAGGCTTCTCTCGTCTATTGCGATGACTGCGGTTTTGCCGCCGATGATGAGGCTGCAAGCACCAAGGTCGTCGTGACTGAGGATCCCGGTGACGGTACGCTTACCAAGGTCGAGACTCCGGGCATGGGCACCATTGAGGCCGTTGCTAAGTTCTTTGGATTCCCCGAGAACGGTACGCGCAAGTCCCTGGCGCTCATCGATGCCGAGGGCAAGCCCGTCGTGGCCATCGTCCCGGGCGACCATGAGCTCAACGACTGCAAGGCCGAGCATGTCTTTGGCAAGGGTTATCGCATGATGACGGACGAGGAGCTCCAGACCTACGGTCTGCACAAGGGCTTTATCGGACCGGTTAACTTGCCCGAGGGCATCCGTCTGGTGTGCGACGAGAGCCTGCGCGAGTCCAAGCAGTGGGCCTGCGGTGCCAACGAGGTCGATTATCACTTTACCGGTGCCTGCCCCGAGCGCGACTTTACCGTCGATGAGTGGGCAGATCTGGTCACCGTCGTTGCCGGCGATCCCTGCCCGCACTGCGGCAAGCCGCTCTCTGCTGCTCGCGGCATCGAGGTCTCGCAGGTCTTCCAGCTGGGTACCAAGTATTCCGAGGCCATGGGCGCCACCTTTATGGACGAGGACGGCAAGGAGAAGCCGCTTATCATGGGTTGCTACGGCGTGGGCGTGTCCCGCTCGCTTGCTGCCGTCGTGGAGCAGCACAACGACGAGCACGGTATCGTCTGGCCGGTTTCCGTTGCCCCGTACGAGGTCGCGGTGATTCCGCTCGATCCCAAGAAGGAGGAGTGCGCTAACGTTTGCGACCAAATCGTCGAGGGCCTGTGCGCCGAGGGTATCGAGGTTGTCGTCGATGACCGTGACGAGCGTCCTGGCTTTAAGTTTGCCGATAACGACCTCATGGGCTTCCCGTATCAGGTCGTGCTTGGCAAGCGTGGCCTCAAGAATGGTACTGTGGAGCTCAAGGACCGTGCCACGGGCGAGCGCGAGGACGTGGCGATCGATGAGGTCGTCGCCAAGGTTTCCAAGCTTGTGAAGGCGGCACGCCGTTAATTGTCGATTTCGCTTGTAGTTCGATATACGGGACGGCCCCGCATTTCTCCAGATAGGGGAGATGCGGGGCCGTCCTTTTGTCTTCTCGGCGTGCTCAATCGCTAAAAGGAAAACCCCACAGCCCATGTGAGCTGCGGGGTTTTCTTTGTGCCTCCGATGCGAAATAAATCGCTCAGATATTACTGATAATCGACGACGTCGATCCAGTTCTTCAGGAACTCATCGTTCACGTTGCGCTTACGAGCGAGCTCGGAAGCGGCGACGATGCTCGTCCACTGACGCACGACCTGCATGGGCATGTCGGCGCGGTCGCAGTAGAGCTCCAGGTAGGCCTCGGCCTGATCCTTGCTGTTGAGGGCGAAGAGCAGGTAGGTGGTGGCAACGTCGGCAGCAGGGGAGCCCTGGGTGGCGTGTGCCCAGTCGCACACATAGAGCTGGCCGTCGTCGCCGACGATGACGTTGGAGGGGTTGAAGTCGCCGTGGCAGACCTTGAACTCCTTGGTCATGCCGTCCAGACGCTCCTGAAGGTTGTAGCGCGTGGTGGCATTGAGCTGATCAAGGCTGTCGATCATGCGGGCGAACTTGTCGCGCTGACGGTTGAGCAGCGGGGAGGTGTAGCCGTGGATCTCGATTTGGAGGTCGACGAACATCTCGAGATACTCACCAAAGCGCTGGGGCTCGGCAGTCATCTTCTCGGCAAGGGTGGTGCCCGGAACCTTCTCGGTCACGAGCGCCCAGCCGTTGGCGTTCTCGAGCTGGGAAACCTCGAGAGCCTTGGGGCTGCGGATGCCGCACTCATTGATGCGGGCAAGATTCAAAGCCTCGTTGAACACGTCGGAGACAGGCTTGGTCTCGTTAAAGACCTTGACAATCTTGTCACCCAGGTCGTAAACGACCTTGTTGCCACGGCGGACGAGCTCGGTCTTGGAATCGGGTAGCAGCATGGTTGCATCCTTTCAACGATGCGATAGAAGCGACGGCGGGGGTGTGTGAAACACCCGTGCACCCCCGCCGTTAAAAACCGTGCTAAAACTAGCAGACGGCGTAGTCCTGAGGCTCGCGGCCGTAGTAGGCGTCCAGGTAGAGCTCCTTGATCTCGCTCATGAGCGGGTAGCGCGGGTTAGCGCCGGTGCACTGGTCGTTGAATGCCTGCTCGGTCATCTCGTCGAGGGTGTCGAGGAAGTACTGCTCGTCAACACCGTAGTCGGCGATGGTCTTCTTGACACCGATGAAGTCCTTGAGCTCCTCGAGCTTCGTGATGAAGTTCTCGAAGACCTCCTTGTCGTCCTTGCCCTCGATGCCGCAGTACTTGGCCATCTCGGCGTAGTTGTGCAGCGCGTTGGGGTAAGGATACTGGGAGAACGTGCCCATCTTGACGGGAGCCTCGGCGGCGTTGTAGCGCATAACGCGGGTCAGGATGACGGCGTTGGCGAGGCCGTGAGGCAGGTGATGGAAGGCGCCGAGCTTGTGAGCCATGGAGTGGTTGAGGCCCAGGAAGGCGTTGGCGAAGGCCATACCGGCCATGCAAGAGGCGTTGTGCATCTCCTCGCGGGCATGCGGGTCCTTGGCGCCGTTCGTGAAGCTGGAGGGCAGGTTCTCGAAGACGAGCTTAGCAGCGCGCTCGGAGAGGCCCTTGGTGTAGTCGGAAGCCATGATGGAGACGTAGGACTCGATGGCGTGGGTCATGACGTCGATGCCGGAGGCAGCGGTCAGGCCGCGCGGGGCGGTCATGCAGTTGTCGGCGTCGACGATAGCCATGTTGGGGAGCAGCGCGTAGTCGGCGAGCGGCCACTTGATGCCGGTCTCCTTGTCGGTGATGATGGCGAACGGCGTGCACTCGGAGCCGGTACCCGAAGAGGTCGGGACGGCGACGAAGTAGGCCTTCTTGCCCATCTCGGGGAAAGTGAAGATACGCTTGCGGATGTCCATGAAGTCCATGGCCATGTCCTCAAACTTGCACTCGGGGTGCTCGTACATCATCCACATGATCTTGCCGGCGTCCATAGCGGAGCCACCGCCGACGGCGATGATGACGTCCGGCTCAAAGAGAGCCATCTGCTTGGCGCCGCGACGTGCGCACTGCAGCGACGGATCGGGCTCGACGTCGTAGAAGCAGTCGTGGGCGATGCCCATCTCGTCGAGCTTGGCCTCGATGGCGCGGGTGTTGCCATTCTTGAAGAGGAACTGGTCGGTGACGATGAAGGCGCGCTTCTTGCCCATGACGTTGCCAAGCTCGTCGAGGGCGACGGGCGTGGAACCCTTCTTGAAGTAGACCTTCTCGGGAGCGCGGAACCACAGCATGTTCTCACGGCGCTCGGCCACAGTCTTAACGTTGATCAAGTGCTTCACCCCAACGTTCTCGGAGACGGAGTTGCCGCCCCAGGAGCCGCAGCCCAGGGTCAGAGACGGCTTCATGCCAAAGTTGTACAGGTCACCGATGCCGCCGTGCGAGGACGGAGTGTTGATGACGATACGGCAGGCCTTCATGACGTGCTCGAACAGGCTGATCTTCTCGGCCTGGGCGGGGTGCACGTACAGAGAGGCGGTGTGGCCCGGGCCACCGGCGAGCACCAGGTGCTCGGCCTTGTCGACGGCCTCCTGGAAGTCCTTGGCGTGGTACATGGCCAGGACCGGGGAGAGCTTCTCGTGGGAGAACTCCTCCTTGGCGGGGTCGGTGGAGGTGACCTCGGCGATCAGGATCTTGGTCTTGGCAGGAACCTCGATGCCTGCGAGCTCGGCGATCTTGGCGGCAGCCATGCCGGGGATGCGGTGGTCGAGAGCGCCGTTCTTGAACATGGCGGCACGCAGGGCCTCCATCTCGGCACCCTGCTTGACGAAGTAGCAGCCGCGCTTCTGGAACTCGGCCTTAACCTGGTCATAGATGGTGTCGATGACGGTCACGGACTGCTCGGAAGCGCAGATCATGCCGTTGTCGAAGGTCTTGGAGTGGATGATGGAGTTGACGGCGAGCAGCACGTCGGCGGTGTCATCGATGATGACCGGGGTGTTACCGGCGCCAACGCCCAGGGCGGGCTTGCCCGAGGAGTAGGCGGCCTTGACCATGCCCGGGCCACCGGTGGCGAGGATGATGTCGACGTCGCGCATGACCATGTTGGTCAGCTCGATGGAGGGGACATCGACCCAGCCGATGATGCCCTCGGGGGCGCCGGCCTTGACGGCGGCGTCAAGCACGAGCTTGGCGGCGGCGATGGTGCACTTGGCGGCTGCCGGGTGCGGGGAGATGATGATGCCGTTGCGGGTCTTCAGGCTGATCAGCGTCTTGAAGATCGCGGTGGAGGTGGGGTTGGTCGTCGGGATGACGGCGCCCACGATGCCGATGGGCTCGGCGATCTTGGTGATGCCGTAGGCCTCGTCGCGCTCCAGAACGCCACAGGTCTTGGTGTTCTTGTAAGCGTTGTAGATGTACTCTGCGGCGTAGTGGTTCTTGATGACCTTGTCCTCAAGAACGCCGCGGCCGGTCTCCTCGATGGCCATCTTCGCCAACGGGATACGAGCCTTGTTGGCGGCCATGGCGGCCTCATAGAAGATCTTGTCGACCTGCTCCTGCGTGTACGTAGCAAAAAGCGCCTGGGCCTCTCGCATCTGAGCGAGCTTAGCCTCAAGCGCCTCTACGTTGTCCACAATTGCGGGAGTAGTGTTTTCCGGTGACTTTTTCACCATTTGTGTCTCCTTGCGATCGGAGATTTACCCTACGCCTTGCATGATAGCAAGAAATTATTCGGCGAACGGTCAGATTCCTCTAAAAGGCACACTAAAACGCTTCAATAAACTGAAGCGTTTTAACTGAAACTATCTGCCAGTGCATCGCCCCGCTCATTGGGGACAGACTTACATGAGTGGCTTCACTCATTTGGGACAGACATCGATTTGCGATTTTGTCGTTTTGGGCCTGTTTTTGTCGCTGATTGGATATAAATAGGTCAAAGGCTCAGCATTTCGCGTTTCTTCTCTCCTTTTAGGTGTTGCCTGTACGGCTTTGAAAGGAGAGACCATGCCCCGATGCGCCCGCGAAATTTCGCTCACCGGCTATTACCACGTCTTTGACCGCGGTAACTCCAAACAGATCATTTTTGAAGATGATTCCGACCGCTATCGTTTCCTATCGGACATATCGGACAGGTTTGCGTGCCATGACGTGGCAGTGTTGGCCTGGTGCCTTATGGATAATCACTTCCATTTGATGGTTGATGACCCATATGACAACCTTTCAAAGGCAATGCAGTGCGCGCTGACGGCCTATGCCAAGTATTTCAATGGAAAAACGGGAAGAACGGGTCACCTGTTTGATAATCGCTATTCGCGGATCGCGGTCGAGTCGGACACGCAGGCGGTGCAGTTGCTCGATTATATCCATCTCAATCCTGTGAAAGGTGTGCTCGACTCGCTCGATGCCTACCGCTGGTCAAGCTACAAGGCATACCAGCTGGGATACGATCCCTTTGATATCTGTGACGCGGCCCCTATGCTCGATATTGTCGGAGGCTCTCGTTGCTATTGCGAGCATCTCGAGGAAGTTGCCGGGCGCATCTGGTCAGTGGAGATTCTTCCGCGCCGACGGATCCCCGATGAGGACGCCCTTTCCGTTGCGCGCGAAGTTTTGCCGAGCATGGATCCTGCGCTGCTCAAGGCCCTGCCACGCTCCGAACGTGATGCCTGTCTGCTGAGGCTCAGGCGGGCACATCTCACGGTCAAGCAAATTGCCCGTATCACCGGTATCGGCGCTACAAGCGTGACCAAGGCCACTGTAGGCTGGAAGGAGGCAGCGTGAGGTAGGGGCCGAACCGCAGTCGGCATGCGTTACGTCTGTCCCCAATGCGTGAAAACACTCATGTAAGTCTGTCCCCAATGAGTGCAAAAAGGCGCCCTCCGTGGGGGAGGACGCCTTTGGTAAGTTCTATATGAACGCGAGGTCTTTGACCCGGAGAGTCCGAGGTACTTGTTGGTAAGACCTTATTTAGGAGCGCGCAACCTTGCCAGACTTGAGGCAGGTGGAGCAAACGTTCATCTTGCGACGGTGACCATCGACGACGACGTAGACGCGCTGGATGTTGGGGCGGAACTTACGGTTGGTGACGCGGTGAGAGTGGCTGATGGAGCGACCGGCAACGGGGTGCTTACCGCAAACTTCGCAAACTTTGGACATAACTGACCCTCCTTGGGCGACAAACGAACATGTCGCGTTAACAAACAAGCCTGAACTATAGCACAGAAGCAGCTCCCTGTGCGTAATCTACACAGAGATATTCCTCTTTTGGCGATAGTGCTCACGCCACGGCCCTGGACGTAGATCCGATTTGCGTGCAGCAGAGGGGATTATGCCAGCTCGTGCGTGCGTTTTCAAGCTCGTCCCACAAATATATATAGGTTTATGGAGCACCTGCGCCCGTTTACGGATTGCCCTGTATTTATGCTCGCAATTAAGCTCGAGGTTGGCTACACTATCCCTTGACCATTAAAGGGGTACGAGATACCCACATGGAATTACATAGCTGCCGAAGAGCAGCCCTTCCTGTGGGTGTCTGGTCCGCTTTAAGCGGTCGGGCATCTATTTTTTTGACTGTGTCAGCAGTCAAGACATGTGAGGAAGGAGATCGATGGGCACGACTTCCCCCAAGGCGGTCATCATGGACGAGACCGCCGTCAATCGAGCGATGACCCGCATCGCGCACGAGATTCTCGAGCGCAACGAGGGCTGTGAAGACCTCGCTCTGGTCGGCATCGTCACGCGCGGCGACCTTCTGGCAAAGAAGCTCGCCGAGGAGATCAAGGAGATCGAGGGCGTCGACGTTCCGCTCGGCAGCCTGGACATCAGCTTCTACCGCGATGACTATGCGACCAATTTCGCTCCCGCGATCCACGCTACCAACATTCCCTTCAGCGTCGACGGCAAGCGCGTCGTGCTGGTGGACGACATCCTGTATACGGGCCGTACTATCCGCGCCGCTCTGGATGCCGTCATGGACCTGGGCCGTCCGAGCCGCATCGAGCTGGCAGTTCTCGTTGACCGCGGTCACCGTGAGCTCCCCATCTCGCCGGACTTTGTCGGCAAGAACGTTCCCTCGTCGCATGAGGAGAACGTGCACCTATATATGAAGGAAGTCGACGGCCACACCGCCGTCGAGATTAACGACGTCGCGCCGGGTTCCCACGTGGGCTCCGCGCCGCTGGGAGGTGAGTAGTACCGTGGCGTTCAACCATAAGCACCTGATCGACATTACCGAGTACTCCGAAGAGGACATCAAGCTCATCCTCGAGACCGCCAAGGCGTTCTCTGAGGTCAACGAGCGTACGATCAAGAAGGTCCCCACGCTCAAGGGCAAGACCATCGTCAACATGTTCAACGAGCCCTCGACGCGCACCCGCAGCTCCTTCGAGCTCGCCGAGAAGCGCCTTTCGGCCGACAGCCTCAACTTTGGCGGCTCCTCGACCTCCACGGTCAAGGGCGAGAGCCTCGTCGACACCGTCGAGACCCTCAACGCCTACAAGATTGATTGCATCGTCGTTCGCGATAAGCACGCCGGTGCTCCCTACATCGTCACGCAGAACTCGCCCGCGAGCGTCATCTGCGCCGGCGACGGCAAGCACAACCACCCCACGCAGGCCCTGCTCGACCTGTACACCATCTGGGAGCACAAGGGTGACTTCCACGGTCTGAAGGTCGCCGTCGTCGGCGATATCGCGCACTCCCGCGTGTGCGGCTCGCTGATCCCCGCACTTAAGATCATGGGCTGCGAGACCTACGCCGTCGCCCCCGGCACGCTGCTGCCGCCGGCGCCCGAGGTCCTGGGCTGCGACCACGTGACGAGCGACCTCGATTCCGTCCTGCCCGAGCTGGACGTCGTCTACATGTTGCGCGTGCAGCAGGAGCGCCTCGAGGGCGCACCGTTCCCCACGATTCGTGAGTACCACAAGCTCTTCGGTCTGACCAAGGACCGCGAGAAGCTCATGAAGCCCGATGCGATTATCTGCCACCCGGGCCCCATCAACCGCGGCGTTGAGTTCGACTCCTATATGGCCGACCACCCGCAACGCTCCGTCATCCTGGAGCAGGTCTACGCCGGTATCTGCGTGCGTATGGCTATCCTGTATCTGCTGCTTGGAGGTGCCGATAATGGCCTTGCTTCTTAAGAATGCCCACGTCGTCGATCCGTCCGTCGAGCTTGACGGTGTCGTCGACGTCCTGATCGACGGTGACAAGATCGCCGAGGTCGGCGAGAACCTCGCCGCCGAGGGAGCCGAGGTCCGCGACCTTTCCGGCAAGTATCTCGTCCCCGGCCTGGTGGATATGCACGTGCATCTGCGCGAGCCTGGCTACGAGGTCAAAGAGGACATCGAGAGCGGCACCCGCGCTGCTGCCAAGGGCGGCTTCACCGGCGTGTGCGCCATGCCCAACACCGATCCCGTCACCGATAACGGCACCGTCGTGGAGTTCGTCAAGTCCCGCGCTGCCGAGGTCGGCCACTGCCGCGTCTATCCGTCGGGCGCCATGACCCGCGGTCTTAAGGGCGAGGCCATGTCCGAGATGGGCGATATGGTCGCCCACGGCGCCGTCGCCTTCACCGACGATGGTCGCGGCGTGCAGGGCGCGGGCATGCTCCGTCGCTGCATGGACTACGGCAAGATGTTCGGCAAGGTCTTTATGAGCCACTGCCAGGACGAGGATCTGGTCGGCCACGGCCAGATCAACGAGGGCAAGGTCTCGACCCGTCTGGCCCTCGAGGGTTGGCCGGCCGCCGGCGAGGAGCTTCAGATTGCCCGCGACATCGAGATTGCCAAGCTGACCGGTGCCAAGCTGCACATCCAGCACATCTCCACCGCTCATGGCCTGGAGCTCGTGCGTGCCGGTAAGGCTGCCGGTGTCCAGGTGACCTGCGAGGCCACCCCGCACCACATGTTCCTGACCGAGAACGACCTGGACGAGACCTACAACACCTCGCTCAAGGTCAATCCGCCGCTGCGCACCGACGAGGATGCCGAGGCCATCCGTCAGGGTGTCATCGACGGTACCGTCGACGCTATCGTTACCGACCACGCTCCCCACACCCCGTGGGAGAAGGCCCGCGAGTTCGAGCTCGCGCCCTTTGGAATGATTGGCCTCGAGACTTCGCTGTCGCTCGTGCTCACTGAGCTGGTCAACACGGGCAAGATGAGCGTGAGCCGCATGGTCGAGCTCATGGCCATCAAGCCGCGTGAGATTCTGGGCCTCGATCAGGTTCAGATCAAGGCGGGCTCTGTCGCCGACCTGACCGTGTTCGACCCCTCCGCAACCTGGACGGTTGGCGAGGACGGTTACGAGTCGCGCGCCGAGAACTCCGGTTTTGCCGGCCGCACGCTCACCGGTCGTGCCACCGATGTATTTGTCGGTGGCAAGCAGACGCTCGCCGACGGCTGCATCTGCTAGCATAGCCTTATCGCTTTTGTGCGCGGCGCCCTTGCGGTGCCGCGCTTTCTGTTCGTTTAGACCATGCAACCGCATGGGGGATTGGAGCGTCTATGCCCACACCTTCCACTGCACGCATGCACGACTTCGAGGTCGTCTCGAACCAGGAGATCGCCGACGGCATCTTCTCGCTCGTAATCTCGGCCCCCAAGCTTGCAAGTGCGCTCAAGCCCGGTCAGTTTGTGAACATCGCCGTCCCCGGCGATGCGTCTTCTCTGCTTCGTGTGCCCTTGAGTTTCTACCGCGCCGACGCCGAGGCCGGCACCGTCGAGCTGTGGTACGCCGTCGTGGGCGACGATACCCGCCGTTTGTCCCAGATGGGCCCTGGCTCCACCTCCAACCTGTTGGGCCCCGGTGGCCGTGGCTGGATGGTACCCGAGGGCACCAGGAAGGCACTGCTCGTCGCCGGTGGCATCGGCGTTCCGCCTGTGCTGTGTCTTGCCGGCATGCTTGCCGAGCAGGGTGTTGATGTGGATGTGTGCCTGGGCTTTGGCACCGCTTCCAAAGTCGTGGGTGTCGATGAGTTCCGCGCGCTGGGCGCCACGGTTAACGTGTGCACCGACGACGGTTCGCTCGGCACGCACGGTTTTTGCACCGATCCTGCCGCAGAACTGCTTGGCGAGGGCGGCTACGACTACGTGGCCAGCTGCGGCCCCGCCGTCATGATGAAGAAAGTCGCCGCCGCTGCCGCTGAGGCCGGTGCGTACTGCGAGGTGTCGCTCGAGCGCATGATGAGCTGCGGCTTTGGCGCCTGCAACACCTGCAATGTCGAGACGGTCGACGGTATGAAGGGCGCCTGCATGTGCGGCCCCGTGTTCGATGCTTCCAAGGTGGTGGTCTTCTAGTGGGTACCGTGAACATGGCCGTCGATTTCGGCGGCGTCAAGATGCAGAACCCCATCAACACCGCAGCCGGTACCTTCGGCTACGGTTGGCAGTTCCAGAATTTCTTCGATGTTTCCCAGCTGGGCGCCATTACCACCAAGGGCTGTGCCGCCGAGCCCTGGCCGGGCAACCCTGCGCCTCGCATGGCCGAGATTCCTGGCGGTATGATCAACTCCGTGGGACTGCAGAACCCCGGTGTCGCCGCCTTTGCCCGTGAGTCCGGCCTGTGGCTCGAGCAGCTGTCCAAGGACGGTTGCCAGGTCATTTGCCAGGTTGCCGGGCACTCCGTTGACGAGTTTGTCCGCGCACTCGAGATGTATGTCGAGCTGTGCCCCTGGGCTGCCGGCTACGAGATCAACGTGAGCTGCCCTAATATCGCCGCCGGCGGTGCCGCCATGGGCTCCACGCCCGAGGGCGCCTCTTCCGTTATGGCTGCTTGCCGCAAGGTGACCGATAAGCCGCTGTTCGTGAAGATGGCGCCGGTCAACGTCGCCGAGATCGCCAAGGCCCTCGAGGCTGCCGGCGCCGACGGCCTTTCGGTCATCAACTCCATCCAGGGCATGGCCATCGACGTCCATACCCGCAAGTCCCGCGTGGCCAAGCCCAAGGGCGGCCTTTCGGGCCCGCTGTGCCACCACATCGCCGTGCGCATGGTCTGGGAGGTTGCCCAGGCCGTCGATATCCCCATCAACGGTGTCGGCGGTGTCATGACTGGCGAGGATGCGGCTGAGTTTATCCTGGCCGGCGCCACCTGCGTGTCGGTCGGCATGGCCAACTTCGTCGATCCGTGCGCTTCGCTTAAGATCGCGCATGAGCTCGAGGCCTGGGCCGAGTCCCAGGGCGTAAAGGACATCAACGAGCTGGTGGGTGCTTTCGAATGCTAGAGAATGATGCCCGCGACCGTGTTATCGTCGCCCTCGACTGCGACCGTGAGCGCGCGCTCGAGCTCGCCCACGAGCTTTCGGGCCATGCCGCCTGGCTCAAGGTCGGCATGACGCTCTATTACGCTGAGGGTCCCCAGATCGTCAAGACCTTTAAGGACCTTGGCTTTAAGGTCTTCCTCGACCTTAAGTTCCATGACATTCCGCATCAGGTGCGCGGCGCTGCCCGCTCGGCCTCGCTTGCCGGTGCCGACCTGCTTTCGGTCCACGGCCTGGGCTCGGGTGCTATGCTCGCTGCCTGCCGCGAGGGTGCCGAGGAGGCGCGTGAGGACCGCGCCAAGCTCGTCGCCATCACCGTGCTCACGAGCATGAATCAGGATGCCTTGAGCGAGATCGGCGTCGAGTCTCCCGTGGCCGAGGAGGCCGCCCGCTTGGCAAAGCTTGCTCAGGCCAATGGCATCGATGGCATCGTGTGCTCACCGATGGAGGCTCACGACATGCGTGAGCTGCTGGGTCCTGATGCCCTGATCGTGACTCCGGGTGTGCGTCCGGTGGGTGCCGCCCTTGGTGACCAGTCCCGCGTGGCGACGCCTTCCCAGGCTATCGAGCGTGGCGCAAGCCACATTGTGGTGGGCCGTCCCATCACCGGTGCCGACGATCCGGTTGCCGCCTTTGACGCCATCGTCGCCGAGCTGGTCGAAAACGTCGCGTAAAAGATTCCCCTAAGTCACCACTTTTGGGTCTCATTAGCACAAAATAGCCCCTGTGCCTGCGTAAACTTTCCCATCCTTTGTGTGGAATCGCAGGTCAGGGGCTTAACTTTGGGCGCAGTATATTGCACTTTTTGCGGGTATCGTCTAACCTATGGAGCCGCGATTAGGCTTTTTGTGCGTTCTACGTGCTAAAATGCCAATTATTGAATCAGATATAACCCAACTATTTGGAGGTACGAATGGCACTCCCTCAGCTTACCGACGAGCAGCGCAAGCAGGCTCTTGAGAAGGCTGCTGCCGCACGTCACGCCCGCGCTGAGCTTCGCGAGCAGATCAAGAAGGGCGAGAAGTCCCTCGAGTCCGTGCTCAACTCCGATGACCCCATCGCTTCCCGCATGAAGGTTTCCACCCTCATCGAGTCTCTCCCCGGTTATGGCAAGGCCAAGGCCGCCAAGATCATGGAGGAGCTCGGTATCTCCGCTACTCGTCGCGTCCAGGGCCTCGGTGTCCGTCAGCGCGAGCAGCTCCTCGAGCAGCTGACCAAATAAGTGAGCGCTCAGGATTCCAAGCTCTTTGTGATTTCTGGACCGTCAGGCGCAGGCAAGGGTACGCTCGTCACTCGTGTGCGCGAGCGCCGCTCGAACCTGGGTCTGACGGTTTCGGCTACCACGCGAGCACCACGCAAAGGTGAGGTCGACGGCGTCAACTACTTTTTTCTGACGCGCGAGGAGTTCGACCGCCGCGTGGCAAACGGTGAGTTTGTTGAGTGGGCCGAGGTCCACGGTAACTGCTACGGCACGTTGGTGAGCGAGGTCACATCCAAGCTCGCCTCGGGCTCGTCTCTGATTTTGGAGATCGATGTCCAGGGCGCCCTGCAGGTGAAGGAGCGTTTCCCCGAGGCCGTGCTGATCTTTATCAAGCCGCCTTCGCTTGAGGTGCTCCGCGAGCGTCTAGTCGGTCGCGGTACCGAGACGCCCGAGACGATTGAGCTGCGTATGGCAAACGCTGCCGATGAGCTTGCCCTTGCCGACCGCTACGACGACGTCGTGGTGAATGACGATCTCGACCGCGCGACCGATGAGCTCGTTCGCGTTCTCGATATGCATGAAAGGATCTGAGGTCCGTGTCCGTTGTAAAGCCTTGCATTGACGATCTTCTGGAGAAGACCGATCACAACCGCTTCCTGCTCGCTTCGCTTGCCTCCAAGCGCGCCTGCGACATCAATAGCATGCTGCGTGGCCAGCACAACCGCGTGCTTGCCGTCCAGGATGTTGATGACATCACCATCGGGCTTTCCGGTGCCGATACCATCTCGATGGCTATGGACGAGATTGTCGACGGCGACATCTCTTACGACGAGGCCCGTTACGAGAAGGCGCTCGGCCACAAGGTTGCTGAAGCCTAAATGGCGGCTCGCGTCTGCCTAGTCCACTATCACGAGGTTGGGCTGAAGGGCAAGAACCGCGCACATTTTGAGCATATCCTCATGGATAACATCAAGGCGGCCTTGGCCGCCTTTTCCGTTGCCACAATTACCCGCATCTCCGGTCACATTCTAGTGACGTTCTCGGTCTCCGGCGAGGCCGAGCGTGCATTCCCGCTTATCGCCAAAGTTCCCGGGGTCGCTCGCGTCTCTCTTGCGTTTCATACAAACAGAGAGCCGGGAGAATATTGCGCTGCGGCCATTAAGGCGTTGGAAGAGTTTGGCGAATTCAACTCCTTTAAAGTTGTTGCCAGGCGCTCCAACACCGATTATGAACTGACTTCCATGGATCTCAACAAACAGGTTGGCGAGGTCCTGTGCAACGCGTTTCCCGATAAAAAGGTCCAGATGCACGACCCCGACGCGATGGTGCACGTTCTGGTGGTTCAGGGTAGTGTCTACGTGTATGCGCGCTCCCAGCGCGGCGTTGGCGGCCTTCCGGTGGGTTCTGCCGGCAAGGTCGTGACGCTGCTGTCGTCGGGTATCGATTCTCCGGTGGCGACCTGGATGCTCGCGCGTCGCGGCGCGGTGTGCGTGCCGGTGCATTTCTCCGGTCGTCCGCAGACGCCCGACACGAGCGAATACCTGGTGCAGGACATCATCCGTGCGCTTGAGCCGGGTGTCCAGATCGGCCGCCTGTACGTGGTGCCGTTTGGCGACTGCCAGCGTGAGATTTCGGTCACCTGTCCCAGCAACCTGCGCGTGATCATGTATCGCCGCATTATGTATTCGGTTGCTGAGCGCATTGCACACATCGAGGGTGCCAGGGCCATCGTTACGGGCGAATCGCTTGGGCAGGTTGCCTCCCAAACGCTTGAGAACATCATGGCCGTCAACGAAGCCGTGAAGATTCCCGTGTTCCGTCCTCTCATCGGTTCGGACAAGCAGGAGATCATCGTGCGCGCCGAGGAGATCGGTACCTTCGATATCTCGACTGAGGCCGCTCCCGACTGCTGCACGCTGTTTATGCCGCGTCGTCCCGAGACGCACGCTAAACTCGATGCCGTGCATGAGGCCTGGGAACTGTTTGATCATGAGGAGATGATTGAGCGCCTGCTCAAGCAGACAGAGTACATCGACTTCGAGAGCAACACATATAAGGCCCCTAAGACCTTAAAACGCAAACATTCGGAGCTTGCTCCGCGTGAGATTTACCAAGATTACGAGTAAATTTGTGCATAGACCGACGATGCGCCTGCATCGTCGGTCTTTTGCCATCTGGGCATTTTGCGGCTAAGTGTTCATTTGCTGACGTGTGCCTGAATAAATGGACAGATTTGTGCAAGGTTTTGGTCAGCTTTTGGTTTGACCTCGAAAACCGGTTTTCGGGCGTGGCTGTTGCGGAGCTCCTTTCCTGACACGATGGTGTTGGGAGGTTTTGCTATGGCGCAGCGCGAACAACACGAACGAGTCAAAAAGATGGACCGTTGGGCGGGCAAACTGCTCGGTCATAAGACAGTGGTGATGGCGATACTGGTCGTCATTGCGATGGCGAGTGGACTGGCAATGGCGAACCTTGGCGGCGGTGCCGGCGGTGTGTCGTTTGAGCGCACTGATGGTTCGGGCACGTTAGTGGAGCCGGGATCCGGCGATGCTTCGAGTGGAAAGACATCTGAAGGCTCTTCGCCTAAGGCGTCTGCCGCGGCAGAGGTCTATGTCGATGTTGATGGCGCCGTGGTGTCACCCGGTGTATATCGCCTCAAAGACGGGGCGCGGGTGGCTCAGGCGATTGATGCCGCCGGCGGGCTGGCGCCCGAAGCAGACGTTACGGGGCTTAATCGTGCATCCAAGGTCACTGATGGACAAAAAATTCACGTTCCAACGGTAGGGGAGCAGCAGGTGTCCATTGCGGAAGCCGGTGTTGATGGTGGGACTTCCGCATCATCAGGCGTCGGTGGCGCAACAGGCCTAGTAAACATTAATACGGCAAGCTCGGCAGAGCTGCAGACGCTCTCGGGAATCGGTCCCTCAATGGCACAGTCGATTATCGATGAGCGGACAAAGAACGGTGCTTTTGCTTCGGTTGACGATCTGATGCGCGTGTCGGGAATCGGCGAGAAGAAGCTTGCCAAAATCAAAGATTGCATCTGCGTATGAGTGCGACCGAGCGAGAGCACGTGATGCCTCCGCGGCCCCTGATTCCGTGGACGATGGCCCTGTGTGCCGGCATGTGCGTGAGCTGCGCCTTGGTGCTCAGCATAGCCGCTGATGCGCTGCTGAGGGAGCGGGCGACGGCGGTCGGGCCGCTATGGGCCATTCCCGTTGCGGCAGCGGTTTTCGTTGTGCTGGCTCACTCTTGTGCGAGGCTTGCCCCTTTGAAGCGGTGGCTGTATGCCGCGTCCGTCGGTCTCATAGCGGGTGCGGTCGTTTCGGCGTGGTGGGCCGTGGGTGCGCTCAACGCCTCGAAGACGCTCGACGGTCGAGCGGCAAGCAGTCTCGAGTTTGTCGTGCAGGGTGACCCATCCATAAATGACGACGTGTATTCCTATACCTGCGAGGCACGCTCGGACGGTAAGAACTTGGCAACGGTTCGCCTATCGTGTGACCGTGAGTTCAAGGTCGGGGCGCACGTGCGTGTTATCGGTCGCGTGTCACGTTTTGAGAACGATGCGTATGGACGATCGCGCGTGCTTCGAGGCGAGGTGCGCAAGGTTAAAGCCGTTCGGATTGTGTCGGTCGATGAGGGTTCTCCGAGGCCGCTGCATCGGCTGCGAAATGGGCTGCTTGCGTCCATCGCGCCTGCGACCGACCCGGCGCGTGCGCTCATAGCCGGTGTCGTCTGCGGTCGTTCGGCCGAGCTGCGCGCCCAGCCGGCGGGCGACTGGTTTTCGGTGACGGGAACGGCGCATCTTATCGCAGTCTCGGGCAGCCATTTGGCTATCGTGGGGTTTGTAATCGAGGGCGTATTGCAAAAGACTCGGTGCTCACGTGGTCTTCAGCGGGCGATATTGGCGATAACGCTTGTGGGCTACGCTGCCTTTACGGGCGCGTCTCCCTCGGCCGTGCGCGCGTGCTGCATGGTGTTCGTGACGCTTGTCGTAAACGGCGCGGGGCGTCGTCGGCACGGCCTTTCGGCACTCTTCGTAACCATGTCCATCTTTGTGCTACTGCGGCCGACGGTGCTGTTCGAGATGGGCTTTCAGCTTTCATGTGCCAGCGTCTTAGCCATTCTGTGCTTTTGCCCCTATGCGACCTACGCTTTGGGTGAGCTGGGCGTGCCATCGGGCTTTGCCAGCATGCTTTCCGTCACGCTATGCTCGCAACTGGCGACACTTCCCATCACCATTCCTGCCTTCGGTACATTCTCGCTCATTGCTCCGTTGGCAAATGCGGTCATCGGTCCGGTGGTGAGCGTACTGCTCGCTGTGTCGATCGTTCTGGCTCCCTTTTCGCTTGTGGGACCGTTGCGGACTTGGGCGCTCGTTGTGCCCATGATTGCCGCCCGTTGCGCGCTGTTCTTCGAGCAGCTGTTTGCCGCCATGCCGGGTGCATCCGTGAGCGTGCCGCCCGATAGCATGTGGATTTACCTAGTGCCGTGTTTGCTGGCGGTTCTGCTGGTCTGGTGGCCGCGTCCCCGTACACGTCCTATGGCGGTGGGGCTTGCATGCCTGATGCTCTTGGCTGCGATTCCGTACGTCTATTGGGATCGATTCGCTCCGCCTTCAGTGACGGTGCTCGATGTGGGCCAGGCCGATGCGATTCTTATCCGCCAAGGCGGCGCAGTAGCTCTCGTCGACTGCGGGCTCGACGAGCGTGTGGTTGCGGCGTTGGTTCGCAATAACGTGCACCATATCGATGCCGTCTTTGTGACGCATTGGGATGAGGACCACTGGGGTGGTTTGCCTGCCGTGCTCGAACAGTTTTCGGTCGGAACGATTGCCGTGGCGGCGGATGCGCTGGAGGATGCTCCTGCCGAGGTATTGAACCGACCTGGCGTGGAGTATCGGCAGGTGCGCCGTGGGGATACGGTCGACATCGGCTCATTTTGCGCTCGCGTGATGTGGCCATTCGAGTTCGTGGATGGCGAGGGAAATGAGGACTCGCTTGTCCTGCTGCTCTCTTATGTTCAGGAAGGCAAGGGCCTGCGAATACTTCTCACCGGTGATGCCGAGCTCGACCAAGAGCGGGAATTCGTGCAGGAGGTGGGGGATATCGATGTCCTTAAACTTGGGCATCACGGCTCCAAGGTTTCAGTCGATGGCGAGTTGCTGGACGTCCTGAAGCCCGAGCTTTCCCTCGCAAGCGCCGGTGAGGGGAATCGATACGGCCATCCGTCCGATGCCTGCATCGATGCCGTTAAGGAAGCGGGTGGTGTGTTCGCGTGTACCATCGAACACGGCGACATTACCGTCACACCGACTGCGAATGGCTTTGCGATGCGATGCCAGCTACCGTGACGACGTCGTTGGCGTGTGGTGGGCCCCTGGGCTAGAATGGCACGGAACGAATACGAAGGCCTGCGGGAGGGGAGCGCAATGTCCGAAACCGGTTTGCTGCCGGCATATCTGATCGTCGGTACCGACGGAGTTAAGCGCGACCACGCCGTCTCGCGTATGAAAGCGCGTCTGGAAAAATCGGGTATGGTCGAGTTCAACCTCGACGAGCGAGACATGACCAAGGACCCCGATATCGAGTCCATTATCGGATCGCTTAACACCTTTCCGATGGGCAGCGAGTTTCGTCTGGTAATCCTCGATGGCTGCTCAAAGCTCGCCAAGGCGGTCTCGGAGCCGCTCGTTGGGTATCTGGCGAGTCCCAGCCCAACAACGGTCTGCCTCATCATCGCTGACTCACTTGCCAAGAATACGCGCCTGTATAAGGCAATCGCCAAGATCGACAAGAAGGCTATCGTCGATTGCTCGGGTACCAAGCGCTGGGAACTGCCGCGCCGTGTTCAGCAGATGGCGACGCAGCGCGGTAAGTCGATTTCGACGGCGGCCGCCGAGGAGCTCGTCTCGCGTTCGGGCGAAAACACGCGCATGCTCGATAACGACTTGGCTAAGCTTGCCCAGATGGTCGAGTCGCCCCAGATTGAACTTGCCGATGTTGAGCGCTGGATTGTACGTACGGCCGAGGTCCAACCCTGGGACTTCCTCAACGCCGTCTCGGCTCGCGATATGCGGCGTTCGCTCGAGCTCTTTAAGCTCCTGCCCTCCAAGAGCTACGTGCGGACTTACACATTGCTGTGCGGTCGCATTCGCGAGCTTATCGTCGCCAAGGCGCTCGACGCGCGTGGGCAGGGTCGCGAGCTGGCCGCAACGCTCAAGCTCCAGTCCTGGCAGGTCAAGAATCACCTTACCTGGGCGCGTCGTTTTTCGATGACCGAGCTCGTCGCAGCGCTCGAGGGTGCCGTTGATGTGGAGCTCGCGCTCAAGGGTTCGGCCGATTCTCAGACGGCGCTTTTGCTCTGGATTACGAACATCTTGAGAAAATCGTGATGATACCTGCCTATTTGACAAATTCGTTCTATCCCTTTGAGGGGGAGCGTGCTATAGTAGGCGCTTGCATGACCTCACCGTGTCTCAGAGGTGTCATACATTTTTTGCAAGGAACTCGAAAGGAACTCCAGAAGTGGCAAACATCAAGTCTCAGAAGAAGCGTATCCGCACCAATGAGGCAGCTCGCATGCGTAACAAGGCTGTCAAGTCCGAGCTCAAGACGCTGACCAAGCACGTCCAGTCCGCCGTCGCCGAGGGCGACGCCGAGAAGGCCCAGGCAGCCCTCAAGACCGTCACCAAGCGTCTCGACATGGCTGCCGCCAAGCATGTTATCCACAAGAACCAGGCTTCCAACCGCAAGTCCGGTCTTGCCAAGCTCGTGAACAGCATCAACGCCTAAGTTGTAAATTTCACACCACACAGATTACGCGCATAAATGGAGCCTGTTTTATGGAACAGGCTCCATTTTTTGTACCGCTCGGGTAAGATAGTCCGCATGAATACTTCAATTGACATTTCCCACATCCGCAACTTCTCGATCGTTGCGCACATCGACCATGGCAAGTCCACGATCAGTGACCGCATCCTCGAGCTCACCCATACCGTCGACGAACGCGACATGGAGTCGCAGCTGCTCGACACCATGGATATCGAGCGCGAGCGCGGCATTACGATCAAGTCCAATGCCGTCCGCGTTTCCTATGACGCCGACGATGGTGAGACGTATCAGTTCAATCTGATCGATACGCCGGGCCACGTGGACTTTACCTATGAGGTCTCGCGCTCGCTGGCAGCCTGTGAGGGCGCTGTGCTCGTCGTCGACGCCACGCAGGGCGTCGAGGCGCAGACCGTTTCCAACGCGACGCTCGCCATGAACGCCAATCTGGACATTGTGCCGGCCATCAACAAGATCGACCTGCCCTCGGCCCATCCCGACGAGGTTAAGACCGAGATCGAGGACGACCTGGCGATTCCCGCCGATGATGCCGTGTGCGTCTCGGGCAAGACCGGCGAGGGCATTCACGATCTGCTGGAGTCCATCGTCTTTTTGATTTCGCCGCCTAAGGGCGATGCAAACGCTCCGCTCAAAGCGCTCATTTTGGATTCGTACTTTGACGAGTATCGCGGTGTGGTGGCTACGGTGCGCGTCTTCGATGGTTCCATCAAAAAGGGCGATACCCTGCTTATGATGCAAGCCAAGGGCGACTTTTTGGTCGACGGCGTGGGCGTCAAGCGTCCTGCCGAGACCCCGGTCGACGCGCTGACGGTCGGCGAGGTCGGATATGTGGTCACGGGCTTGAAGGATCCCGAGGCCGTTCGCGTGGGCGATACCCTTACGTGGGCGTCGAACCCCTGCCCCGAGCCGCTTCCGGGCTACCGCGAGGCCAAGCCCATGGTCTACACGGGCCTGTTCCCGATCGACAACAAGGACTACGAGAATCTGCGCGACGCCCTCGATAAGCTGCACGTCAACGACCCGTCGTTGGTGTGGGAGCCCGAGACCTCGGTGGCGCTCGGCTTTGGCTTCCGCGTGGGCTTCCTGGGCCTGCTGCACATGGAAGTCGTCAAGGAACGCCTGGAGCGCGAGTTCAACCTGGACCTCATTGCCACGAGTCCCTCGGTTGATTATCACGTCTACAAGACCGACGGCGAAATGATCGATGTCCGCAGTCCGCAGGACCTTCCCGAGGCCACACGCATCGATCGTATCGAGGAACCCTACCTCAAGGCAAAGATCATCTGCCCGCCTGAGTACACGGGTGCCGTCATGCAGCTCGCCATCGAGCACCGCGGCGTCACAACCGACATGATCCACCTGACGAGCAAATCGGTCGAGATGCGCTTCGATATGCCGCTCGCCGAGCTCATCTTGGACTTCTTCGATCAGCTCAAGAGCCGCACCAAGGGCTATGCCTCGCTCGACTACGAGTTCAACGAGTACCGTCCCTCCGAGCTCGTGAAGCTCGATATTTTGCTTTCGGGCGACGAGGTGGACGCGCTTTCGTTTATCGTCCATAAGGACAAGGCATATGGCCTGGCCCGTGGCCTGTGCGACAAGCTCAAGGAGATCATCCCGCGTCAGCTGTTCGAGGTGCCCATCCAGGGTGCTATCGGCAACAAGATCATCGCCCGTTCCACCGTCAAGGCGCGTCGCAAGGACGTTCTTGCCAAGTGCTACGGCGGCGATATCTCGCGTAAGCGCAAACTGCTCGAGAAGCAGAAAGAGGGCAAGAAGCGCATGAAGGCCATCGGCTCGGTCGAGGTCCCGCAGGAGGCGTTTATGGCGATCCTCAAGGTGGACGAGTAGGTCCATGGCGCTTTCTGAATACAGCAAGCGGCTGCTGGGTGCCTATGCCGAGCAGCCGTTCCTTATGGCTCCCATGGCGGGCGTGACCGACCCCGCCTACCGCATCATGTGCCGCCGCCGCGGTGCCAACCTTGCCTACAGCGAGATGGTGAGCGTGGCAGGCCTTGCCTATGCCAGCAACAAAACGTGGCGCCTGGTGCTGCCGGCCGACGAGGAACAGCAGATTTGTGTGCAGCTCTTTGGCTCCAAGCCCGATCAGTTTGCGAGCGCCGTCGCCGCCGTCGAGGAGCGCGTTGGCGACCGCCTGTCGCTCATCGATATCAATATGGCATGCCCCGCCCGCAAGGTCGTTACCAAGGGCGAGGGCTCGGCGCTCATGCGCACGCCCGACCTGGCGGAGAAGATCGTCGAGGCCACGGTGGGCGCGGCGCACGTGCCCGTGACCGTCAAGATCCGCAAGGGCTTTTATGCCGAGGACCGCAATGCCGCGACATTTGCCCAGATGCTTGAGGGCGCAGGGGCTGCCGCAGTCGCCGTGCATGGTCGTTGCGCCACGCAGCTCTACACGGGCCAGGCCGACTGGTCGGTCGTCGATGAGGTTGCCGATTCTGTCGAGATTCCCGTGATTGGTTCGGGCGATGTGTTCTCGGCCGAGGACGCTGCTGAGCATCTGCACGGCTCGGGTGCCAGCGCGGTGTTTATCGCGCGCGGTATCTACGGCAATCCGTGGGTGTTCGGCGATGCCCGAGCCCTTGCACTCGATGGCACGCCGGTTCCTTCTCGCTCCTCGGTCGAGCGCCTGGAGGCTCTGCGCGAGCACCTGACGTTGACGCACGAGCTTCTGCCGCTCATGTCGCGTGCTCGCACGTACGCAAGCTGGTACTTAAAGGGCATGCCCCATGCCGCCGCCTGGCGCGCTCAGGTGGTGCGTTGCTCTACGTACGAGGAGTTCATGTCGCTGGTCGATGATATCGAGCGCGATGTGGTGGCCTGCGAGGCCGCGCTTGCCGCCGGTGAGTCGGTGCCCGATCATCCGCTGGAGGCTTAAGAGTGGCCGTTACCGCGCTGTACGTGCACGTGCCGTTTTGCGCTCAAAAATGCCGCTATTGCGACTTTGACTCGCGCAGCTTTGCTCTGTGTGATTTGGATGCTGCGCTCGATTCCTATTTTGAGCAGCTGTATGCGCGCCTCGATTCCTTTGGCGACGCCGGGGCGCTTGCGCAGGTCCGCATGGTCTATATTGGCGGCGGCACGCCGTCACTTGCTGGGGAGCGCCTGGTGAAACTTGCCCGTCGTATCTCCATGTGGTGCAAGCCCGTTGAATTTACTTGCGAAGCCAATCCTGAGTCGCTGACCGCCGAGCTCGCCACCGCGCTTGCCGAGGCGGGTGTCACGCGCATCTCTCTGGGCGTGCAAACCCTCGACAATACCGAGCTGGCTGCTATTGGCCGCATTCACGATGCTAATCGGGCACTTGCGGCTATCGCGACGGTGAAGGACGCTGGCCTCGATGTGTCGTGCGACCTGATGTGCGGCCTACCCGGGCAGACGGCCGCAAGCTGGCGGAGCACGCTCGATGGCGTGTTGGAGGCGGCGCCTCATCATGTGTCGGTCTACCCGCTCACGCTCGAGGAGGGTACGCCACTCTATCGCATGGCGTGCCGTGACGAGTCGCTCGAGCCCGACGAGGATTTTCAGGCTTTGTGCATGGACGCGGCGCGTGAGCGCCTGGGTACGGCCGGCTATCATCCGTATGAGGTGGCAAGCTACGCGCTCGACGGCCATGAATGCGCCCATAACATTGCCTACTGGACCGGACGGGGCTACCTGGGCCTGGGTCGTTCTGCCGCGGGCATGCTCGACGACGAGGATTTCGACCGTCTTGCAGGTTTGTTCCCCGGCGTGTCTTCTCGAGGCGATGCGTACCGCGTGCGTCTGGTGCAACGTGACGATGACGCGACGGCGTTCGAGGCCGAATATCTGTCGCAGCGCGAGGCTGTCGCCGAAGACTTGATGCTCGCTTGTCGCATGACGCGCGGCGTTGCGTCCGACCTGTTGGCTCGTGCAGCTTGCGTCATCCCAACGGGCGAGCTGGCAGCTGCCTGCGATCGCGCGCTCGAATTGGGTCTTGCCACTTGGGTGCCCGAGACGCTCTGGGGTCATGAGGGACCCTTCACTTCGGCAGATGTCGTCGCGGGCCATGTCCGAGCTCGTCTGGCGCCGACCCATCTGGGCTGGCTCGATGGAAATGTTCTGTTCGAGCTGTTTTGGGATCTAGCTTAGGCCGCTCGGGTAGAATTACCGGAATATATACGCTGCTGTGAGCAGGAGGTTGCCGCGCATGGCGACGATGAACGAAAAAGATTACTACGAGATTCTGGGTGTCTCCAAGGACGCCACCTCACGTGATATTCAAAAGGCCTTCCAGCAAAAGGCCCGTAAGCTCCATCCGGACGTCAATAAAGAGCCGGATGCCGAGGAAAAGTTTAAAGAGGTTTCCGAGGCCTACGCCGTGCTTTCGGATGAGCAAAAACGTGCGCGCTACGACGCCATGCGTTCTGGCAATCCCTTTGCCGGTGCTCCTACGGCTTCGCCCTATGGTGGCGGCTACGCCGGCAGCACGGGCTATGGCAATCCCTTTGAGGGCGGCTTTCCCTTTGGTGGCGCCTGGGGCCAGCAGCGTCGCGGCCAGGCTGCCTACAATCCCGAGAACGGCGCCAACGTGGTCGTCGATATCAAACTCGACGCCAAGGAGGCCAAGGGCGGTGCCCGCAAGACCGTCCGCTACACGCGCTTCGATACCTGTAGCAACTGCGGCGGCTCGGGCTCCGTTTCGTCTGAGCATGCCCATACCTGCCCGAGCTGCGGTGGCCGCGGCCACATCGACGTCGACCTGTCCTTCCTGTTTGGTGCGGGCACGTTCCAGTCGGTCTGCCCCGAGTGCGGCGGTTCCGGTAAGGTCGTGGCCGACCCCTGCCCCGATTGCGGTGGCAGCGGGCGAACCCGTGTGACCTCCGAGCAGACGATTGAGTTTCCTGCCGGCACGCACGATGGCGACGAGGTCCGCATTAGCGGCATGGGCCATGCTGGCACTAACGGTGCCGCGGGCGGCGACCTGGTCGGCCGCGCCCATGTTGAGGCCGAGCGCTTGGAAGGCAAAGCTCGTACTGGCTTTTACCTGATGGGCATTGTGGCGCCGTTTTTGGTGCTGTCGGCCATCTCGGGAGTGTTCTCGGCCTTTGCCGTGATGTGCTTTATTCCGTTTACCATGGGCCTGTTCATGGTGCTTTCGGACGGTGTGCTTCATCGCAGCCTGCTGTGGTGGAAGCGCGGTGCGATGCAGTTTGCCAACGGTTTTGCCAACGGCTTCATGTTCGCGCTCGTGTCGGTTTGGTTCGCGAGCTGCTCGCAACGGGCCATGCTTTCGCCGTATCAAATGCAATAACATCAAACCCTTTGTTTGCGGTCGGCCCAGCTTGGGTATAGGACGCACTGTGACAATAATGAAAGTCGGAAGGATTCGGTCGTGTCGGAAAATAGGGATTACTACGAGGTGCTTGGCGTCGACAGGGATGCCGACGCGCGGACGATTAAGCGTGCGTTTTTAAAGAAGGCCCGTACCGTACATCCGGATGTTTCGGACGATCCCGAGGCCGAGGCCAAGTTCAAGGAGCTCAACGAGGCCTATTCCGTTCTTTCCGATGATCAGAAGCGTGCTAACTACGACCGTTACGGCGCTGCCGACGGTCCTGGTGGTTCGGGCTATGTCGACATCAACGATATCTTTGGTGGCATGGGCATGGACGACCTGTTCTCGTCGTTCTTTGGCGGTGGCGCCGGTGGTGGCGCCCGCAGCCGTCGTGAGCGTCGTCGCGGACGTGACATGGCCATCTCGCTTTCGGTGACGCTCGAGGAGGCGGCACTCGGCTGCAAAAAGACTATCAGCTATGATCGCCTTGCTCCTTGCGAGGACTGCAACGGTACCGGTAGGGCCGAGGGTGCACAGGAAAAGCAGTGCAGTCGCTGCCACGGTACGGGCTACGTCACGACGGTTCAGCGATCGTTTTTGGGCCAGGTTCAGTCTTCCTCGCCTTGCCCCGACTGCCATGGCGAGGGCACGGTTATCGACCATCCCTGCGAGACCTGCGACGGTCAGGGCCGCACGCCTTCGCACGAAAAGATCGACATCGATATTCCCGCCGGCGTTTCGACCGGTCGCCAGCTGCGTGTGAGCGGCTTTGGCGAGGCCGGCCTTCGCGGCGAGCCTTCTGGCGACCTGATTGTCAACGTGCGCGTTGCCGACCATGAGCGCTTTAAGCGCAACGGTGACGACCTATACCTGGTGAGCGATATCTCGATTGCGCAGGCTGCGCTCGGCTGCGAGATCGAGGTCGAGGGCATTATGCCCGACGAGGTCGTTAAGGTGACGGTTCCCGCCGGCGCCCAGTACGGCGACACCGTGAGCGTCAATAATTACGGCATGCCGCGCATTGGCGGTGGCGGTTCGCGTGGCCGCCTGATCGTGCAACTGCGCGTGGTCGTTCCCACCAATCTTTCCAATAAGCAACGCGAGCTGCTCCGTGCTTTTGCCGATGAGATGGGCGATGACGTCGCTTCCGGTAAGAAGTCGGTGACCGACCGTATCAAGAGTGCCCTCGACGATATCCTCGATTAAGGAGCCCGCGTGCTCGCACCCCATATTTCCGTCGTCAACCTCGGCTGCCGTGTCAACCGGGTTGAGTCTGACCGTATCACTGCCGATCTTATGCGCCTGGGCTTTGCTATTGTGGAGCCCCAGGATGCCGATTTGATCGTCATTAACACCTGTGCCGTTACGGGCGAGGCTGAGGCCAAGACCCGTAAGGCCGTCCGTCATGCGCTGGCCCATCCAAATGAGCCCTATGTGCTCGTGACCGGTTGCGTGGTCAATTTGCATCCCGAGGAGCTGTTGGAGCTTTCGGATCGCGTGATCGCCGAGCCGTCCAAGATCGATGTCGCCGAACGTGTCTGCGAGGTGCTGGGCGTTGAGTCCGATAGCGTTCCCGCCTGCAGCGATGGCGAGGTGGTCGATGCGCTCGGTCGCTCTCGCCTGGGCGTGAAGATCCAGGACGGCTGCAACCATCGCTGTACCTATTGCATTGTGTGGAAGGCGCGCGGCCCCGAGCGCTCCGTGCCCGTCGAGTCCGTGCTTGAGCAAGTTCGCGAGGCCCAGGAGGCCGGCGTGCCCGAGGTGGTGCTGACCGGTGTGAACCTGGGTGCCTACGATGGCAAGAGCGCGACCGACGAGCATGTCGAAATCGATGAGCTGCTCGAGGCCATCATGGAGCGCACGACTATTGCGCATGTGCGCATTTCCTCGGTCGAGCCCATGGATATCTCTGAGCGCCTGCTTAAGGTTATGGCGCGCTATCCGCAGCGTATCGCCCCGTTTTTGCACCTGCCCGTGCAGTCCGGCTGTACGGCGACCTTGCATCGCATGGGTCGTCCCTATAGTGCGGAGGCCTTTGAGGACACGGTGCGTATGATTCGCGCCAACTTGCCCCAGGCGTCTCTTTCGTGCGATGTCATCGTCGGTTTTCCTGGTGAGACGGACGAGGAGTTCGAGGAGTCGCTGGCGCTGTGCCGCCGTGTGGGTTTCTCGCGTATGCACGTGTTCCGCTATAGCAAGCGTCCCGGTACCCTTGCTGCCGACATGCCCGACCAGGTGCCGCCCGAGGTTATGGCCGAGCGCAGCCGTCGTATGCGAGACACGGCGCAGGAGCTCGCTGTTGCCGATGCTCGTCGTCGCGTGGGCACTGTCGAGCGTGCCGTGCTCGAGTATGGTGACAGCCTGACGCTCGGTTCGTTCCATCATGCCCGTCTTGACGATACCTGTGGACTTACAGCCCCGTGCCTGCTCGATGTTGCTATCATCGGAGTCGATGATTCCGGCTTGGTCCATGCGCGCAGGGAGGTCCATGGAAGCCTCGAAGATTAGACTTACCGTTCCCGAGGGAATTGATCCCTCGTGCGTTTTGGGCGCAGGCGACGGCGTCCTTCGTGCACTCGAGAGCTTGGTTCGCGCCCATGTGGTCGCCCGTGGCGATAGCATCGCCGTGAGCGGTGACCCGGACGAGGTCGAACTCGTGGCTCGCTTTTTCGAACATGCTTTTCGCGAGGCGGCGGCCGGTCGTACCCTGTCTGCCGACGATGTCTCTCGCTGCCTGGCCGTCTTGCGCGATGGTGAGCACGAGGCTACGTCGCTTCGCGATGACGTGCTGCTTTCGTATCGCGGTCGCGTCATTCGCCCCAAGACGCTCGGGCAAAAGCGCTATGTGGATGCCATTCGCTCGCATACCATCACCTTTGGCTTGGGTCCTGCCGGTACCGGTAAGACCTATCTGGCCATGGCGCTCGCCGTTGCCGCGCTCAAGCGCCATGAGGTGGGCCGTTTGATCTTGACGCGTCCTGTTGTCGAGGCGGGGGAGAACCTGGGCTTTTTGCCTGGCACCCTCGAGGAAAAGATCGATCCGTACATGCGTCCGCTCTACGACGCCCTTTTTGACATGATGGATCGCGAGCGCACCGATGAGCTTATGGAGCGCGGCGTGATCGAGATCGCCCCGCTTGCCTATATGCGCGGTCGTACGCTGAGCGATGCTTTCGTGGTGCTCGACGAGGCGCAAAATACTACGCCCGAGCAGATGAAGATGTTCCTGACACGCCTTGGATTCAACTCCAAGTTCGTGATTACCGGCGACCTCAGCCAGCGCGACCTGGTGGGTCGTCGTGGTGGCTTGGCGGATGTTGAGAAGATTTTGGGTCGTGTCGACGATGTGGCGTTTGCACACCTGGAGCGCGCCGACGTGGTGCGCCATGCCCTAGTGGGTCGTATCGTTGAGGCATATGATGCTTATGATGACGTGCGCGAGCAGCGCTCGCGCGACCGAAAGGAGTCCCGTTGAGTGTATTGATCAGCAACGATGCCGAGCTCGATACGCTGCTCGACGCGCAGGAGGTGGAGCACATCTGCGAGGTTGTGCTTGCCGCCGAGGGCGTTGAACGTGAAGTCGAGATTTCCCTTTCGTATGTCGACGAGGACGAGATGCACGAGCTCAACCACGAGTGGCGTGGCATCGACCGCACCACCGATGTGCTCTCGTTTGAATGCGACTCGGCCTTTGACGAGGATATTCCCGCCGACGAGACGCTCGAGCTCGGCGATATCATCTTGGCCCCGCAGGTCATTGCCCGTCAGGCCCCCGGCTTTGGCAATAGCCCTGCCGACGAGTGCCGCCTGATGCTCGTACACGGCATGCTGCACCTGCTGGGGTATGACCATATCGAGGACGACGAGGCCGAGGTCATGGAGGCCCGCGAGGACGCCATCCTGCGCGATCTGGCGCTCGAGCGCGGCGAGGACCCCAAGCTAGTCCACGTCGGCCCCATCACCAACCACGCCCACGACTAGGAGCCGTCTATGATTCCCGGATCGAACAAGGACCATCCGTCCTTCTTAAAGTCGTTTTCTTACGCCATGGAGGGCTTCGTCACCGCCGTCAAGACCGAGCGCAACATTAAGGTCATGCTCGTGGCGGGCGTGTGCACCGT
Source organism: uncultured Collinsella sp. (assembly GCA_900550415.1). Lineage (GTDB taxonomy): Bacteria > Actinomycetota > Coriobacteriia > Coriobacteriales > Coriobacteriaceae > Collinsella. Next base: position 71,357 of record URSO01000001.1, read on the forward strand.
CATTGCCGGCTGCATCGTGGGGCTCGACATTGCCGAGTGGGCCACGATTATCATCTGCTGCGGCCTGGTGATTCACGGCGAGCTGTGCAATACCGCCATGGAGGCCATTGTCGATCTGGCGACCCAGGAGCTCCATCCGCTGGCAAAACGCGCCAAGGACATCGCCGCCGCCTCGGTATACGTACTTTCAATCACCGCCGCGATTGTGGGCTTGCTTGTATTTGCCCACGCGCTCGGCTTTATTTAGAAAGGGATTCCCATGTCCGACAATATGCAGCCTATCGATGAAATTTTGGACGACGAGTCCCCGGATGCTAAGGCGACCGAGGCCTATGAGGAAGTCGAGGAGTTCGACCCGTTTGAGGGCATGAGCGACGAGGAACTCGACGCCCTGTGCGACGAGGACGACAGCCTCGCGGGCTTTGGCGACGTTGAGCCCGGTTTCCGCAGTGGCTTCGTGGCCTTGGTCGGCCGCCCCAACGCCGGTAAGTCAACGCTGCTCAACGCCTGCTATGGCAAAAAGGTCGCCATCACTTCGCCGGTGGCCCAGACGACCCGCCGTCGCATGCACGCCGTCGTCAACCGCCCCGGCTACCAGCTGGTCTTTGTCGATACCCCGGGTATCCACAAGCCCAAGGACGGTCTAGGGTCCGAGCTCAACAAGAGCGCGCTGTTCGAGCTGAACGATGTCGATGTTGTCGCGTTTTTGATTGATGCCACTAAACCGATCGGCAGGGGAGACGCCTGGGTTGCCGAGCGTGTCAAGAATGCCCGTTCCAAGAAGGTCCTGGTGCTCACCAAGGCCGATGAAGCCGACCCCGCACAGGTCATGGAGCAGCTTAAGGCCGCCCACGAGCTTATGGAATATGACGACGAGATCGTGACGTCGTCGGTCAAGAACTTTAACGTCGATGCCTTCATCGAGACCGTTGCGCACTTTTTGCCCGAGGGTCCGCGTTGGTTCCCCGAGGACATGGGTACCGACGCTTCCGATGAGACGCTCGTTGCCGAGTTTGTGCGCGAGAAGGTCTTGCGCCGCACCCGTGATGAGATCCCGCACTCCGTGGGCGTGATTTGCGATGCGCTTGAGCAGACCAAGAAGGTGCTGCGCGTGCACGCCACCATTTACGTCGAGCGCGAGGGCCAAAAGGGCATCATCATCGGCAAGGGCGGCGAGATGATCAAACATATCGGCATCGACGCCCGTCGCGACCTTGAGCGCATCTTTGGCACCCAGGTCTTTTTGGAGCTGGACGTGAGGGTCAAGGCCGGCTGGCGTGACGACGAGGCCCAGATTCGCCGCTTTGGCTATAACGCCGAGGATTAGGGACACGCGGCGCGAATGGCAGGTTCTCGTACATATCGCACGAAAGTGCTCGTGCTCGATAAGACGAAGCTCAAAGAGACGGACCTGATCCTGACGATGCTTGACGAGCGGGGTCGGCAGGTTCGTGCTGTGGCAAAGGGCGCCCGCAAACCCGGCGGACGCCTGGCTGCGCGCTGCGAGATGTTCTGTACCGTTGATCTGCTGCTTGCGCATGGACGGTCGCTCGACGTGGTTTCCCAGGCCGAGCTTATGGAGGCGCCGCTCGGCGCTGCTCCCGATTACGAGATGACATGCGCCGCAAGCGCGATCGCCGAGGTCGCGCGCGTGTGCTCGTTCGAGGACGCCGAGGACCCGTTTACCTTTGCCATAACGCAGCGAGCGCTTGCCCTGGTGGGCAGCGGGCTCGACGCGGCGCATATGGATCTACTTGTGGCGGCATATGTCTTTAAGCTGCTGTCGCACGTTGGCTATCGACCCGATTTTTCGGCCTGCGTGCTGTGCAGAGACCCCATGCTGTCGTATTTTTCGCCCCAGGCGGGCGGTCTCATGTGCGGGTCGTGCGCGTCGAGCGTTCCGGGTGCCGAGCTGGTGTCGACCGGTGAGGTCGCGTGGCTGCGCGCCCTCATGTCCATGACCTTCGATGCGCTTATGGTCGAGAGGATCGACACGCATACGGCGGCGTTCTTGCTCGGGCTTTCGCATGTGTGGGCTGCGACGCACACCGATCAGCGCCTCCGTGCGATGGAATTCATGTTGGGTCGGTGATGATGCGCAGGCACGGGCTGCTTGTGGTAACATAACGACCTGTTGGTACCTCGACCTTGGTTGCTCGCTCCACCGGCGGCTTCCCAGTCCGAGGCGAATCGAGTCGCCCGTGGGCGACGCAAAACGAAAGGTGAAACAATGACTGTTTCCAAAGAGCGCAAGGCGGAGCTGACTGCCCAGTTCGGTAACACCCCGGTCGATACCGGCAACCCCAAGGTTCAGGTCGCCATCCTGACCGAGCGCATCAAGGAGCTGACCGAGCACATGAAGTCCCACCAGAAGGACTTCCACACCCGTCGTGGCCTGCTCATGCTCGTCGGCCGTCGTCGTCGTCTTCTCTCCTACATCAAGAAGAACGACATCGTCGAGTACCGTGAGCTCATCAAGGCTCTGGGCATCCGCGACAACATCCAGTAGGATTTGTACATGCTAAGAGCGTCCTGCGCAGCGGGGCGCTCTTTTTGTGTAAGGGCGTGAACAATCACGCTCTGAAGCGTGGCGGGGGCAGGGGGCCCGCGTCACATGAGAAGCCCGCAGGCAAGGGGCCTGCGGGGTAAAGGAGAACAATGACACTCGTATCCAAGACCTTTGAGCTGTACGGCAAGACCTACACCTTTGAGTCCGGCGAGCTTGCCAAGCAGGCCACCGGCGCCTGTCTGGTCAAGCAGGGCGACACCACGATGCTCGACACCGTGGTCGTCTCCACGCAGCACGCGCCTGAGGCGGAACTGGAGACCATCCGCCGCGATATGATCGAGCTGGTCATCAAGCCCACCATCCCCGCGGGCCTGCTCGACAGCGAAACGAAAATTTATGTCAACCCGACCGGCCGCTTCGTCATCGGCGGCCCGCAGGGCGACAGCGGCCTGACCG
>URSO01000002.1 GCA_900550415.1 uncultured Collinsella sp.
TCTGGTACGAGGTGCCGTGCTCGCGTTCATCCATGATCTGTTTGTACGCCTGCTGCACCTGTTTGAATTTTTCTTCTGCTTCTGCTTTATTCGGATTATTGATATTGGCATCCGGGTGATACGTCCGGCTGAGTTTTCGGTATGCTTTTTTGATTTCATCGTCCGAAGCCCCGCGGGACACGGCCAGCACCTCATATGGATCTGTCATCAGTCTTTATTTCTCCTCTTTTTGGCGCTCTTTTGCGCTTTTTCGCATTTCGTATTTTTCCCAGATACCAGCATACAATATATTTCGCAGAATGTCTACATTTTCCAGGATCGGAAGTTTTTCAAATGCACGCGACGCTTCCGCCGTCATCATCAGCAGGATTTTTTCTGCGGTTTCCTCGAAGTCCGGCTGATCTGCGATGGACAGAAACGGGTTGTAGTTTCCGCTCTTTTTATCTTTTTCCACGTCATCAAGCGCATCCATCAGGTAAATGAATTTTCCGATGTAAAAGCCGACCTGGCGCAGATCATCGCTCCAGATGTCCTCCTCCGGAATATAGATCTCCGCCATCACCTCTCCGGTATAGCCCGCCGCAAGATCGAGGTCTGGATTGTTTTCCTTCTCGCATGCATGCAGCTTTTCGAGGTAATCCTGCACTGCTTTCGTCTGGCGCGGATACGATGCCTCGATGCGTGTCACAGATTTTTTCAAAGCCTTTGCCACTGTAAACGCCGCGTAGTTTTTCTCGTCCTCCCAGTCATCCAGCAGATTGTAATAGGCGAGCAGCACGTTCATGTCGGCGAGCGAGCAGTCGAGCGCCCTCTCGACCGTATTCGCCCGCGCCCGGGGGTTCTTGTCGATATCGAGCGGAATTTCCACGTAGAACGTGGTGCCCACATGGAGTTCGCTGGTGACTTCGATGGTGCCGCCCATCAGTTCAATAAGCGACTTGACGATTGGCATGCCCATGCCGGTTCCCTGGAACTTGCTGCGCGCATCGTCACCTTCCTGGGCAAACGGCTCATAGATATGCTTTAAAAACTCGGGAGTCATGCCAATGCCGGTGTCCGAAACGCTAAAGCAAAAGAGCGCGCGTCCGTTATCGAGTGGCTTGGTCTGTGAGCTAAAGGTGACGGAGCCGCCGTGCTTGTTGTACTTAATGCTGTTGTCTAGCAGGTTGATTATGATCCGTCGGATATGGGTGGGACTGCCGATCATGTATGGCCCCGTGGCGTACGGCAGGCTATTGTTCTGCATTGTGATGCCGTTACCGGACGCGCGGAGCTTGCATAGCACCAGCGCATCGTCACAGAGCTCTTTGAGGTTAAAAGGCGCATGTTCCAGCGTTAGCTTGCGGTCTTCGATTTTGCCCATCTCGAGGATATCGTTGATCAGCGAGAGCAGGTGATTGGCGGCAACACGCGCCTTGGCGCGGCTTTCGCGGGCGACTTGCATATCGCCTTCCTTCAATTCCTCAATTTCGATAAGGCCCAGGATGCCGTTGAGCGGCGTGCGGATGTCGTGACTCATGCGCGTGAGGAATGCTGTCTTAGCGGCGTTGGCGGCATCGGCTTTTTTGCGCTCGGTTCGAGCGCGCACGAGCGCCCAGATGAGCAGGACGATGCCGACCGACAACATACCGATGAGGGTAGCTGCAATGGCGGTGCGGTTGCGATAAAGGAATTGAAGCGTGTTGGATTCCTGGGCCGTGTACGACGTGGAGGAGAAATTGCTTGCGGAGAGCGATTCTCCGGCATTGATGATGCCCTTGTTGATGATACCCAGCAGCTCGGGCTTTCCGCGCGAAATCCAGCACGAGAGCTCACAAGTGTCAGGGAGCTCGACCGTCTCGCAGTCCTCGAGATCGTAACGGTCGCCGATGGTTTTTACGCGTGAACTGGGAGCGACGATGCAGTGTGCCGTTCCCTTCCTGAGGGCATCGAACGCTTCATCGTCGGATTGGTATTCGGTCACGGTCGCTGTGGGGAACAGACTTCCAAGTGCATTTTTGTTGACAAACGATGATTTGGTACAGGCGATGTTCTGAAGGTCTTTGTTCAGGTTGCTGCCGGTGTGGATGGCGGTGAGGGACATGGTCCCCAACGATACCGACTGCACAACGCCTGTTTGCTCGGCAAACCAGCAATCTCGGTATACCGGCAGCGCAACGTCTATGCTTCCCTTTGACAGGGCCCTTGACATCATCTTGTAGCTATCAAAGGCGACGGTTTTGACCGTAATGCCAAATTTATCGTGCAGCGTCGTCGCAAGCGATGCGAGCGAACCTTCCATTTCGCCGTCTTCGTCTTCGTTACAGTAGGGGAGTTTGCCCGTAATGTAGCCGAGCGTGATGGTGTTGTTGTTTGCTTTGAGCCAGGAACATTCGGGGCCGTTGAGCGATGATGAACCGCTGTTTTGGGCCGAGTAGTTAGATTTGACTTCGTCGATATAGCGTGGGTTGACGCGGGCGATTGCCGTCATGGCGGCATTGATGTCGTCCATCAGGTCGGGGCGGCTTTTGGGGACGGCAAAGTAGTAGTCGCTCGAACCAATGTAGAACATGGGGGAGGCGCTGGGCGACGAGGTCGTGTCGTCCATGATGATGGCATCGACCTCGTTGTTTGCGAGCGCGTCAAAGAGAACGGAGTTTCCGTCATACTCCCTGTATGTGCAGGCGATTCCTTCGTTGGTGAGCCACTGCTGGCCAACGAAGGTTTGCATAACGCCGGGGTTGCAGCCGATGGTAAGGCCTTGGAGCGCTTGGGGGTCACCCTTGGCCAGATCGTCGCGCTCGGGCTTGGCGTAGATGTAGTAGCGCTCAGTGCCCTCGGGGTTCGAGGAAAAGAGCAGCTTTTGGGCGCGTTCCTCGGAGTAGGAGATGTTGGACATGAGGTCGATCTCGCCCGCCTCGAGCATGTCCATAAGCTCGGTGAAGGTGCCGGAGACGTATTCGTACCGCCAGCCGGGCGTGTAGTACGACAGGGTCTGGAGGTAATCGTAACCCCATCCCGAGAGACGCTCGCCGGGGGTGCCGTCCTGGAAGCCCTCGTTGTTGACGAGCCAACCAACGCGGACCGTTTTGACCTGCTGATCGGTATTGGCGGCATAGGCGGGGGCGGGCATGATGGTGCTCAGTACGGCGAGCACGGCAAGCGCGACGGCCAAGGTGCGATATATAACTGAACGAAGGACAGCGGAAGCTCTCACATGCAATCCTAACGAATCGAGACATTACCGCATAAGGATACCAGCTCAGCCTGCCCAGTCGGCAGCTGCACCGCTAAACGGTCCCGCCCGGCAGTTGGGGACAGTCCCAATCTGTCCGGCACAAAAGGAACGTCCCTAACTGCCGGTTGTGGGACAATACCGAGCGAACGTGATTGGTTGTCCGTGGAAAGGGTCGCGATGAACAGGTTGAGGACGCTTGCCGATGTGCTGCGACAGGCTGGCTTTGCACGCATCACGGGCCTGTTTCTTATCTTTTACCTGCTGTGCTCGACGGCTGTCTGGCTGTCCGAGCCTACGACCCTCACCTTTGGTGATGGTCTCTGGTTTAGCTTTGAGACGGTCTCGACGATCGGCTTTGGCGATATCCCGGCAGAAACGCCGGTTGCCCGCGGCATTACCGTCATCCTAAGCGTCATCAGTATCTTCTATATCGCCATGCTTACGGGCGTGGCGGTGAACTACTGCAATACGCTCATCAAGCTGCGCCAAAAGGACACCATGGCGCGCTTCATGGATGATCTTGAGCATTTGGAAGAGCTCGATCGTGACGAGCTCGCTGACCTGTCGCGCCGCGTGCGCGAATATCGCCGACGCCAACGCTAGAACGGGCGCCGTGCGTCACGACGAGGGGGACTGAATATGAATATCACCGTGTATCTGGGCGCCAGCGTCGGCAATGACCCGGCGTTTCTGCCTGCGGTGCAAGAGCTGGGCAACTGGATTGGCTCCAACGGGCACGCGCTGGTATACGGCGGGTCCAAATCGGGCCTGATGGGCTCGCTTGCCGATAGCGTGCTCGATGCTGGCGGGCATGTGACGGGCGTTGAGCCGAGCTTTTTTATCGAGGCAGAGTTTCAACACGAAGGTATTGACGACCTTATCGTGACGAGCGATATGGCTGAGCGCAAAGCCAAGATGATTGAGCTTGGTGATGCCTTCATTGCCTTTCCCGGCGGGACGGGCACGCTCGAGGAGATTGCCGAGGTCATGTCTGCGGTATCGTTGGGACACCTGAGTGCTCCGTGCATTCTGTACAACCTGGACGGTTACTACAACGACCTCAAGGCGCTGCTCGGGCATATGATCGATAAGGGGCTTTCGAGCTCGAGGCGCCAGCACGGCATCTACTTTGCCGACGATTTGCGCGAGATTGCCTCGATTATCAACGGATAAGTCTTGAGCCTTCCCCGCTGTGAATCCCAATGGTGCCGTTTGCGGCGCAGATGGTTAGCTCGTTCAGCAACGCTCGCTCTACAATTAATGTATCTATGTCGATTTTGACCGCGGGAGGACCCGATGGATAACCTTGCCAAACCCACAAACCGCGCGCTGTTTTTGGTCAGCGTTGCCGTGACCGGTGCACTCGCGGGTGCTGCAGTCTGGCTATTCTTCTTTGCGATGGAGCACGGCATTGATTATTTGTGGACCGAGGTCCCGCATATGCTGGGTGTCTCTTCGCCCGAACTCGCCAGCGGTCCGTTTGGCTTTTTGCCGTACCCGTTTTTTGTCTGCCTGCTGGGCGGCTTGGTGATTGGCCTGTACGAAAAGATGACGGGCGCCAAGACCGACGACCTCAACCAGGTCATGGCCAAGGTCAAGCAAGACGGTCGCTACCCGTACGACAATCTGGGCAAGCTGTCGATTGCGGCGCTGCTGCCGTTGCTGTTTGGCGGAAGTATTGGACCGGAGGCCGGCCTGACCGGCGTTATCGCGGGACTATGCAGCTGGGTCGGCGATCGCATGCGTCGCTTTGGAACTGAGTTTAGGGAGCTCACGCTGCTGGGCACCCAGGCTGCTCTGACGGCGCTCTTTACCGCGCCCGTGTTTGGCTTTGTGGCGCCGCTTGCCGGAAGTGCTGACGGCCAGGGCGAAGACGCCGACGATGAGTCCGCGTCCGGCGAGATCACCATCAAACTGCCCAAGGCGCAAAAGACGGTGGTCTACGGCATTGCGATTGCCGGCGGCTTGGGCACCTATCTGCTGCTCGGCCAGCTCATGGGCGGCGGCATGGGCATGCCCAGGTTCGAGGCCGCCGAGGTGGGCAACCTCGAGCTTGCCTGGCTTATTCCCCTGGCGCTCGTCGGCACGGCCTGTGGCTGGCTGTACTTTGTCTCGGAGCACGCGAGTGAGGCATTGGCTCATGCCGTGGGGGAGCGCCCTGTCGTCAAAGCCATGCTGGCCGGTCTGGCGCTCGCCATCTGCGGCACGGTTTTGCCCTACACCATGTTTGCCGGCGAGACCCAGGCCGACGTGCTCATGGAGACCTATATGACCATTCCCGCTGGCGTGCTTATTGCAACCGGTCTTGTCAAGGCCATGTTGACGCCTGTCCTCATCAACCTTGGTTGGCGCGGCGGCCACTTCTTCCCCGTTATCTTCTCGGGCGTGAGCCTGGGCTATGGTCTTGCCATCCTTACGGGCGCCGATCCGGTCTTTTGCGTCGCCGTCTGCACGGCATCGACGATGGGTGCGGTCATGCGTCAGCCCGTCATGGCCGTGGGCCTGCTGCTCATGTGCTTCCCGCTCAAGGGCATCGTCTGCATGATCATCGCCGCCGTTATCGCCGCCGGCATTCCGCTGCCCAAGTCGCTGCGCAAGTAGCGTATTGCGCTTTGCGTTTGTTTAGAACTCGTTTTAAAGAAGCCGCGCGAGGCCGTTTGTTTACGGCTCGCGCGGCTATTGTTTAGAGCTTCCTCAGCATGATGGCGATGGTGTTGAGGTATTCGAGCGCGCCGGCTTCAACGGCAGCGCGGTCGCCTGCTGCATATTCGTTGTCGCAGGCGAGCCAGTCTTCCCATGCTTCGTCTGTGCAGAGCATGGGCTGCATCGAGACAATCTCGACGCCGGGGGTCGGCTCGATCATGGCGCGCCACCAGGCTATGTCATGCATATAGTCGAGCTGCTCGGGTGTCCAGGATTTGAGCAGGCAAACGGGCAGGTTGTCGTGGCAGTCGCGAACCATGCCCGGGATGCTTAAGTAGAGCATCCCGCCTTGCTTTACGTAGGGGAGTAAGCGCTCGCCCAGGTAATGTGGATCGCGACCGTAGTAGTTGTACGAGTCGATGCTCACGACCGCATCAAAAAAGTCGTGCTCAAACGGTAGACCCTGTGAGGCGTCCGCCTTGACAGGGTGAATAACGTTGCGGGGAATGCCGAGCGAATCGAAGAACGTGCGGTTTTCGACGGGGTCGCTCCACAGGTCGACGGCGTAGGTGTCAAACCCGTATTCGCGGGCAAGCAGGGCGCTGGTGATACCGGTGCCCGACCCAAGGTCGCAGACACAAGCGCCGCGGGGGATGCTTGCACCGCGAAGGAGCTCCTCGCAGAGCTTGAGGGGGTTTGGCCCCATGATTTTAGAGCGTACGAGTGTCGCGTCGAAGCTGGTGGCTTTTGGGAAGGATTGAGATTTCGCAGAGCTCATTGTTCTTTCCTATCAGGTGCATATGTGGCAGATGACGGAGGCGGAACGGCGCAACAAACCACGGCCGCAAGACGGCCGTTTTCAATTTGTATGCGATTGACCGTTCCCTAAAGAACAATGACCAAAAAGACATCCCCTTGGATGATCGAGATTGGGCCAAGGCCCGTGACGTCCCCATTGTAGAACGTGGCGCACGGGCTGGGGATATGCCATTTGTCACGGATTTACGGATGGGCGATTGCGACCGATTGTGGCCTACGTGGGTCAAGTTTCGCGTGGCTACAGATCGCGTGCTCGATAAACCTTGGTGCTGACGGCGCAGCTGATTGCACATAGCGCGAGGGCAAGTGCGGCGATGCCTGCACACAGACAGCCCAGAACGGCAGGATCGGGATTCGCTCCGGCAATCGACATAAGCCAGTTGCTGATGGGGTTGGAGGAGCTCAACGTTGCCATGGTAAGACACCCGAGCATGGCAAACAGGCCAACGGATAGGCGCAGCGCCTCCATGTGTCCAAAACGAAAGAATAACGGCTGTGCCAAAAACACCATCATGAGGGAAATGAGCATCGATGCTGCCGAGGCTATTGCGATCTCAAAGACGGTTTGTCCTGTCGAGGTCACGCCCGCACTGTTGAAGAGCGGAAGGACGATGATGTTCAAAAGCACGGCGGCGCAGGCCATGATGGCCGAGAAGACAACGATGCACAGGTAGCGGGCACAAATAATGTCTTTGCGCGAGAAGGGCAGCGTCGCCCGATAACGCTCCCAGCCATTTTGATTGTCGAAGCCGGCCAGCGAGCTCATGGCCATGATGGGCGACATGGCACTGACCGCGCAGGCACCGGCACTCATGCCGGAGTCACCGTCCGATGCGTTGGCGAGGGTCAACACGACGAATATGAACAGGCCGACGCCCGCGATGCTCGGGACAAGCGTGCGGACGATGGCGAGCTCAGACATAAAAGCGCGTTTCATTTCGAAGCCCCTTTCAGCATGAGGCGCAGATAGTCATCAATGGTTGCCCGGTCGCAGGGAATTTCGGGGAAGGCCTCGAGCGCCTCGCGACGGTTGGGCACGAGCACGTCCACGCTGTAGGCGTGGTGGGCGGCGCGGGCGCCTTCGACGCAAGCTATAAGCTCGGCGGCCTGTGCCTGGGAGCAGTGGGCGATGCCGGCACAGTCGGTAATATCCTCGCGCGGCAGATCAAACACAATCGAACCGTTATCGATGCAGATGACGCGGTCGGCGGCGCGATCGAGGTCGGATGTAATGTGGCTCGAGAGTAACACGCTGCGCTGGCCGTCGGCGACAAAGGCAAGCAGCTCGTCGAGCAGTTCCTCGCGCGCCATGGGATCAAGACCCGCGGTGGCTTCGTCCAAAACGAGCAGTTTGGCCTTGTGGCTGAGTGCGCAGGCAAGCTGCAGCTTCATGCCCATGCCGCGGGAGAGGTCCTTGACTTTCGTTTTGGGATCGAGGCCAAATCGGTCGATGAGACTGGCGAACGTTTCGCGGTCCCACGTGGGGTATGCCGAGCCTACGAGCGCCTCGACCTCGCCCACCTTGAGCGTGGAGGGGAAGGGACACGTGTCCAGGACAAGCCCGATGCGGGAGCGCAGGTGGCACTGCGTCTCGTCGGGTGCGTTAGCGTCGCGGTGCTGCCCAAACAGGTGCACCTCGCCGGCATCGAGCTTTATAAGCCCGAGCGCGGCTCGAATCGTCGTGGTTTTGCCGGCACCGTTGGCACCAACAAAGCCGACGATCTGGCCGGGCTCCACGGCAAGTGTGACGTCGCGCAGCGAAAAGCGGTCGCTCACGCGGCGCGATACACCTTTGAGTTCTAGCAAGTTTTGCATGGTATAGCCTTTCTTGCAGATGGCTACTGCATGGTTTCGGGGGCCACCAGGTCGAGCATCTCGTGCAGCTTGTCGCGCGTGACGCCCAAGACTTCGGCTTGGCTCGCCGCTTTCGCAAGCAGCTCTTCGATATGGCAGAGCTGGTTTTCGCGCAAGAGTTCTTGGTTGCCTTCGGCGACAAAGCAGCCTTTGCCCTGCACGGTGCAGATAAACCCGAGCTGCTCCAGGTCGGCATAGGCACGCTTGGTGGTGATGACGCTCACGCCAAGATCGCTCGCGAGTGCGCGGATGCTGGGGAGTTTGGCTCCCGCAGCGAGTGTGCCCGAAAGGATCTGAGCTTTGACCTGCGAGGAGATCTGCTCGTAGATGGGCTTGTCGCTCGAATTGGATAGGATGATGTCCACAGCGGCTCCTTAGCTGTTGGGCTACACGTGTATATAACCGGTAAGCACAGTATATATACACTATGCACAGTTATGCAAGAGGAAATGTGGGCTCGTCTGTCCCTTCGTTCGTTTGTCTCGATCTGTAACATCTGGAGCCGATTTTGGCAGTTAGATGTTACAGATTGAGACAGCCCCGACCTTCCTGCCTGTTTGTCTCAATCTGTAACACTTAGCCCCGATTTTGGCGGCTATCTGTTACAGATTGAGACATTGGTTGCCTGCCTGCTTGTTTATCTCAATCTGTAACAGGTAGAGGCTCAAAACCCGTCTTTCTGTTACAGATTGAGACGGAGATTGAGACGGTGTTGGTCTTCCCAACCGTTTATCTCGATCTGTAACATCTGGAGTCGATTTTGGCGGCTAGATGTTACAGGATTGAGACGATCCTTGAGGCGGCTGCCCGGTGCACAGCGAGCTCGACTAATGAATTTGTCCTGATAGGTGCCCTATGGCGGGATTTCGCGGCTACAATAGTGCGGTTACAACGACGTAATGCACTCAATGCAAGAAAGGATCCGCATGGCAAGCCTGTCGGATGAAATCTCGTCGCGCCGCACATTCGCGATCATCAGCCACCCGGACGCCGGTAAGACCACGCTTACCGAGAAGCTGCTGCTCTATACCGGCAGCATCCAGACTGCCGGCTCGGTCAAGGGCAAGAGCTCGGCCAAGCATGCCGTCTCGGACTGGATGGACATCGAGAAGGAGCGCGGTATTTCCGTTACCTCCTCGGTGCTGCAGTTCACCTATAACGGCGCCTGCGTCAATATCCTCGATACCCCCGGCCACCAGGACTTCTCGGAGGATACTTACCGTACCCTTATGGCCGCCGACGCCGCAGTCATGGTCATTGACGGCGCCAAGGGCGTCGAGGCCCAGACCAAAAAACTCTTTAAGGTCTGTACGCTGCGCCATATTCCCATCTTTACCTTTGTGAACAAGCTCGACCACGAGGCTCGCGATCCGTTTGAGCTCATGGAAGAGATCGAGAACGTCCTGGGCATCAATACGTACCCCATGAACTGGCCTATCGGCAGCGGCCGCAACTTCCGCGGCGTGTTCGATCGTCAGACCCGTCGCGTCATCGCCTTTGAGGGCGATGGCCACGCCAACGCCACCAAGAAGGTTGCCGAGGTCGAGGCCGAGCTGGGCGATCCGGCCATGGATGAGCTTATCGGCGAGGAGAACCACAAGAACCTGATGGACGACATCGAGCTGCTCGATGGCGCCGGCGACGAGCTCGACCTGGATGCCGTGGCCTGCGGCAAGCTGAGCCCGGCGTTCTTTGGCTCGGCGCTCACCAACTTTGGCGTGGAGCCCTTCCTCAAGGAGTTCTTGCGCCTGGCCCCGACGCCGCGCGCCTATACCGATACGCTCACCAGCGAGCCGGTCGATCCCTGCCGCGACGACTTTAGCGGCTTTGTTTTTAAGATCCAGGCCAACATGGACAAGAACCACCGCGACCGCATCGCCTTTGTGCGCATTTGCTCGGGCAAGTTCGAGCGCGGCATGGATGCCTTCCACGTGCAGGGCAACCGCAAGCTCAAGCTTGCCACGGGCACGTCGATGATGGCCGATGACCGCGCCATCGTGGACGAGGCATACGCGGGCGATATCGTGGGCCTGTTCGATCCGGGTATCTTTAGCATCGGCGACACCGTCTGCTCCGGCAAGCGCCACGTACAGTATCCGCAGATCCCGACATTTGCCCCCGAGATGTTCGCTCGCATTACGCAGGTCGACACGCTCAAGCGCAAGCAGTTCGTCAAGGGCATGGAGGAGCTTGCCCAGGAGGGCGCCATCCAGATCTTCCGCGAGCTGGGTGCCGGTATGGAGAGCGTCATCGTGGGCGTGGTCGGCGTGCTGCAGTTTGAGGTGCTCGAGCGTCGCCTCAAGGCCGAGTACCGTGTTGAGGTTCGTCGCCAGCCACTGCCCTATACGGACATCCGCTGGATCCAAAACGACCCCGACACCATCGATATCCCGGGCCTTTCGCTCACGCGCGACACGCTGCGTGTCGAGGACATGCGCGGCGGTAAGCTGCTGCTGTTTACGAGCCCGTGGAACGTGGACTGGGCAACCGACCACAATCCCGACCTGATTCTGTCGGAGTTTGGCAACGTAGCCTTTTAGTGTGCCGGCGCGGTGGCCCTGCGGGGCTGCCGCGCCGTTTGCTTGCCTGCGGCTGCGTGAGCGGCTATCATACCCACCGTTGCCTCAAGACCGGGGCGGCCGAGCAGTTCGGGTCCGATATCCTGCTCGTTAAACCTAAAACCAAAGGAGTACATAATGATCAAGAAGGTCATGGAGGACTACAAGGTCCTGTTGCGGAGCATTCCCGCGGCAACGGTTTCGCTGTTTTTCGTGAGCGTCATCATGATGAACCTGCTGGCCAACAAAGAGCTCATCAGCCTGCCGTATCTGGCACTCGACTGCGGCTTTGTGGTGAGCTGGGTTTCGTTTTTGTGTCAGGACATGATCTGCAAGCGCTTTGGCGCCAAGGCATCCATCAAAATCTCTATCCTCGCGCTGCTGGTCAACCTGGCCGTGAGCCTGTGCTTTTGGGCGTGCTCGCTCACGCCCGGCATGTGGGGCGCTTACTACGACACGGGTATGATCGAGGTCAACGCCGCCCTTAACGCCACCATCGGCGGCACCTGGTACGTGGTGCTGGGCTCTTCGCTGGCAATGCTCGTTTCTGCCGTGGTTAACTCCACGCTCAACCAGTCGCTCGGCCGCATGCTCAAAAAGAATAACTTTGCGAGCTTTGCCTTCCGCTCCTATGTGTCTACGGGTGTTGGCCAGTTTATCGACAACCTGGTCTTTGCCATTGTGGTGAGCCACACGTTCTTTGGCTGGACCTGGGTGCAGGTTCTTATGTGCTCGCTGACGGGCGCCGTCGCCGAGCTGCTGTGCGAGGTCTTCCTGAGCCCCGTGGGCTACAAGGTCGTGCGCGGCTGGGAGCGCGAGAATGTGGGTGCCGAGTACCTCGAGCGCCACGCAACCGCCTAAGGAGCAGATATGCGGGTTTTGATCACGGGCGCTTCGGGCGGCATCGGAGCCGCGTGCGTGCAGCGCTTTTTGGACGAGGGCCACGAGGTCATGGGCTTTGATCTGCTGCCAGCGGCGATCGAGCACGAGCGCTATCGCCATCTGATCGTTGATGTCCGCGAGCCGGACTCGTTTCCGGGCAACCTTGAGCCTCAGGTAATCGTGAACGTTGCCGGTACGCAGGATTCGGCCGATGACATCGCCGCCAACCTGCGTGGCACCATCAACGTGACCGAGCGCTACGCCTTTGTGGGGGAGGGGCTTGCCGCCAAGCCGACGCCGGCTATCAAATCCGTGGTCAATGTGGGGTCGGCGAGCGGACATACGGGATCGGAGTTTCCCGCCTATGCTGCCAGCAAAGGCGGCATTATCGCCTACACCAAGAACCTTGCAAACCGCCTGGCGCCGCGGGCCATCGCCAACAGCGTGGACCCGGGCGGCGTTATCACGCCGCTCAACCGTTGCGTGATGGAAGACGAACACCTGTGGAACCAGATTATGGAGCTCACACCGCTTAAACGCTGGGCCACCGCCCAAGAGATCGCCGAGTGGATCTACTTTGTGGGCGTGACCAACCGGTTTATGACCGGGCAGAGCCTGCTGATCGATGGCGGCGAGGCCGGCCGCACACAGTTTATCTGGCCCGAGTAACAAGACACGCCCGATGGCAAGATTGCCGTCGGGCGCGTTTTTATGTCACTCATAGGTAACTTTTGCGGAGCATCATCTCTGTAACGTGCTTTTGAGCTGGTAGAATGAGCCTTTGAATAAAAAAGGGGGCATATTGGGGCTGTTCGGTTCACACGAGAAGCGCGACGCGGACCGAGCGCGTCGGCTGTTTGAAGAGGCGCTTGCGCAGCAAGGGCCCAACGTTGCTCTGGTCTTGCGCGCCAACGACTGCCTTCCGCTCTATATCACCCCAAATTTCGAACGCGTATTTGGCGTGTCGTCCGAGCGTATCGGCGACGACATCGAGACACTATACCGCTTTATCCCCAATAGCGACCGCGTTCGCATGCAGCGACAGGTGAGGGACTGGGACCATGTGACCCCGCTGAACCTCCTGTGCTCCTACCATGCGCCCCATGGAGCAAAATCGCAGCTCAGCATAAGGTTTACGATTTCGCTCATACAGAACGGCACCCAGTACCTGGTTTCTGCAGTCGATGTAACGGCCGAAAACGAGCGCATCGCCAAGGCGGAGGCCGAGCGCGATCGCGCCGTCGAGACCGCCAACGCGCGCACGGACTATATGAACCAGATGAGCCACGAGATCCGCACGCCGCTCAATGGCATCGAGGGCATGATTTCGCTTGCTCGCGAGCACCATGCGGATGAGTCTCGCCTGATGGATGACTTGTCTCGCGCCTCGCAGCTTTCGGCCTATTTGCTTTCGCTTATCAACGACATGCTCGATATGAGCCGCCTCAACAGCGGGCGCGTGCGCATTGACGATGCACCGTTTGATTTGCGTCTGTTTGCCGACGAGATTGAACGCATGTTTACCTCGCAGGCAGCCGACAAGGGGCTTG
The DNA here is from genome assembly GCA_900550415.1 of uncultured Collinsella sp. Lineage (GTDB taxonomy): Bacteria > Actinomycetota > Coriobacteriia > Coriobacteriales > Coriobacteriaceae > Collinsella. Next base: position 13,524 of record URSO01000002.1, read on the forward strand.
CGTACTCGGTCAATCTGGAGGACTGCGAAAACGTCTTTGTCGTGGGCGATCGCATGCGCCTGTCGCAGGTCGTCATCAACTTTATCTCCAACGCGGTCAAGTTTACCGAGCGGGGCGGCAGCGTTACCGTAACCCTGCGCGAGATGTACCGGACAGACGACGGCGTGAGTTATATGCTGCGCGTGCGCGACACGGGCAAGGGCATGGACCCGCGCTACATCAGCAAGATCTTTAAGCCGTTTGAGCAGGAGGACCGCACCATTGCGCGCCGCTACGGCGGAACGGGCTTGGGTATGGCCATCACGAGCGCGCTCGTCGACTTGATGGGCGGCGAGATCGTCGTCGATACCGAGCCTGGTCGCGGTTCGACGTTTTCGGCCTACATCCCGCTGCGACTTGCCACGCCGGAGCAGGTCGAGGAGCTCAAGCTTAAGGAGCAGACGCTCGAGACGGCGCTCGATTCCATGGGGTCGTCGTTTACCTACCAGTTTGAGGACAAGCGATTCCTGCTGGCGGAGGATAACGAAATCAATGCCATGATCGTGATTGAGCTGCTGGCAAGACGAGGCGCGGCGGTTGATCGCGCCGAGAACGGCCAAGCGGTCGTTGAGCGATTCCGGAGCATGCCCGTGGGCACGTACGATGCGATCCTCATGGATATTCAGATGCCCGTGCTGAACGGCTGGGAAGCGGCGGAACGGATTCGAGGGCTCGATCGTGAGGACGCCGGCGCCATTCCCATCATTGCGCTTTCTGCCAATGACTACACCGAGGACGTTGAGCGCTCGCGCAGTGTGGGCATGAACGGACATGTGGGCAAGCCCATCGATCTGAACGTTTTGAAAGCACAGCTGGCGGCCGCGACGGCCGAGGCAGCTTACCGAGGAAATGAGTAACCGTGATTGTCGAACAGTCCAACAGCATCATCAATGAAGTGAGCCGCGCCCTGCTGGGCAAGCGCGATGTGATCGAGAAAGCTCTCATGGCCATCTATGCCGGCGGCCACATCCTGCTGGAGGATGTGCCCGGTACCGGCAAGACGACGCTGGCCCTGGCGCTTTCGCGTGCACTGGGTCTGGACTTTAAGCGCGTGCAATTTACGCCCGATACGCTGCCCTCGGACATTACGGGCTTTACGATGTTCGACCGCGACGCCGGCGTGTTTCGCTTTGTGTGGGGCGCCGTCAACTGCAACATGCTGCTGGGCGACGAGATCAACCGTACCAGCGCAAAGACGCAGTCGGCCCTGCTCGAGGTTATGGAAGAACGCGCGGTGACGATTGATGGGCAGACGCATCAGGTCCCGCGTCCCTTTGTGTGTATCGCAACCGAGAACCCGGTGGGCTCGGCGGGCACTCAGCCGCTGCCCGATAGCCAGCTCGACCGCTTTATGGTTCGCCTGTCCGTTGGCTATCCGTCGCGCCAGGACCAGATCGATATCCTCAAGGCCCGTCGCTATGCCAACCCGCTCGACGACATCAAGCCCATGGTTGCCTGCGATGACCTGCTCGATATCCAAAACTACCTGGGCAATGTACAGGTTGCCGACACGGTGCTGGATTATATCGTGCGCCTGTGCGAGGAGACCCGCAATGACGACCTTGTTGAGCTGGGCGTGAGTCCCCGTGGCATCATCGCGCTCACTCGCATGGCGCGCGCCTGCGCATTGATTCGCGAGCGCGACTATGTGGTGCCCGAGGACGTGCGCGAGGTGTTTAAGGTCGTCTGCATCCACCGTCTCGTTTTGCGCCCCCAGGCCCGTATCGAATCGATTACCGCCGAGGACGTTCTCGATCGCATCCTCGCCACCGTTCCCGCCCCGTCTATGGGCCAGGCTCGCGGCCGCTCGTAGCGGCTCGTTTGCCTTGTGCGCCCTACGCTACGCCCATGATTGCCAACAAGATTACCTATATCGTGTCCGTCGCGCTCCTGCTCGCCACGTTTGTGTTTACCGCCAATGCGGCCGCGCTCGCTGCTGCCGCGGCGTTGATCGCCATGCCCGTGATTACGGTGGCGGCGTGCCGTTCGAGCGTTGCCCTGCTCAAGCTTAGCTTTGAGCTTCCCCGGTCGTGTGTTGTCAACGCGCCTCTTGTATTGCGCATCACACTGGATCGCCCGCTTATATTTCGCGGTCGTATGGAGCTGTCGTTTTCGGTTTATAACCAGCTGACGGGAGCGCGGACAGTCTATCCCGTAAGTCTTGCCCCCGCGACGGGCAGGCCTGCTCTGTTTGAGCTGGAGCTCGATTCGACCGTCTGCGGTGCGCACACGATTACCCTTGACACCGCGCGCCTGGTCGATGAGATGGGCTTTACGTCGCTTGCTCTCGAGAATGCAGACTTTCATGGGTTGTTTACGGTCTATCCCGAGGTGCTCGACATCCAGGTTGTTCCTAACCAAAGTGCTTCTGCCGGTCTTGAGGGCACGAGCTACGACCCCCATCGAAGCGGCCAAGATGCCTCCGAGGTCTTTGACATAAGGCCCTATCACGAGGGTGATGCCGTTAAGTCGATTCACTGGAAGCTGTCGACGCGTTTTGACGACATGCTGGTGCGCGAGGCTTCGCGCCCACAAGACCACGCTATTGCCATCTTGTTTGGTGCGTTTGCGTGCGACTTTGAGCACGCAAGCCACGCTGAGGTTCTTTCTGCGGTGCTGGGTTTTACCGCATCGATATCGCTGGCGCTTATGCGTCAGGGATACCATCATGTGGTCGTGGCTGCCCCCGAAGGCTCTTTGGCTGTCTATCCCGTTGATGACCGACGTGGGTTCAATAGGATGCTTGATGCTTTGACGGCAACGCCGCTCGGCCCTGCCTATCCAACATCGCACGAGCACTATGCCAAGCTCGTGGCAGCAAAGGGCATTGGCAAAACGGTGCTGGTAACGGTGGGCGTCGATGAACAGGCCTATATCGAGATAGGCCGTCTGACCGATCTATCGGTACTCCATGTGTCGGATTCGGTCGAGTCGTATAGCATCGAGCACGGAGCCAACTACATCATCACGCATTGCCCGGTATCGAGTGATTCGGCCCGTATCAAGAGTCTGGAGCTCTAAGATGAACTTTGTGACTCTTACCTCGACGGAGCGCATCGCTTCGAATGGTCGCGTTGTTGCTATGTTCCTGTCGGTGGCTCCCGCGGTTTTATTGTCTGCGGGCTTCTGCTGCACAATTGCTCGGTGCCTGAGTGCAACGTACATGGGGATAATGCTGGCCGTTGCCGTTGGCGTGGCCGTTGCGCTGGGCGCTTTGGGCGTTTTGATGGCTTCGAAAAAGGCTCCCCTCTGGATTGCCTTGGCTGCGGCGTCCGTAGCGCTTTTATGCGCGCTCTTGATTCCTTCGGCACGCTGGGGCTTCTATGCGTGCGTCAATACCGTTATCGCTCGCGTCAACTCGATCTGTGAACTGTATATTCCATTGGTGGCAGACGCCGGTCTGCTGTGTGAAGCCGTGTCGCTGGCAGTGCTCGCCGGCATGTTTGCCGGCTCACTCGCCTGGCTTTTTGCCAACTTGAGCGTTTCGTGGCCCACGCTCTTAATCATCGTTATCTGCGGCTCGGCTTCCATGGCGCTGCAGCTTGGTGATTCTGCGATATCTATGACACTGGGCGTTGCGGGCTGGCTTGTCCAGTGCCGTGCTGGCGAGTTGCGGGGCTCTACGGTAGGTTTGCCCCAGGTTCTATTTGGTCTTGGCGGCCTGTGCGTTGCATGCGGCGTTCTCTTTGCACTGACCGTTGCCCTTGTACAACCTCTTCCCGCGTTGTCCGCCCTGTCGGCGTCTGCCGTCAGAGCAGTCCAGGGCGTTCGATTTGGGGACGATTCGCTGCCCGAGGGCGACCTTTCGCAAGCGGCGGACATGAACGAAGGCGAGTCCACGACGCTGTCGCTTGGCGCCAGCAAGACGCTCGGCGACGACCTGCTCATGAAGGGTTTTGTGGGCACGACGTTTGATGGCATGTCTTGGGGGCGCGGCGACTGGATGTCCTACGAGGGCGAATGGTCCGGCATGCGTGAATGGCTGCGTCAGAACGGTTTGACGGTAGCCGAGCAACGCGCCGCGTTTGATACCGAGACCGAGCGTGAGGGCGGCGAGCCTGTCGAGGCGGTTGAGATTTCAGTCAATGCCTCGGGCGCCAACCGCAGATACACCTATGCTCCCTATACGCTGCGCTCGCAGAGCGGTGCCGACGCAATGTTGACGGGCTCGACGATGCTAAGCATGGACCTTTTGCCGTCCAAAACATACAGTGTGACCGTCGATAACGTGCCATCAGATGACGTCATTGCAGATTCGAGCTGGCTGGCGTCCTCCAAGAGCGACTATGCAAAAAGCGAGCGGGTGTACGCCGCTTTTGTTCGCGATAAGTACCTGGACCTTCCCGAAGAGGAGCGGGATGCCGTTAATACATACCTGTTCTCGAGCGACAGCTGGGATGCTGGGGCGAATGTTTCGGATACAGCCGTGATCAGTCGCGTGCGCACGATGTTGGCTTCGCTTGCGGGGCAGACGGATAACCCGCCAACCTATACGGGGGCGACGTCGTTTGTCGCGTGGTTCTTGGGCACGGCGCACGAGGGCAACTCTGCCTACTTTGCCACGGCGGCGACGCTCGCGTTTCGATCTCAGGGAATTCCCGCGCGCTATGTCGAGGGCTATCAGGCAGCAGATGATCAGCTGGCCGCTGCTGTTGGGGCAGGCGTGGCGCTCAACTTGACGGCTGCCGATGCGCACGCGTGGACCGAGATCTACCTTGACGGTCAGGGATGGACGCCCGTGGAGGTCACCCCTGGATACTATAGCCAGACGCTCGATGCCGATAAGATTATCGATGTGGGCGAGGCATGGAGCAACGGCGCCAACGATAAGACGCTCGATGCGGGCTCGGTCGCAGGACAGGCCGAGGATAAGCATCGCGAGGATGTGCCGGCAATGTATAACATCCCCGTTGTGGCCAAAGTTGGGGTCGGTTTGATCGGCGCGGTGATTGCCGTCCTGCTCGCCCTGTTCATTCGCAGGTTTGTCTTGCGCGTTCGACGCAAGCGGGCTATCGAGAGCGATGAGCAGAATATATGCGTGCCGGCGCTCTACGGCTATCTTGCCCTTGTGATGAACCAAAGCGGTCTCGACGCCTTTGACGAGACCAAGCCGCTCGATTGCCTGGACACCTTTGCCGCGGTGTTCCCCCAGATCGACCCGTGGGAATACCGCCGAGCGATTCAACTCCATCAAGCCTATGCGTTTGGTGGGCGCCAGCTTAAGCCAAACGAGTTGCGCACGCTCCGTCGTTTTACCGAACGCCTGCATCGGAGCATGCCGGTTCCGCAAACTGTTATTGAACGCTTCCGCCGCTACATGCTGCACGCGTTGTAGAGGGAGTAGGTCTACGTGTTTTCTAAATATCCTCAACATATGGCTTCGCACAAGAACGCGGCGTCGGCCAAATTAAAAGGCCCGCGGAATGCGTCCGCGGGCGTTCAGCATGCCGCTAAAAATATGTATCGCGCCAAGCCTTTGGCTGTAACGCGCGTTGTGGCAGCGGCGGTTTCGGTTGCTGCGGTCGGCGTATTTGGCGCGGTCGCCTTTGAGTTGGCTCAGAGTAATCTGAGCTTCGATCCTTCGGGGTATATCGCTGCATACAGTCACGGTGACGCGGAGTCCGGCGAGGCGTATCGGATCAGTCCGCTCTCGACGGATGCCGAGGCAAATCGTCATGACGAGGATAGCGACAGCCGGGACACGAGCGCACGTGAGCAGCAGGCGCGGCTCGATAATGCGCAGGGACAGGTAAATCTGACGGGGCAAAGCGGCACGACCGCCTACAACGTTACCGGCAGCGCCGATGGAACGGGCGTAGGAGTTGCGGGTGGTTCGGGCAGCGGCGCGGGCGGCACTGGCGGCTCGGGAGGCGGGCAAAACGTTCCCGTTATCAATGCGGGCGGAGCATCTGGCGGCAATGCCGGCGGCGGTGCGGGCGGAAACGGTTCGGGCGGTAACGGCGGTAGTGGCGGCTCGGCCACCTCGACGGCCAATTCCTACAAGTATCTTCTTGCGGACCCCGCGCCCCAAAAGGGTGCCCCCATGGGAGACGCAACGTTCTTTACGCAGTTTAACGGTGCAAATGGATTGATCGATCCCCATGAGGTGCAGATTTCACCCATGGAGGATGCAATCTACGATGGGCAGATGCTCGACGCCTGGACGCTGTTCTGCGCCATGGATGTCCACTGGAGTGACGACAAGGGCCTCTACTATCTTGCCTGCACCAAGGACGAGTTCGCCTCGTTTCCGTATCTCCGCATCGACTCGTGGACCAATGCCGCGGGCGAGAAGAATCCGGCGCTGTGCTCGAGCCAGCCGCTCACGGTAAGCGTCTCGCTGCGCTTGTCGCAGGATACGGCGTGGACGACGCGTAACGTTACCATCCAACCGGCGCGGTCGCGCCTGTTTGTGGTCGGCCAGCCCGATTCGATGGGCCAGCGAAGCGTGATTTGGAGCACGCTGAGCTCCAAGGAGAACCTGCTGGGTGTCAACACACAAGAAGCCTTTATGAAGCAGGCGGGCCATGTCGATTCGGGGGGGCTACCTCAATGCCTTGTTGCTGGGGTGGCGCGAGAACGAGGCGGCCGTCCCGTATTTCTACACGCTGACACCCGGTCGCCATGTGGTGGTTCCCGGCGACATCGTGTCCATCGACCCCGCCTACAAGGTGCGTTTTCAGGGTTATGCTCTCGACGAGGACTATCGCTTTGACGACGACCCTACCAGCCTCAATAACTCACGCCTGCAGACGCTTGTCGATGTGGATGAGTCGGTCGTGTCGGTCGATGGCGGGGGCGAGACGCTCAGCGTTCCGCAGGGTGTGCAGGCGGTCGACGCCTATACCGACAGTCGTCAGCGTGAAGTCTTTACGTGGCGGATCAACAATCTAGAGCTACCGTCCTCGGTGTACTACGTCAACGTCAATGCGGGCTTTCAAGTGCTCGATGCCTACCGTGTCGCGTCGGATAACCCCGTCTATGCCGCAACGGATGAGGGTATCTTGACCTCTCGCGATGGCAAGGAGTATCTGGGCGTTCCCTACCATACGCGCGAGCTCGATGTTCCCGCCGATATTGCCCATGTCGTCATTCCCGATCGCAATAAGCTCGATCGTATTGTTCTGCACGCGTCCAAAGAGGGCGAGTTGCCCCAGATTGACGTGAGCAATCTGCAGGACTGCACCCTGGTCGTCGACGATGCCGCGCTGCTCGATTTTATTACCGAGCACGCGGACGAACTAGAGAATGCCTACGGCGTATACGTGTCGCCCGCGACCAACCCCAGTGTCCAGCTCACGTACTCACAGGGGCTGGTGTACAACATTAATTCGCAGCTCGAAAGCGACCTGTGCTATGTGCTCGATACGGGTTCCAATATTGCCCTGGTGCAGATTTCCAACACCATCAAGAAGGGTGCCTTTGCGGGCAACACTTCGGTGGACACGCTGGTACTCATGCCGTGGTTTGACGATAAGGTGACGCTCGAGGACGGCAGTCTTGAGGGCGGTTCCGTGCGGACCATCGTGTGCGCAACCGATGAGCAGGTCGCGTATGTCGAACAGCGCAAGGCTGCCGCCGGTGCACCCGATGCGCGCGTGATTAAGATGAGCCTGTCTCAAGACGGATACTTGTATTATGCCAACGCCGACAAGACGATTTTGCTGTCCGCTGCAGGCGATGAGGATGGCAACCTGTCCGCGACCTTTGACGGCACCTTGCTTGCGGATGGCGGCAAGCAGCTCCAAGTAGATTCCATCGCACCGTATGCTTTCTCGGGCGATGCGGAGCTCAGGTTTGTCAATCTGGGCGAGAAGACGAGTGCCATCGGCCGTAACGCGTTTGAGAACTGCCAAAACCTTCAAGGTGTGTTTATCGGCACGCCCGATAGCATTGAGGTGGGTGCCGATGTCTTTAAGGGCTGCACGGGCCTGGGCTTTGTGGCGTCGAGTGCTAAAAAGGCTGTCTTTGCCACGACCGAGAATCCCAATCCGGCCGGCTGCACCTGGTATGCGCCCGATGGCGAGCTGCAGGGCTACGACAGCCGCTTTGTCACTGTCGACGGCATTTACGATTTTGCTTGCGATGCCCAAAGCGACGACGCGCCCCTTCTCTACGGCTATTACGATGGCGACGAGGAAGGCAAGCCAAGCATCCTGCTCGGTGCGCCCTCGATGCTCAACGGTACGATTGAGCTGCTGCCGAGTACGATTGAGATCTTTGGCGGCTATTCCTTGTCTGGCGCCAAGGACCTGCCTGGTGCCTTTGAGGGGACCGGAGGCGCGTGGGGTGTCGATTGGGCTTCGGCTCCCAAGCTGGCATATATCGATCGCTATGCCTTCAGGAATTCCGGCATCGCCGGCGATCTGAACATCGATCTTCCCGATAACGATATCTACGTCGGCGTGTCGGCGTTCGAAGGCTGTACGAATCTTGTCTCGGCGTCTGTGCACGCGGCAACGATCGAAATCAGCGATCAGGCATTCATGGGCTGCCCGAGGCTCGCGAGTGCATCGTTTGTGGCGGATACCAATGGCGACTACGACGCAGCTACGGGTGCGGGCTCTCGAAACTACCTGGCATCATCGGTGTTTGGCAACGATGCCAACTTTACGAACTTGACGGTCGGCGCCGGTATCGCGACGCTGGGCTATCCGTCGCCAGGCGTGGGCTTCTTCTTGGACGGCGCAACCGATGTCCAAGAGGAGGCCAGCCGCATTCGCCTGTCGGTGCCCAGTGGCATGGAGCAGGACTATCTCAATGCATGGGTCTACGGACTCATTGGCTACGACGACTACGACACGTATTATGGCGTTGTGGAATTTGGCATGCTCTCCGATTGGTTTATGGGGGAGGGCCCGGAGCCGACGGCCGATGCGGTTAGGGCGCAGATGGCTCAGAACCTATTGGAGCCCGAGAATCGCCTGCGAACCATGATGGGGCTGCCGCTGGTCGAGGCCTCTACGGTAATACAGGCGGGTGGCGATGCGGCCGAGAGCCATGAATGGGAGATAGAGGACAACGGTGACGGTACTGCCGCGCTGGTCTCGGCGCCGTCTGATATCGAACGGGCCGATTTAGCGAGTGTGTTGACGGAGCCAACCGTAATCGACTCGAACGCCTTCTCGCACTGTTCGAACCTCACCGAGATTGCACTGTGCGATAAGGTGGTCGGCATCCAGAGCGGTGCGTTTGCGGGCTGCAGCGGCGTGACGGTGACGCTGCCTACTGGCTGTCCGCTGCCGGAGTTGCTGGGCGGGATGGAGAGCATGCCGTTCTCGTTTGGCGGCAACGTAGTGCTCGATATCGCCGAGGCCGATCGCGAGCCGCTGCTCAAGACGTGGTCTCGTCAGATGGTGGGGGTTGCCACAGACGACGAGGAGGCCGACTACGTTGAGAGCAAGTGGTTCGGCAACGTCAACATGGATACGTTTGAGTCGCCGACGTTCGATGTGCTCAATAAGGCCGTAAATGAGCCCATCATGGAGTGCGAGAATCGCTTGCGCTCGCTGATGGGCATGGAGGCCATAAGCGATATCGGCGAGCTCGGCGACCCCATTGATATCAATAAGTATCCGCAATATTGGATCGCCGGCTAGGCAGGTTATGAAGCGAGGCAGCCCCAGTCGATGGGGCTGCTGCCGTTTTGCTCGAGCAATTCATTGGCTGCCGAGAAGGGACGCGACCCCATAAAAGCGGGGAGTTCTGCCGTGGCACGGTTGGCCGAAAGCGGCGAGGGGTGCGTGGAGGCAAGGCAGAACTTGCCGCCCGCCTTGCCCGCGCCGGTCGCGGCGAGCTTGCCCTCGACCATCTGCTGGGCAAAGCGGCCCCATGCCAAAAAGACGACCGGCTGGGGCAGCTGACAGCAGCGTTCGATAACGTAGTCGGTGAGCGTGCTCCAGCCCAGCTTGGCGTGCGAGTTCGCGGCATGTTCGCGCACGGTGAGCGTCGTGTTGAGAAGCAGGACGCCCTGTTGTGCCCAGGGGGTTAGGTCTCCCGTGGCGGGAATGGGGCAGCCCAGATCGGCGTTGAGTTCCTTATAGATGTTGCGCAGGCTCGGCGGCAACTTGGTTTGCGTCGCAGGCACCGAGAACGACAGCCCCATGGCCTGGTTGGGCCCGTGATAGGGGTCTTGGCCCAGGATGACTACCTTGACCAGGTCGGCCGGCGTGTAGGCGAGGGCATTGAGGATGTCGTCTTGTGCCGGATAGATGGTCTGCTCGGCACGCAGAAGGGCGATGCGCTCGAGTAGCTGGTTCGTAGTGTCACGTACCGGCTGCGGCGCATCGCCCAACCAAGTTGCTATGTTGCGGTCGCGAGTTGCAGCGTCCATGGAACTCCTTTAGGGCAGATGCTTTGTCGGCATCTATTGTAAAGGCGTCAGAGACCTTTATGCCGCGGCTGTATGAGGAGTGGGGTCTACGAGACGTGCTCGGGCGCTGCCGCCATATGAGCATGCCCATGTGCGCGAAGGCGCGGAAGCTCGACAGTTGCCACCATGACGCCGGTGAGGATGAGGGCAGCGCCAAGGAAGGCGATAGGGCTCAGGACCTCGCCGACCAGGAAAAACGAGAAGACGGCGGAGCAGACCGGCTCGAGCGAGAAGGCGAAGCCAGTGGTTTCGGCAGGTACGTGGGGCTGCACGAGCGTCTGGGTGATAAAGCCGTAGGCAGAGCAGATGAGTGCGAGTGCAACGATAACGACGATCTCGCTCGGCGTGCTGGGAAGCGTGAAGCCGCCAAAGGTAAATGCGGCGATACCCGAGAACAAGCCGCCGAAGCCCAGCTGCCAAACGCCCAGAGCCAGCGGATCGACTTCTTCGACAAAGCGCTTGGCGATGATAAGGTGGCCGGCATAGATAAAGGCCGAGAGCAGCATGATGATCGCGCCGGGATTCAGGCTGGTAAAGTCGGCGCCCGAGAGCAGCAACATGCCGCAGGTGACGATGCCGGTGCCGATGAGCACCTTGCGCTCGGGAGCGCGACGCAGCAGGGCCGCGTTGGCAAACGGCACGATTACGACCGTCAGGCTCTGCAAAAAGCCGGCGGTGGAGGCGGAGGTGAGGCTGGAGCCCAGGCACATGCAGGTGATCTCGGTTGCCATGATGGCGCCGATGATGGCGGCGCGGACCATCAGGTCACGGTTGATGCGCACCGCGTGCTTGTGGAAGAGCAGCAGGCAGGCCGCAAAGGCGATGATGCAGCGCAGCGCGACGATGCTCGTGGCGTTCATGCTGTCCATGCCGATCTTCATGAGGGGGTACGAAAAGCCCCATGCGACGGGAACGGAAAATGAGAGCGCGATTGCTTTTTTGCGATCCATGGGACTCCTTTTGTTACAGAACGGTTTCGCAAAAAGGATTCTGCTCCCAGATATGGATGTAGTAAAGCGAATGTATCTTCAGTATGATTAAGAAATACTAATGTTGGAAGAAAAAGCCCTGGCAAAACGTTTTACGGCTACATCGATGTGGAGGCACGATGGCATCGCGGTATCAGATTGTATGTATGGTGGTCGATTGCGGCAGCCTGAAACGTGCCGCCGACGAGCTGGGCTATACGCAAAGTGCGGTGAGCCAGGCCGTCAAGGCGCTCGAGCGCGAGCTGGGCACCACGATTATCGAGCGTGGCAAGCAGGGCGTCTCACTGACGCGCGACGGCAAACAGTATCTGCCGTATCTGCGCCAGATCGTTACAGCCGAGGCCGAGCTTGAGGGCAAGCGTCAGGAGTTGCTGGGGCTTTCGTCGACCGACATTCGCATTGCGACGTTTACCAACGTGAGTCGTACTGTGTTGCCGCGTGTGATCCGCGACTTTGGGGCCCTGCATCCGGGCGTGCGCTTTACCCTCAAGCAGGGCGATTACACGCGCAATGCCCAGTGGGTGCACGATGGCGTGGTCGACTTTTGCTTTACAGCGCGTGGATTTACCGAGGGGCTCGAGAAACGCGTGGTCTATCACGACGAGCTGGTGGCGCTGTTGCCAGCCGTCCATCCACTGGCGGCAAAGGAAAAGGTGACGCTTGCCGACCTGGCGTCCGAACCTTTTGTGCTGCTGGATGAGGGCGAACAGAGTCTGGTGCTCGATGCGTTTGCCGCGCACGGGCTATCGCCGCATGTGACGAGTGAGGTCACCGATGACTACACCATTATGGCGATGGTGGAGGAGGGCCTCGGTGTGAGCATGCTCTACCGCCGTACCGTCGAGGGCATGCGGGCCGATATTTGTGTGCGCCCCATCGTGCATGCTCCCTCGCGCGACGTCGTGGCGGCTTGGCGCAGCTGGGACACCATGCCGATCGCCACGAGGCGCTTTATCGACTACATGAGCTCGCATATCGTGAGCTAGTTGCCGATGCGCCACCTTGTTGGATGTGTCTAGCGCGCCCCGGTCTTGGCTTGTGCCAGACGGTAGGTGCGTGCCGGGTGGCAGAGCAGTACCGCCACGACCATAAAGAATGCCGTGGTGCCCAGGCTGATGGGGTAGACCATCATGATGTTCGCAAAGGTACGGAAGTGCGGGAACACGCAGAATACCCAGTAGAAGCGGATGCCGCAGACGCAAATCATGGTGATGAGGGCGGGCATGAGCGAGATGCCAAAGCCGCGCAGATAACCGGACATGTTTTCGTAGAACATGCTAAAGGCGTACGCCGGGAAGATCGAACACACGCGGATATAGCCGATCGAGACGATGTTGGGATCGCTGTTGAACAACGCCAGGATCTCGCGCCCCAGACCGACGATGACGATAATCGTGGTGAGTGCAACGATGCCGCCTTCGACCAGGCAGACCTTGAGCGTCTTGGTGCAGCGGTCGATCTGGCGCGCGCCGTGGTTTTGTCCCACAAAGGTGGTGCAAGCCTGGCTAAAGCTGTTGAGCAGGTTGTAGCACACATACTCCAGGCTCATGGCGGCGCTCGATGCCGCCATGACCTCGGTGCCCAAGCTGTTGATGGCGGACTGGATGATGATGTTGGCGACGGCAAAGACGGCGCTTTGGATACCGGCGGGCAGGCCGATCTTAACGATGCGCTTGAGGGCGACGGGGTCGATAGCCAGATCGCGCAGGGTGACGCGGACGACGGAATCGGTCTTGAGCAGACGGATAAAGAGCGTGACGGCGCTGACGGTATAGGCGATGGCGGTGGCGATGGCGACACCCGCGACGCCCCAGTGGAGCACGGGGACAAAGATGAGGTCCAGGCCAATGTTGAGGACGGTAGACACGGCAAGCGCCCGCAGCGGCATGCGGGTGATGCCGACGGAGCGGAAGATCGCGGCCTCAAAGTTGTAGAGCAAGATCGAGGGCATGCTGAGCAAAAAGACGCGCAGGTAGAGCGAAGCGAGAGGCATGGTTTCGGCAGGAACGTTGAGCGCGGCGAGCATGGGCTCGGCAAAGATCTCGCCCAGCGCGATGACGACAAAGCCCACGAGCGCCATAAGAATCGAGGTATGGACGGCACGTTTGACCATGTTCTGATCGTTGCGGCCGATAGCGTTGGCGATGACCACATTTGAGCCAAGCGACATGCCGATAAACAGGTTGAGCATAAGACTGGTAAGCGGAACATTGGAGCCGACCGCTGCCATGGCAAGGGTTCCCTGGTCGCCCGAGAAGTTGCCGATGATGACCGTGGCGATGAGGTTCGATAGCTGCTCAAGGATGCTCGTGGCGGCGACGGGAAAGGCGAACAGGGGAATATTGCGCCACAGCGAGCCGGTGGTCATGTCGATGTGCTTAGATACGGTGTCAGCCATGCGCTCTCAATCTCTAACATGCTCTTTCGTGCTTATTTGCGCAGATGATGATACTCCTAATCGACTAGTCGTTGGGGACGTTCTTAAACGACTAGGCATTCAAGAACGTCTCCAATGACTAGGTGGGGGAGGCGTGCGACAATAGTGGGCGTTGTGTTGTTCGCGCTAAGGAGATGCCATGTTGTTGTGTCCCGTTTGCCATGAGCCGTTGGTGGACAATGAACGCGGTGCTGCATGCGCGAGCGGGCACCGGTTTGACCGTGCGCGCGAGGGCTATCTATATCTGCTGCGCTCGTCCAAGAGCGGTGACTCCATGGGTGATCCCAAGTCGCAGGCGCGCAGCCGTCGTGACTTTCTGAACCGTGGATACTACGCGCCGTTGCGTGATGCGATGGTCGAGCTGGTGCGCGATCGGGTGTCTAGGCATGCGGCGTCTGCGGGCGGTCCCATGACCTTGCTCGATATTTGCTGTGGCGAGGGCTACTACACGAGCGCCATGGGTGCGGTGCCGGGCGTGGATGCTTACGGGTTCGACTTGGGCAAAGAGATGGTGCGCCTGGCCGCCAAGCGCGGCGATGCGACCTACTTTGTGGCCAATATGAAGGACATCCCCGTGGCCGATGGCGCCTTCGATATGGTGACCGAGCTCTTCGCTCCCTTTAACGAGCGCGAATTTGCCCGCGTGCTGGCGCCAGAGGGCTCGCTCTACACCGTAGTGCCGGGTGCCCGTCATCTGTTTGGGCTCAAGGAGGTGCTCTACGACACGCCATATCTCAATGACGAGAAGCTGCCGAAGACTACCGAGCTCGAGTTGGTCGGAATGCAGCGGGTATCTGCGAATATTACGCTCCAGACCCAGGCCGACATCGAGGCGGTGTTCCAGATGACACCGTACTACTACCGCACGCGCCCCGTCGACAAAGAGCGCCTGGCAAACTTGGACACCCTTCAAACTGACATCGACTTCATCATCGCCGAGTACCGCCACAACTAACAACCTGCCAAAAAGGGACAGGTTTATTTTGGCAGGTTTTATCTGGGCAAACGTAAAGGGCCGACCGCGGAGATGTGCGATCGGCCCTTGTTGGTTGCTTGGATGTAGGGGTCAGTGGAAGGCAAGTGCCTACAGGCGATCCTTGTTCTCGGCTTGAACGGCGTGAGCCTGCTGAACAAAGAACAGGTCGTACACCACGATGACAAAGGCGCCACAGTTGATGGCGTCGCCGCCAAACGCGGGAAGCGTGAGCACGGCCTGCGCAATCGTGGCGATTGCGGCGACGATGCCGAGCTTAAACGCGCCATCCACCTGCGAAGGCTTGTTGGCGCCCTTGATGCCCGCAACACCTGCGGCAAGATCGACAAGACCCTTGATGACAAGTACGGCCGCGGCGAGCATGGCGTTCGGCCCGTACGTGGAATCGAGACTGCCTCGGGCGATGCCGACGCCGGCGATGACGAGGCTGGCGATGCCCAAAACAAAGTAAATGAGGGCAAGGATTTTGAGTGTCTTGCGAGCGTAGCTCATGGCTGGATCCTTTCGATACGAGTACGGCCGATCTGGCGTACCCCCTGTGCTGCACATATGGTGAAGCACATTGTAGTTCAACGCGGCGGCGCATGCGTCTGAAAGCGCTTTAGGCCTGCGCACCTCAACCTTTCAAAAAGGAAAGCTGGGCGTAAGTCAAATCGATGGCAGCTCATGTACGGCGCTGCGATGATGAAGGCGTAACAAGGAGTTGGTCTAAGGAGGAGCCATGATGTACGGAACAGGGCAAGTGCGCGAGCCGCGGTCGTTGGGAAGGCGCATGAGCGATTCCGTGATCGCTGCCGTATGCACGGGATTGATGGCGGTGCTTTGCATTGGGATGCTGTGGACCATGTCGCGTGTGGGACAATAGCGGACGGTTGGGTGCCAACTGAGGTGGCGCTCACGTATTCGTTTTGCTTGCTAAGGAGTGTCCATGGGCGTCGTCGATCCCTTTTCTGTTGCTCGGGCTGCTGGGCTCGAGCTCGTGCGGACGTCCGAGGGCCTCACGCTCACCGATGGCACGATGGGGCTGCGTGCCGATTTTGGCCGCATGCTTCCGCGGCTCAAGCAGGGTCGTCTGCAGCAAGAGCTGCTGGTGAAGGCTGCGCGCACAAAGGGCGTCGAGCGCCCATGGGCGATTGACGCCACGGCAGGCTTTGGCGAGGATTCGCTGCTGCTGGCGGCAGCGGGCTTTACCGTCGATCTGTATGAGCAGGATTGCGTGATCGCGGCGCTCCTCAAGGATGCTTTGGATCGCGCGGCAGATGATCCGGCGCTTGCGACAGCCGTGGCGCGCATGCGCTTACATGCGGGCAAGGACAGCATTGCCGGCCTTCGCCATACAGCTGAGCTGATCGGGCAGGGCGAGCTCACCGCTCCCGACGTGGTGTATCTGGACCCCATGTTTCCCGAGCGCACCAAGAGCGCGGCGGTGAAAAAGAAGTTCCAACTCTTGCACCATCTGGAACAGCCGTGTGCCGATGAGGAGACGCTGGTCGAAGCTGCGCTTGCGGTGCGGCCGCGCAAGGTCGTTATCAAACGGCCGGTGAAGGGGCCGCTGCTTGCCGGCGTCAAGCCGAGCTATCAACTTGCGGGCAAGGCCGTTCGTTACGATGTTTTGGTGCCGCCTCGCCCGTAGCTTGCGCTTCGCCAGCCATCGTGCCGATGCGAGGTCTATTTCCAAGGGTGTGACGTCAGATGCCATCCGCCGCAGTATTCGCATTTGTAGCAGGCTAAACCGCGTCGTCCGCGGTTTTCGCAGTCGGCCATAACGGCCTCGGCCTCGGCGCGTGTGTCGTACCGGTTTTTGCGCTCGCACGACTTATAGCGCCAAGCCTCATCGCGCTCGGCGTCCAGGGCGTCGCGGCGCTCGTCCTCGCGCGCAAACAGGTCGCTCATATTGCCGCCGGTGGCAGCGCCCAAAAACTCGCTTTTGGCCTTTGACCAGGCGGCTCGCTTCTTGCTCCCCATCTGCTTCGCACCCTCTCCAAACGTTGGTATCATTGCTCAATCAAAGTGATACCAATAAACGTGAGGTCGCCGCGTGATGATCAGAAAAACCCTCGATACCGACATTCCCGCCGTCATGGCTACCTATGACGCGGCTCGTGCCTTTATGCGCGCGCATGGCAACGCCACGCAGTGGCCCGAGGGCACGCCTTCGGTCGAGCAGGTGGCTGCCGATATCGCCGCCGGTGGCAGCTATGTGTGCGAAGTCGACGGTCGCGTGGTGGCGACGTTTGCCTTTTTACCGGGTCCGGACGAGTGCTATGACGTCATCGAGGATGGCGCCTGGCGCAGCGACGCTCCATACCATGTGCTGCATCGCGTGGCGTCGGACGGCACCACGCATGGCGTCGCTGCTGCGATGTTTGCCTTTGCCAAGGAACGCACCGACCATCTGCGTATCGACACGCACCAAGACAATCTGCCCATGCAGGGCGCCATCACCAAGGCCGGGTTTAAGCGCGCCGGTATCGTATATGTGTCGGACGGTACGCCGCGTGTCGCGTTTGATTGGCTGCGCGAGGTGTAGGAGCCAAGGTACGTATCATCACCCAGCTCAAATAAAAAATGGCCTCGAGTGGGGCCATTTTTGGTAAAACGCGTCGTTGTGGGGCTCGCGTTGTCACCGCCCAGATGAGTCCGGGCGGACAAAAAGGGGAGGTGCCGGCTTTCGCAAGGCGCGAACCTACGAAAATCGCCGCGCGGCAACGCAGGGCGATGAGCTCGGTCGGGGGATAGGGCCCGCTTCGCCCGCCGGCCCGTAAATTGTATCATCCAGTGTGGAACGAGGATGCCCGTTGCCGCGTGCGATGGGCTTGTAATAAGAGGAGAGCCATGTCGAAGCAAGCGGTCGTTGGAATCTTGGCACATGTCGATGCCGGCAAGACCACGCTGGCCGAGGCTATGCTGTTCAACGCGGGCCGCATTCGCAAACGCGGCCGTGTGGACGATGGCGATTCTCACCTGGACACTAACACGATCGAGCGCGAGCGTGGCATCACGATTTTCTCGTCGCAGGCCGTGCTCGACCACGACGATACCCACGTCATGCTCGTGGATGCACCCGGCCACGTCGATTTTTCGGCCGAGGCGGAGCGCACACTGCGCGCGCTCGACTACGCGATTTTGGTTGTGGGCGCCAACGATGGCGTGCAGGGGCACACCGAAACCCTGTGGCGCCTGCTTGCGCGCTATGACATTCCGACGTTCATCTATATCAACAAAATCGATTTGGAGAATCCCGGCCGCGATGTTTTGCTGGCACAACTCGGGCAGCGTCTTTCCGAGGGCTGCCTGAATGCCAACGAACTGCTGGCGGGCGGTGCCGTTCAGGAGGATGCTGCTGCGTTGGACGAGGCGGCGCTCGAGGAGTTTCTTGAAGCGGGTGAGCTTTCCGTCGCAACGCTGTCGCGCATGGTTGCCGAGCGCAAGCTCTTTCCCTGCTTTGCCGGCTCGGCGCTCAAGGACCAAGGCGTGGACGAGTTGCTGGACGGCATATGCGCGCTGATGCGTGAACAGGCGTGGCTCCCGGAGTTCGCCGCGCGCGTCTATCGCGTCAGCCGCGGCGATCGCGGCGAGCGCTTGGCTTGGGTAAAAGTGACCGGCGGCACGCTGCATGCAAAGCAGATGATCGAGGGGCGCTCCGGTGCCGAGGCGTGGGAGCAAAAGGTCGATCAGGTGCGCATCTATAACGGAGAGAAGTACGAGCTTGCCCAGGAAGTTGCCGCTGGCGGTATTTGTGCCGTGACGGGTCTTGCGCACGTTCGCCCGGGGGATGCCTTGGGTGCGGAGCCCGGGTGCGATGCGCCCGTCATTGCGCCGGTCCTTACCTATACGGTGCTCCCGGGCGAACATGATGCCCATGCGGTGTTTAAAGCGCTGACTGAGCTGGCGGACGAAGACCCCATGCTCGGCGTAAGCTGGAATACGCATCTTGAGCAGATTCACTTGCAGTTGATGGGCGCCGTGCAGCTCGAGGTCTTGCAGCGGGTATTGGCCGATCGCTTTGGCCTTACGATTGAGTTTGAGTCCGGCGGCATTCTCTATAAGGAGACGATCTCGCAGCCGGTCGAGGGTGTGGGCCACTTTGAGCCACTGCGCCATTACGCCGAGGTGCACCTGCGCCTGGAGCCGCTGCCAGCGGGCTCGGGCGTGCAATTTGGTACCGTTGCCTCGACCGACGAGCTCGATCTTAACTGGCAGCGCCTGGCGCTCACCAACGCCATGGAGCGCGATCACCTGGGTGTGCTGACCGGCTCGCCCATTACCGATGTGCGCATTACGCTCACGGGCGGCCGCGCTCATGCCAAACACACCGAGGGCGGTGACTTTCGGCAGGCAACGTACCGCGCGATTCGCCAGGGTTTGATGCAGGCGCGTGAGGCCGGCGCGGCGGTGCTGTTGGAGCCGTGCTACCACTTTGAGCTCGAGGTGCCGGGAGATTGCGTGGGCAGGGCGCTTTCGGATGTCACGCGCATGGGCGCCGAGTACGAGCCGCCGGCGATGGCGGGCGACCGGGCGAAGCTTGTGGGTCGCGTGCCAGCATCCGAGATACAGGATTATGCGCTGGAGGTGGCTGCCTACACGAGCGGCCGCGGACATCTGTACCTGGAGTTCGCCGGTTATGCGGCATGCCATGATGCCGAGCGCGTCATCGAGGCGGCCGCCTACGAGCCCGAGGCCGATCTGCCCAACACGCCCGATTCGGTCTTTTGCGCCCACGGCGCCGGCTATACGGTCAAATGGTACGACGTGCCCGCCGCGGCACACGTAAAGATCGATCCCGCCACCTTCCGCCCCTATCGCCCCGCCGACGCGGAATTTTTCGGCCACATGTGACAAAGGGACAGCTCCTTTGTCACATTCAGTTGGTATAACTCGGTATAAGTTGGTATAACTATTGCTAGCCTTTGCCAATCCGAGGAGGCCGACATGAATCCAAATCCCTTTAAGCCAACGGCTGGTAAGCGGCCTCCGATGCTCATCGGTCGCGAGTCGGTCATCGAAGATTTTGAGGAGGGGCTCGATAACGGTGCCGGAGCGCCGGGCAGACTCATGCTCATTACAGGAAACCGCGGCTGTGGCAAAACAGTTCTCCTGCGGGAGCTGCAACGTCTGGCCAGTGAGCGCGGATGGGCGGTTGTCTCCGATTCCGCTTCGCTTGGTTTATGCGACCGCTTGGCCGACGCACTCCGCTCGAATAAGCCCGTTGTGACGTCAATGGAGTTTGGCCCATCGTTTGGACGGATGTCGGTTGAGGCGGCGCGGGCAAAAGGCGAGACGTTGCGAGGGCTGGTCAACGAACGTCTCAAGAAACTCGGTCCAGGTAAGGGCATCCTGTTTGCGATTGACGAGGCTCAATCGGCGTCTATTGAGGAGCTGGCGGCCCTTGCCGTTCTTTATCAGCAGGTGCTGGGAGATCAGGATGCCACGGGCTTGCCCGATAGCGACCAGCGCGGTCTTGCGCTGGTCTTTGCCGGCTTGCCCAGCATGGTTGACGATCTGCTCGAAGAGCCGAGCGTGACGTTTTTGCGACGTGCCCAGCAGCGTACGTTGGGGACGATTTCTTTGCCCAAGGTGCGCGATTCGTATATCCAGACGGTCGAGTGTGCCGGTCTTTGCGTTGATGCGGGAACGGCGGACCTTGCAGCGCACAAGAGCATGGGGCATCCCTATATGGTTCAGCTGGTGGGATATTACATGTGGCGGTCTGCTGTCCGGCGTGGCTCGCAAGTCATTGAAAGGCGCGATGTCGAGGATGGCCATGCGGATGCCGTCTCCGAGTTCTACGAAGCGGTTGACGCGCCTCTGTATTACGGACTGCGCACCCCACAGCGTCTCTTTATCGAGGCCATGGCGGTTGACGAGGACAAGCCGACGCGCATGGCGGATATCATTGAGCGCTGCGACCGTACCCAGAGCTGGGCGAGTAAATATCGCGCAAGCCTGATTCGCGAGCGCGTCATCGAGGCTGCCGGATACGGTCTCGTCCGGTTTACCGTGCCCATGCTGAGCAAGTACATTCGCGATTGCGTTTTAATGTGACAAAGGGACTGTCCCTTTGTCACATTCGATCAACAGGAAGGGGAGCGATGGCGGTGTCGCAACAACCAAGCGCTATCGAGGTGCGTGGCGCGCGTGTCCATAACCTTAAGGACATCGATATCGATATTCCGCTGGGAAAGCTGGTGGGTATTGCCGGCGTGTCGGGCTCGGGCAAGAGCTCGCTGGCGCTGGGTGTTTTGTATGCCGAGGGCTCGCGCCGTTACCTGGAGGCGCTCAGCACCTATACCCGCCGTCGGCTGACGCAGGCAGAGCACGCTCAGGTGGACGAGGTGCTGCACGTGCCGGCGGCACTCGCATTGCATCAGCGCCCCAGTGTACCGGGCGTGCGCTCGACTTTTGGCACCATGACCGAGCTCAACAACAGTCTGCGTCTGCTCTTTAGCCGCTGCGCCCATCACGTGTGCCCGCATTGCGGGGCGCGTGTGGAGCCGAGCCTTAACGTGGCCGCGGGCCTGTCGCTCGCGTGCCCCGCATGCGGCCGCGAGTTCTATGCGCCGGGGGCCGAGGACCTTGCCTTTAACAGTGGCGGCGCGTGTCCTACCTGCGGAGGCACCGGCGTCATGCGCGAGGTGGACGAGGCGAGCCTGGTGCCCGACGAGTCAAAGACCATCAACGAGGGTGCGGTGCTTCCCTGGGGCACGCTGATGTGGGACCTGATGAAGCAGGTGGCCGGCGAGATGGGCGTGCGCACCGACGTGCCGTTTAGCCAGCTCACGCCTCAAGAGCGCGACATCGTGTTCCATGGCCCGGCAGTTAAGAAGCACATTCTCTACGTTCCCAAAAATGGCGAGGGCGCCACGCCGCTCGACTTTACCTATTACAACGCCGTCTATACCGTCGAGAATGCACTCGCCAAGGTTAAGGACGATAAGGGGCTCAAGCGCGTTGCGCGCTTTTTGCGCGAGGGACCGTGCCGCGATTGCGGCGGCACGCGTCTTTCCGACGCCGCGCGCCAGCCCCAGGTGCGCGGTATCAATCTGGCGCAGGCGGCAGCCATGACGTTGGGCGAGGCGATTGAGTGGGTGCGCGGGGTGCCCGCATCCTTGCCGACCGAGATGCGGCCCATGGCCGGGGACATCTGCGATTCGTTTTTGAGTACGGCCCGCCGCCTGGTCGACCTGGGCCTCGATTACCTTTCGCTCGACCGCGCCGGTGCCACGCTGTCTACGGGTGAGCGCCAGCGCGTGCAGCTTGCCCGCGTGGTGCGCAACCGATCGACGGGTGTGCTGTATGTGCTGGACGAGCCTTCGATCGGCTTGCATCCTGCCAATGTCGACGGCCTGGTGGGCGTAATGCGCGATCTGGTGGATGACGGCAACACCGTGGTTGTTGTCGACCACGACACGCGCGTGCTGGCAGAAGCCGACTATCTGGTCGAGATGGGCCCCGTTGCGGGAGCAGGCGGCGGCCATGTAATCGCCGCCGGTACGGTAGACGAGGTCGAACAATCGCAGGGCAGCCGCATCGCGCCGTTCTTGCGCTCGGACCCCAAGCGTCTGCGCCCGCAGGTGGCTGACGACGAAATGTTCGACCTAGGCCATATCCGCATGGCGACCGATGCCATCCATACCGTCAAACCACTCGAAGTCGATATCCCGCGCGGCCGCCTTGTCGCGGTGACGGGTGTTTCGGGTTCGGGCAAGACGACACTGGTGCTCGAGACGCTCATCCCGGCGCTCAAGGCACAGGCGGCCGGCGAGCGCCTGCCAAGGCACGTGCGTTGGGTCGATGCCGAGGGCATCGCGCGCGCCAACCTGATTGACGCCACGCCCATCGGCGCCAACGTACGCTCGACGGTAGCGACCTATGCCGACATCCATGATGAGCTGCGCCGCGCCTTCGCCCGTACGCCCGAGGCCAAGGCGGCAGGATATAAAGCGGGTGCCTTTAGCTACAACACTGGCGCTTTGCGTTGCCCCACGTGCGATGGCACGGGCTCGATATCACTTGACGTGCAGTTTTTGCCCGATGTCGAGATCGTCTGTCCTGCATGTCGCGGCTCGCGTTATGCAGACGCAGCCTCGCATATTCATCGCGAGGGCAAGGACGGCAGTCTGCTCACGTTGCCGCAGCTCATGGACATGAGTGTGGACGAGGCCCTCGACGCCACGGTGGGACTCAAGAAAGTTCAGGCGCGCCTGCAGACCTTGCATGGCCTGGGTCTGGGCTACCTGACACTTGGCGAGCCCACGCCGGCGCTCTCGGGCGGCGAGGCGCAGCGACTTAAGCTTGCGAGCGAGATGGGCCGCGTGCAGGACGATGCCGTATTCGTGTTCGACGAGCCCACCATCGGCCTGCATCCGCTCGATGTTCAGGTACTGCTGAGCGTGTTTGACGGACTCGTTGCCAAGGGCGCCACGGTCATCGTGATCGAACACGACCTCGACCTTATCCGTAACGCCGATTACGTGATCGACATGGGCCCGGGCGGCGGTGACGCAGGCGGACAAATCGTCTGCACCGGCACGCCGGATGACACTGCGGCCTGCTCCGCAAGCGTCACTGGCCGCTACCTCTAGCAGAATGTGACAAAGGGACAGTCCCTTTGTCACATCCGATGCCTATTTCACGCATTGAGCGGCGAGATAGTCGCGGAAGAACGGTAATTCAAAAGCGACGATTCCGCGCCCGCGTTCTCCAATGATGCCGGCGTCTATCATGCGGCGTCGGTAGCGGGAGACCTGTTGCGGCGAACGCTTAAGGCGCTCGACAAGGTCAGCGGTGGTGGACTCTTCTTCGTCATCGAGCATGGCGATGAGAAATCGCTTGTCCTCCGCAGTGAGTTCCCGATAGGTCGCTGCGAGGATCCGGTCGTCCATTTCATCGCGTGCGATTTTGATTCCCTGGTCAAAGTCGCGAGATGATATTTCCCTCGAGTTGCTCGTGAGATCCCAGGCGCGGTAACCCACAAGCTGCAAAAGGAAAGGAAAGCCCGAAATCGAGCGAACGGCCTTATCGATTCCCTCGGCATCCGCCAGACGGTCGTTTTCCTGGATCGTTCGGATCAAGGCCTCGCGTACATCGTAGTCGGCGATACGCCCCAGATGATATTGCTGGGCGCGACGAAGGAACGAGACCGTCTTGTGGTTCAGCAACGTCGAGACGTTGTTGGGAAGTCCCGCCATGAGTAGAGCGACGCGTTTCCCATCGGTCACAAAGTGCTGATACGTGGCTGCGAGCTGGATCATCTCGTCGAGCGTCGGGTCGACCTCATCAACCGTGACGAGTAGACCGGTGCCCGTTTCGTTGAGCTGGTCGATGATGTCGCTCATGCGATAACGCCAAGTCGAGGCATCGTGAACGCGATTGACCTCGATACTGCCGAGCGGCGCGATTCCGAGACCGGTGACTTCGAAGTTGTTAGACGGGTTGATGAGATGGCCTGCAGCACGTTTCGCCCCGAGCTCGATTTCCTCAAGCATTCCCGAGAGCGCGGTCGTCTTTACCGCTATCCAGCCGTGGGATTCCGCCCTTGTTGCGAGCGACGACATGAGAGCGGTTTTACCGGTTCCACGCGCGCCTGAGAAGATCGAGGTCAATTCCGGGCGTCTACGCTGGCTCAAGAAGGCACGGTCCAAATCCCGAATAATCTGTTGTCTGCCGGCGAGATGGGCAGGAACCTCACCAAAACTGGGGGTAAACGGGTTCTCGAGATATTCCACAAGGCTCTCCTTTCACATCGGCGTTTAACTCCATTTTATTCTAGTTAATTCTGATTAAAAGCGACGGCTCGTTATTTGGTGCATCAATGTGACAAAGGGACAGTTCCTTCGTCACATTCCAGGAAAGCCTGTCTGGCGCAGGGCCTCGTATAGGACGATGGCGGCGCTGTTGGAGAGGTTGAGTGCGCTGATGCGGTAGTCGGCCGGGTCGATAAAGTTGCCGCAGATATCCTGCCGAAGGATGGCCTCGTGGCTGTCCTCGGTATGCCCCAGCGATTCCTCGTGGGCTTCCCATGTCTCGGCGTTGTCAAGCGAATCGCAATCGCGCAGCATCGGGATGCGCTCGCAGCGCTCGGACTCCGCGGCAAGCAGTGGCTCGGGGATGCCTGAGCTCTCGCTGCCAAAGACCAAGTAGTCGCCGTCGCGGTAGGTGCTTTGCGCATAGGTGCGGCGTGCCTTTTTGGTCAGCAGATGCAGGCGCTCGTCGGCGGGGGAGAGGCCGTTGCGCGCAAGGAAATCCTCCCAGCCGGCATAGGTCGTCACGTCCAAGTTTTGCCAGTAGCCCAGGCCGGCGCGACGCACTGTCTTGTCGTCGAGCGAAAACCCCAGCGGCTCCACCAGATGCAGGCGGGTACCGGTAACCACGCAAGTGCGGCCGATATTGCCCGTATTGGCCGGAATCTCGGGCGCATACAGCACAATGTTGAACATGAATCTCCTTGGCTCAGAACGAAAAACCACCACGAAGGGCACCTTCGTGGTGGTTTGGCGGTTACGTAGGCGGAAAAATACTCGCTTGGATAAACCTAGGCGCGGTGCCAGTCGGTCAGGCAGGCATCGAGGGAGGCGATGAGTGCATCCTTGTCCATGTGACGGCCGATGATGCACAGGCTCGTCATGCGGTCGCCCGTCTCGTCGTCCCAAATCTGCATGATCTCGGGGTTCTCGTCGATAATCTTCTGCTTCTCGCTCTCGGGCGCAGAATCGACAAACAGACCGTTCTCCATCAGACGCATCTGGTGGCCGGCCTGCTCAAACATGTAGCACATGTCCGGATCGCCGGTCTGCCACAGCGGGCCCTTGACGCGAATGACCTCGTCGGGCCACTCCTGCTCTACAAAGTCGGTGAACTTCTGCAGGTCAAACGGCTTGCGGCGCGAGTACACAAAGGTCTCGATGTCGTACTCGAGCACCTCGGGGTCGTCGTGCTCCTCGGGATGCTCCATGGCCTCGATCCAGGCGGCGGAGTTGTAGGCGCGCATAAAGTCGAAGCGGTCGGTGTCGAGCAGCTCCTCCATGGGGACCTCGCCGTTTTGAGCCTCGACAATCACAGCGTCCTTCTGCAGGCTGCGCACGATGGCCTTGAGCTCGTCGATCTGCTCAGGGCTCACGGTATCGGTCTTGTTGAGGATCAGCGTGGAGCAAAACTCGATCTGCTGGATGAGCAGGCTTTCGATGTCGTCCTCGTCGATATCCTCGGCCAGCAGGTCGCGGCCACCGTTGAACTCGTCGTACATGCGGGCGCAGTCGACCACGGCCACGATGTTGTCGAGCGCGAGTTTGGGCTCGCCGCCCACCTTGGCCTCGTCGCAGAAGCTCGAGATGGTGTAGGCGATGGGGATAGGCTCGCAAATACCCGAGGCCTCGATGATGATGTAGTCGAACTTGCCCGAATCGGCGATGCCCTGCAGCTGGTTGGCCAGGTCGTCCGAAAGCGTGCAGCAGATGCAGCCGTTGGTGAGCGGGATGAGGTCGTCGGTCTCGGAAAGGCCGCCGTCGGCGATAAGGCTGGCGTCAACGTTGATCTCGCCGATATCGTTGACGATCACGGCGGCGCGGATGCCGCCGTCGTTAGCGAGGATGTGGTTGAGCAGCGTGGTCTTGCCGGCACCGAGGTATCCGGTAAGCATGATGATCTTCACGGGTTTGTTGGGCATGTGCCCTCCTTTGTTAGACATGGCTTACAGTTGAATCATATGCCAAACGCCTGCTCTTATACCCACGCGCTGGCAAATAACACAGGCTACTCCCAGGCTCCCCATACATCAGGGCAATAACCGACGGTGGCCTTTTTGCCGTTGCGCACGATGGGCTCGGCCAGAACCTGCTGGTTCTCGAGCAGCTTGTCGAAGCGCTGGCTGGGGGTGAGGTGCTGGATGAGCGCGAGCGTCTCCTCGTCCTTGGCTTTGGGGTTGAGCAGCTTGTCGATGCCGCCGACCGCCTGCATCACGCTTGTGAGCTCGCCCTTGCTCATCTCCTTTTCCTTAAGGTCGATAAACTGCACCTTAATGCGGCGCTCCTTAAAATAACGCTGGGCCTTCTTGGTGTCGAAGGACTTTTTGGTACCGAAGATCTGCACGTTCATGTATTTGTTCCGCCGTTCTAACGAACGGCGGTCACATCGACGCTGCAAAGCCATCTGATGGGCAATCTGCCTTTCAATCGTCGGGCGCGGGCAAAAACCCAGCGCCCTCCTCTTTCAAGGCACCTTTCCTCATCAGCTGGCTTTTCGCTGACATTGATAGAGCATCGAGGTGACCACCGCTGGACTTATCGAATAAAGTTGGTGCGCGCGCGATCGGCCTGGGGGGCTTCGATGCCGGCGGCCTTTCCCGCCTCGATGCAACGCAGCAGCCAGGCCATGTTTTTGCCGATATTGCGCATGGTGGCAAGGCCCTCGGCGTCTTGGGCGGCCTCGCCCGGCATGGCGCCAAAGACGTTGTTCCAGTAGGTGGACGCTACCACGGGCATCTGGTTGATGGTGAAGTACTTGTTGAGCACATCGAAGGTGGTCGACGTGCCGCCGCGACGGGCGACGGCGACTGCGGCGCCGGGTTTGTGCTCAAAGGCATGCCCGCCTGCATAGAATGCGCGGTCGAGTGCCGAGAGGATGCGTCCGCTGGGATGTGCGTAGTAGACGGGCGAGCCAAAGACAAAGCCGTCTGCCTGCTCGGCAGCGGCAATCAGCTCGTTGACCACATCGTCGTCAAAGGTGCAACGGCAATCGAGCTTGCCGCACTGGCCGCAACCAATGCAATCGCGAATGGGCTTGGCGCCCAGCTGAAACATCTCGGCCTCGATGCCTTCGGCGTTAAGCTGCTCGGCGACCTCGGCGAGTGCGCGGGCCGTGTTGCCGTTTGCCTTGGGGCTGCCATTGACCAAAAGAACCTTCATCACAAACTCCCTCTGCTGTCGGTGACTTCTGCAGAGGATTATCGCACGAGCGGGCAGATGGCGTGGGGCACGATGCCGGCCCCGAGGGCCCACGGCAGGCACGCTTACCAGGTACGAGCGGGATACGGTCCAGAGGATGTTGGAGTGCGGGGCCTCGTGCGAGCAGATTGTAAGGGGTCTGGGCGGGTCGCCCTCGATGGCGAGCTTTGAGGCCTTGGAAGGCGGGCTGCTGCGGCGGCTATGGTTTATACTAAGGCGGTTGCTATCGAGTAATTCATACTTGGTTTGATTCGATTGTGAACGCGTAACTAGGATGGAAAGCAAAGGAAACTCTATGGAAACAGAGGATGCTGTTTGCTTGATGACTTCGATTGCCTTGATTGTCCTTTCAATCCAATACCGAAGAGGAAGATGGCTCTGCTCAATTGCTGGATATGATGTCACAAAAAGGGAGAGCGAGATTGATATACGCCCTTACGCAAAGCTGATTTCTTCTGTGACGTTATGGATGGGGCTGCTGTTTTTCTTGTGGGCGGTAGAGGGCTGGGTACGCGATTGGAATACCAGCGTTTTTGAAGTTTTGGTTCTACTTCTGTTCAGCTTGGCCTCTTTGTCGTTCGTGCGGCTCGTTAGGTTTGTGTTTATGAGGCGATAGCCAGCGGAAGTGGCTGGACGACAAAATGGACCAATGCAGCCAATTGTCAATAGAATTTGATAGGCTTGGCTTAACAGATTTACTCGAGGGCATATCCGTGGCGGAGGATAGGTTCTATCTTGTTGAGCACTTATTTGCATCAGGCAAAGTAAACCAAGAGTATCGAAACGGTGCCCCCGGGCCCCGGGAGGGACTGAGGGGACGTTCGGCTAACTGCGGGTACGACCTATTTGCCCAATGTGTTCGGTTGAGATCGGAAATTAACCATCATGCGCCCCATAACGCTAGTCCAGCTTGGTGCCCGGTACCTGCGGCGCCTCTTTAATCAGCGCATTAAGTTCGTTCAAAATGGAAACGGGCTGTCGGTCGACGGCGTCCAGATGAAGCGTCGCCACGCGAAGGGGCGGCTGATATTCAAATGAGCCAAGGAGCACGGGCGATCCCAAGAACCGTTCGATTTCGTCTGCAACCGCGTCGGTCTCTTCGGGATCAAAGTCGTCGAAGAGCGCCACGAACATCGGTCCGGTCGAGCGGAACAGACGACCCTTGCCGCGCGAGCAATCCATGAGGCAGGCGGCGCTTTCTGCCAAAACGCGGTCGCCTGCATCAAAGCCAAAGCGGGCATTGACCTGTGCGATTTCGTCGATTTTAATGGCGATCAAGCCCGCGTTTCGTGCCACGCGACGCATCTCGCCAATGGCGTTGACCAGGGCGTGGATATCGCCCAGACCGGTCACGGAATCGGTCGTATCTGCCAAGCTTCGGTTGGTGACAATGCCCACATACATGTTGGGCTCGGTATCGGTGCCGTCCAGGCGGTAACCCGTGCAGTCGCAAAGCGCGTATTTTCCGGCGGTATTCATGACGCGATACTGCATGCAGTGGAAGTGCCACGTGCCGTTTACCACCATATCGAGCTCGGCACGTACGTTGTCGCGGTCCTCGGGGTGAACACGGGCAAGCCATATATCGAGCGAGTTGTAGGGATGCTGGGAGGGTAGGTCAAAATCGCGCACGGCATTAACCGACCATTGCGATTCGCCGGTGTCGAGGTTAATGATGAACGGATAGCGTGTCTCGGAGCTCATGGAGATCGCTTGAAACACTCGGTCGTTGCAGGGGGGGGGTTGTTCGGTGATCGGGCGTTGCAGCGCATCGCCTTCTTCCGGTTGTTGCACACGGTACATGAGCTTGTAGCGATACATTTTGCGGTCGGCGTCCTTTGTCATCTGGCGACGCGTATCGCCTGCAAGCGGGTCGACGCGCGAGCAGCCAAAGCTAAAGCTGGCGATCATGGGCGCCTTGCCGTCCGATGTTGCCTCGATAAGATTGGCACGCGTCCACTCCAGGCGCTGCTCGAGCTCGGCTTCGTTTGTCGTGGGGGATATAAGTACAAATTCGTCTCCACCGATACGGAACAGCAACTCATCGTGCTCCATTGTCTCGGTGAGTGCGCGGCAGATGCTCAGAATGTAGCGATTGCCCTCGGCGTGGCCAAACTTATCGTTGCAATGCTTGAGGCGATCGATGTCAATATAGGCACAGGTGAAGGGGGTGCCTTTGCGCCAGAGCTGATCGACATGGCGGTCGAGTCCGCCACGGTTGCCAAGATTGGTGAGCGAGTCGATATAGGCGCCGTGCTCAAGCAACTCACGTTCTTGTTGCAGGATGGCGAGCGTTTTCTGCAGTTGCTCACCGATGGCACGCAGCTCCGGGGGCAGCGCGGCAACATCGAGCTCGGTGGTTGAGGCCCCGTTCGCAAGTCGCTGAAGATGAGCGATGATTGATTGCTCGCCCAGGCGATACGACTCGTTCATGATGGATTGCCTCCTTGGATGGAACAATGGTTTGTATCTTACTCCCAATTCGGTTTAGATTGGAGTATTAGTTAGCTCATGGGAACAAACGCTCCCCTCGACGGTGGCGTTTTGCGTGCGAGCGTATTAGTTGTCGTTGCCACCATCGAGCAATGCCTCAAAATCCTCCGCCTGCATGGGGCGGTAGTAGAGGAATCCCTGAGCGTAGCGGGCGCCCATGTGGCGCAGCATGTTTGCCTGCTTGTCCGTCTCGACGCCTTCGATCACAACGGGCAGATGGAGTGACTGCGCCATCTCGAGCATTGATGAGATGATTTGCACGCTGCGGCCCTCATCGCCGTTATCGGGCACAAACGTGCGGTCGAGCTTGATGACGTCGACGTTGACGTTCTTGAGCATCGCGAGCGTGGACTGGCCGGTGCCAAAATCGTCCATGTAGGTCGAGAAGCCGCGGTTGTGCAGGTCGGCCGTCAGCTTATCCACAGCTTCGGACTCTCCCGTATAAGCCGTCTCGGTGATCTCGATGCGCATGAGCTCGGGCGGCAGGTTGTATTGGGCGGCGAGTGCCCCCATATGTTCGGCGACGTCGCAGGCAAGGATATCCACGCGCGACACATTGAGCGAGATCGGAACCACGCGCAGCCCTCGATCGATGCGCTCACGCAGCCACGAGGCGACGCCCTGCCAAACGTATTTGTCGAGCGTCACCACAAAACCGCTTTCCTCGAGAGCGGGGATAAAGGTGGCAGGTGAAATGAGGGAGCCGTCCTTGTCAATCCAGCGCGTGAGTGCCTCGGCGCCAATGATCTCGCCGGATTCCATGTCGACCTGGGGCTGCAAGTAGTAGGTAATGCGGCCGTTTGAGAGCGCATACTGGAATTCGGTCAGCGTGCGGTGGAACGAGATTTCGCGCTCGTACTCCTCGGGGCGGAAAATGGCAATGCGCTCCTTAAAGTCGTTTTTTGCACGCCGATTGGTAAACATGGCTTTGGCCTGCGCATCGATGGTGATTTCCTCGTTGGAGTCGATGGAGTAGACGCCCATGGACGGCCAGAAGCCTACGCCGTCATCATGCTTAGCCACGGCCTCGCGAGCGCGGTTATAGATTTTATGGACGGTGTCGCGCTCAAAGGGGATGAGTACGCAAAAGTCATCTTGGCCCCAGTACCCTGCGACGCCCATGTTGGCATTCTCGATGTCCTTGAGGACCGTGCCCACATCGGCGAGCATGCGGTCGCCCTCGGCCTGTCCGTGCCATTCGTTGAACAGTCGCATGTGTCCCATATCGACGGTGGCGATACACCAGGCGCCGTTGCGCCTTGTCTCGAGAAATTCGTTGGCGCGGCGCATAAACTCGCTGGGTCGATAGAGACCCGTGAGCGAATCGATGCGTTCGGCGATGGCGCTTTTGCGCTCCACCTCGGGTATGGGGAGGCTGTCGTTGGGAACAAGCCCGCCGGCCGTGCGAATGCGACGGTCGAGTTCGCCTAAAACGGCGGCCGTTTGATTGGTCAGGTGCTCGTAAAAGGCCGGAACGACAAGACAGACGGGGGTAATGGTGTCGTCCGCGATTCGAACGGGAGCGAAAACGGCCTCTTTGAGATGTTGGATCAGTTGCTCGAATGCTTCGTGATCCAAATTGTTGCTAAGCACGACGAACTGGGCGTTGCGTGAGCGGAAGACGCGACTCCTGCCGCGAGTAATCGACAGCATGCGGCCTGCGTATTCGGCGAGCATGTTGTCGACGGCCTCGGCCCCGTAGAGCTCGTTGAGCTTTGCCGTGCCGCGAACGCGCACTGCTATAAGCCCCGTCTTGCAATGGTCGCGACGGCAGGCATCGATAGCGTTGATCAGCGTGCGCTGCATTCCGAGGCCCGTGGCGGCGTCGACGGTCTCGGCAAGCGAGTGGTTGACGAGCTCGCCGACATAGAGCGAGGGGACATTTCCGTCGCCGTCGATACGAAACCCGCGAGCACGGCCGAGGATGTAGTCGCCGGCGGCATTGCGCACGCGGTACTGCATGACGTGGCGATGTTTGGAGCCGTCATAGATTTGGTCGATGTCGTTGGTATAGGCCTCAAGGTCATCGGGATGGACACGCGTTTTCCAGTAATCGTGGCAGTTGTCTATATGCTCCGAAGGAAGACCAAGATCGCGCAAGGCGCCTTGTGACCAAAGGGTTCGATGTTTGTCCAAGTTCTCGATAAAGAAATATCGGCCTTCGTTGAGCATCGAAAGGGCGTCGAAAATGCGATCGCTTATTTCGAAGTCGTCGGTGTGGGCTTGTGCGATATTGCGTCGATCAAGGTGCACGGCATGACGTAGCTTGTAGTCGTACATGCGATGGTCGGCATCGTTCGTCAAGCGATTGGGGGCTTCGCCCAGGGCGGGGTCGGCGTGTGCCACTCCGTAGCTAAACGAGTGAGGCATCTTGGAAGCGTTGTTTTCGAGCAGTACCGTTCGGCAGTGTTCCAGACGTTCGGCAAGGTCGTCCTCGGTCGCAATCGTAGATAGGATGGCGAACTCGTCGCCCCCCAGACGAAATGCCGCCTCGTCCACCTTCATATACAGTTTGAGATAGAGGCTCACCTGCAAGATATAGCGGTTGCCCTCGTCATGTCCAAAGATGTCGTTGCAGTGCTTAAGGTTATCGATGTCGATAAACGCCATGGTCACGGGCAGTTCCTGCTCCCAGAGTTCCTCTAAGGAACGGGTAAAGCCGCCGCGGTTGCCAAGTCCGGTGAGCTCGTCGGTAAAGGCGGTCCTGATCAGATCGTCCTGACGCTCCAGAAGGTCACGGATGGTCTTTTCGAGCGTTTCGGTATTATTGCTGGCGTTATCCATACTGTAAGCGGCTTTCTGAGGTCGGGGCGGATTGCGTCGGGCGAGCTCGTTGTGCACATGCGTTGCTGCTCAACGCCTTGCGTGTTTCCAAGCCCCCGCCTTGCTGCGTCGTTGGGTTTATTTGTCGGTTCGTGCTCTCGGCTGATAACTACTGAGTAGTATAAACAAGTGTATGGAATTATGTAGGGGTGCCCATGTTGCGGGCGGCCATTATTCGCCAAACGGTAACGCGACGATGTTCGATGAAAATGCGACTGAGACGATATTTGTTGATGGGTATACTTGTTCCGTTTTAAAACGCAGGAACGGAGATGGTCGCATGGCACAGTCAAATATGACGAGCACGGTGGGGCTGGCGCTCGAGGGAGGCGGCTACCGCGGTATGTATACGGCGGGCGTGCTCGACGTTTGGATGGAGCACGGTTTGACCTGCGACCATATGGTGGGCGTCTCGGCGGGCGCGGCATTTGGCTACAACTTTAAATCGCGCCAGATCGGCCGCGCCATTCGCTATAACAAGGCCTATTGCGCCGACAAACGCTATGCGAGCGTGACCAGCTGGCTGCGAACCGGCGATATGTTCAATGCCGATTTTGCCTATCACGAGGTGCCCATCGAGCGCGATCCCATCGACCTGGAGGCGTATCGCGCCTGCCCCATGCGGTTTACGTGCGTGTGTACCGATATCGAGACGGGCAAGGCCGTCTACCACGACCTGCCCTATGGCGACGAGCGGGATATCGAGTGGATCCGGGCATCGTCGGCGATTCCCGTGGCGACGCGTCCCGTTGCTATTGACGGGCATAAGTATCTGGATGGTGGCGTGGCCGATTCTATTCCCAGTGCATGGCTGTTTGCGCAGGGGTATGACCGCAATATCGTGGTGCTCACGCAGCCGGCGGGCTTTGTGAAGCAGCCCAACAGCGTGATGCCCATGCTGCGTCGCGTGTTCCGTCACTATCCGGAGTTTGTCGCAGCGCTTGAGCGTCGACATGAGGTCTACAATGCCACGCTCGATGACCTGGCACGTCGCGAGGCTGCCGGCGAGATCTTTGTGGTGCGGCCGAGCGAATCGGTGAAGGTGCCGTCGCTGTGTCGCGAGCCCGATGAACTTGAACGCATCTACCAGATTGGTCGCCGCGATGCGGAGGCGACCTTGCCGGCGTTGGAATCGTATCTGGCGGGGTAGGGCAAGCTGCCGTGGACTCGGCGGAAAGCGCGTCCCAGAATGAGCGCTCAGAACGGGTTACAGTTTCCCAAGCGGTGGGGTTTCGGATAGTACGTCCCGGAATATGCGTTCAGACTGGGATGCGGTTTCCCGTTGAGCCTCTATATGGAAAGCGCATCCCGGAATGGAGGTCCAAACTGGGATGCGCTTTCCGCTATTGAAGATATGAGGCTGCGAATCAGCTGTTCGGCCTATGCCTATGCCTGCTGCCAGGTGTCGACGAGCTCCTTGGCCGCGGCGTAGGGATCATCGGCGCTGCAGACGGCGCTCACCACAAAGAAGCCGTCGACGCCGGTGGCCTTAAGCTGCGGCAGGTCGGCCGTCTTGACGCCGCCGCCCACCACGATGGGCACGGGGCTTGCCGCGTGGAGTGCGGCCAGGTCCTCAAAGCTTTTGGTGATGATAGAGCCATCGGCCGCGCGTCCGCAGTCGCGCTTGGTCTCGGTCTCGTGGAGCGGGCCGATGCCAAGGTAGTCGACCAAACTCATGTCGGCGGTCTTGACGTACTCGAGCATCTCCTCGCAACGGGCCGAAAGGCCCACGATGGCATCGGGGCCCAAAAGTTTGCGGCAGACCTCGACGGGAATATCGCTCTGGCCCACGTGCACGCCGTCGACAGCAATGCCCTGCTCGCGCGCGGCGAGTACGCAGTCCAGGCGGTCGTCGATCAGCAAAGCGACCTGACCGGTCTTGCCAGCCTGTGCGATTGCCTGCGCGGCGCCGCCGGTCAGCGCGATGATCTCGCGGGCGCTTGCCACCTTGGAGCGCACCTGGATGCAGGTAAAGCCGGCATCGAGTGCCTGGGCCACCACATCGCCCACGGGGCGCCCGAGCGTGTTTTCGGGGCCGAGTACCAGATAGACCGAGATATCAAGGTTGTCGCGGATGCTCATCGTGCTTCCTCCTGCTTTTTGATCTGTGCTTCCATGCGCTCGAGTTTGCCGGTCATGGTGTCGGTAAATCCGGGTCGAATATCGGCTTTGAGCACGACTTCGGTGCGGATGCCCTTGCTCGCCAACACAAAGGTCGCGTCGCGCACGACCTGCATGACCTCGTCCCAGTCGCCCTCGATCTCGGTGAACATCGAGGTGGTGCGGTTGGGAAGGCCGCTCTCGCGAATGACACGCACGACCTCGGCGACCTCGGCGGACAGCTCATCGCCGGTACCGCATGGGGCGATGGCCACGGCGACGAGTGTGTTCATGCCGGCATCGGTTGCGGGCTCGGACATGCCTTATGCCTCCTCGAGCTCGAGTTGGTTATCGGCAATGTCCTGGGCGGTCGCGCGGTAGAGCTCGTCGATAAAGGCGACCTTAAAGCTTGCCGGGGCATCGGCAACGGCGGCGGCACGCGTGCCGGCAACGTTGTAGGCGGCGGTGCCGCAGATGGCCGCCGTAAACGGGTCGGCGGCGCAGGCATACACGGCCAGCACGCCGCCCTGCGAGCAACCGCAGCCGGTGATTTTGGACATGAGCGGGCTGCCGCCGTGGGACTTGGCCACGGTCGTGCCGTCGGTAATCAGGTCGACTTCGCCCGAGACCACAACGGCGCCGCCGGTGTAGCGGGCGAGCGCCACGGCGGCGCCGCGGGCGGCGTCTACCGTGTCGGTGGTATCGACACCGCGCACGCGACTCAGATCGGCCGCTTCGCCCTCAAGGCCCCACAGGCCGGCGAGCGCGATAATCTCGGAGGCATTGCCGCGCACGATGGCGGGTTTGTACTGCTTGAGTTCGCCTACCAGTTGGGTGCGCAGGCTGCCGATGCCCAGGCCCACCGGATCGAGCACCCAGGGCTTGCCGGCGTCGTGTGCCGCCTTGGCCGCGCGGGGAATCGTCTGCTCGTAGATGGGGAAGAGTGTGCCCATGTTCAGATAGATGGCGCCGCCGCCGGCAACGAGCGCCTCGCCCTCGTCGGGCAGATAGACCATGGCGGCCGATCCGCCCACGGCGAGCTGCGCGTTGGCGACAAAGTCAATCGTCACCGTGTTGGTGATGGAGCCCGCCATCGGATTGGTGGCGCGAATCTCCTCCACGGCCTTGACCACGTTTTGCTTGAGCTGTTTCGAATCGATCACTGCACATGCCTCCTTGGCATAGAAAAGGGGCGCTGTGCATAGACAGCGCCCCTAAAAAGGCGGCATGCTCCCTACGCCAGCATTAACTGACAGGTTCAAAGGATTGGGCCCCATGCCCTCTCAGCCTTGTGGTTTGCACCGCCGGCACTCCCGCATCGAATCTGTTGTTCCCTATACTAGCGCATCGGTACAATGGTTACGATGAAAACGACTGGGGGACCCTATGATCAAACTTGTGCTGACCGATATGGACGATACGCTGATTCCGGCCGGGCATGACGGCGCCAGCGACTATGCCATCGAGGGCATTCATGCCATGCAGGCGGCGGGTCTGCACTTTGGTCCGGTTTCGGGTCGTCAGCCGTCTGCGATGGGCTGGATGTTTAAAAATCGTTCCGAGTGCTATTCGACCGGCGCATTCTGTAACGGCCAGGTCATGTTTGTCGACGGCGAGGCGGTCGCCTCGCGTGCGACCGATAGCGACGCACTAATGCGTTTAGCCGCCTATCTGGAAGAAGAAACCGACGATACCTATCTGAAGGTCTACAGCTTAGGTGATGACTTTTGGGATAACGATGCCTATTGCGTGACACGTGATGCCGAGCGTGTGCGTCGCGCTATGGAATCGGGCGGCAATGCGTGGCTCAAGGGCGAAGAGGCCCCGTGCCGCCCTGTCGTCGATGATGCGCCGGTGTTCAAGGCGAATATCTGGAGCGCCCGTTCGCGTGAGGAGCTCGCGGAGCTACGCGAGCGCGTTGCCGCCGAGGTGCCGGAGCTCTCGCTTGTGTTTCCCAACAACCGTGTGCGCCTGTTCGACATCCTTCCGGCTGGTTGGGACAAGGGCTGCGCTGCGCTGGAGCTGGCGCGCGCTTTGGGCCTAACGCCCGACGAGGTGGCCGTATTTGGCGATTCCGATAACGACCTGCCCATGATCGATGCCGTTCCCAACTCCGTTGCGGTCGCCAATGCCAACGAGGCCGTCACGGCTGCCGCACGCTGGCATATCGGCGCTGCGGCAGACGATGCGGTTGGCGCAGCGCTGCATCAGATTGCCGCCTGCGCCGCGACGGGGGAGATGCCGTCGTTTATGCGTCAGATGAGCACGACGGGTTTCGACGTCACGAACGTCTAGGGAGAAGGCTATGAAGCTTCAGCAGCTCAGGTATGTTGTCAAGGTTGCCGAATGCGGTAGCATCACCGAGGCCTCGCGCCGACTCTTTGTGTCGCAGCCTTCGATTACCGCGTCGATTCGCGACCTCGAAAACGAGATGGACGTGCGCATCTTTGAGCGCACCAACAAGGGCGTCATTGTGTCCGAGGAAGGCGAGACCTTCTTGGGCTACGCGCGCCAGGTACTCGACCAGGCCGACCTGCTCGAGGGCAAGTACAAGGGCGCATCCGAGCAGGTGCCGCACTTTAGTGTGAGCTGTCAGCATTATTCCTTTGCCGTTAACGCGTTTGTTGACGTGATCCGCGAGTTCGATGCCGCGCGCTACGACTTTACCCTGCGCGAGGAGCAAACCCACGAGATTATCGAGGACGTCGCGCACATGAAAAGCGAGCTCGGCATCCTGTATCTGTCGGAGCACAATCGCGAGGTCATCGAGCGCATGTTGGCGGCCAACGAGCTCGTGTTCGAAGGGCTCTTCTGCGCCACGCCGCATGTCTTCGTGTGCGCCGACCATCCGCTGGCGGGCCGCTCGAGTGTGACGCTCGAGGACTTGGAAGACTACCCGTTCCTGTCCTATGAGCAGGGCAGCTATAACTCGTTTTATTATTCTGAGGAGCTGACCTCGACCTTTGAGCGCCGCAAGAATATCCGCGTGCGCGACCGTGCGACGCTGTTCAACCTAGCTATGGGCCTTAACGGCTACACGGTGTGTTCGGGCGTGATCAGCCATGAGCTTAACGGCCCCGGTATTATCTCGATTCCGCTCGATGTAGACGAGTACATGGAGATCGGCATTATCACGCGCAAAAATACGACGCTCACGCGCTATGGGCAGGCCTATATCGAAGCGATTCGTCAGCACATCTAGATTGCTGCGTTCTGCACGGGTCAAATCTCTTTATGGCAGTCCAAACTGATATAGGAAGCATCTATATCAAACTGTTATAAACATATATTTTACGATGTCCATATGAGCGCTCATACTCTGTCCCAGTAAAGCAACCAATGCAAAGGGAGATATCTATGAGCACTTCGATTCAACCGAACGCGCCGTTTCGTGCCGATATCGTCGGCAGTTTTCTTCGTCCGCAGGCTGTAAAGGACGCCCGTGCCGCCTATGTCGCGGGTAAACTCGACGCTTCCGGCCTTAAGGCCGTCGAGGACGAGGCCATCCGCGACTTAGTGGCCAAGCAGAAGGCTGCCGGCCTGCAGGTGATTACCGATGGCGAGTTCCGCCGCAGCTACTGGCACCTCGATTTTATGTGGGGCCTCAACGGCATTGAGCGCCGCGCCTCGCGCACGGGCTACATGTTCCACGATGAGGAGACTACCGCCGACACCGCCGTGGTAACCGGTCCCATTAGCGGCGAGAATCATCCGTTCGTCGAGCACTTCAAATTTATCAAGTCGCTCGAGGGAGAGGGCCAGGTCGCGCGCCAGACCATTCCGGCGCCGATCCAGACGTTCTCCGAAGTCACACTCGACCGCTGCGATGGCCAGCAGGAGAGTCTGCACGCCGTCTACAAGACCGACGAAGAGCTCGTCGATGCCATTGCCGCAGCATACCGCACCGTGATTGCTGACCTGTATGCCGCGGGCTGCCGCAACATCCAGTTTGATGACTGCACCTGGGGCATCTACTGCGATACCGATTTTGTTGCCAAAACCGGCATGAGCCCGGTCGACCTGCAAAAGGTAAGCGAGCTGGGCGTGGCGCTCAACAATGTCGCCATCGAGGGCAAGCCCGACGATCTGGTTATCAACACGCATGTATGCCGCGGCAACTACCACTCCACCTACGCTTTTGAGGGCGGCTACGACCCCATCGCGCCGTACCTGTTTGCGCATGAGGACGTTGACGCGTTCTATCTGGAGTTCGACACGCCCCGCGCCGGTGGTTTTGAGCCGCTCAAGTACGTTGCTCCCGGCAAGAAGGTCGTGCTGGGCTTGGTGACCACCAAGGCGGCAGAGCTCGAGAACGAGGATGCTATCGTCGAGCGCATCCGCGAGGCGGCAAAGTACGTGCCGCTCGAGAACCTGTATCTGTCTCCGCAGTGTGGCTTTGCCAGCTGCGAGATTGGCAATAAGCTGACCGAGGACGAGCAGTGGGCAAAGATTGCGCTGGTCAGGCGTATTGCCGAGCGCGTTTGGAAATAGCGCTAGCGTTTGCAGGTGGCGGCGCGTGCGAGGTACTGCATATCGCGTACAATGGTTCGGATCGTATCGTTCGGGCAGGTTATCCGATATGCCTGATCGCCCTTCCATTCGAAAGGACTTCCATGTCCCAGTCTTCGACGCCCGCCGTCACCGATGCCATCTACGATGCATCGTCGCTCGGCCGCCCGCGCATGTTTGTGTTGGGTTTGCAACACATGTTTGCGATGTTCGGAGCCACGGTGCTCGTGCCCGTGCTCACCGGCCTTTCCGTTTCGGCGACGCTTCTGTTCGCCGGCATCGGCACGCTGCTGTTTCATTTTCTATCGCGCGGTAAGGTGCCCGCGTTCCTGGGCTCGTCGTTTGCCTTTATCGCGGGTTATGTCGCCATTGCACCCAACGGCGAGGCCGAGCTTTTGCCCTACGCTTGTCTGGGCGTTGCCTGCGCCGGCCTGCTCTATCCGGTGCTGGCAACGCTGTTCCGCGCCTTTGGCGCCAAGCGCGTCATGCGCTTCTTCCCGCCGGTGGTGACCGGTCCCATCGTCATTTCCATCGGCCTGATCTTGGCAAGCTCTGCTATCGCCAACTGCCAGACCAATTGGCTTGTTGCCGTTGTCGCTGTGGCCGTGATCGTCATCTGCAATATTTGGGGGCGCGGCATGGTCAAGATCGTGCCGATTTTGCTGGGCGTTGTGGTGAGCTATGCCGTTGCGGCCGCGCTGGGCGAGGTCGACTTCTCTGGCGTCGCAGCCGCCCCCTGGGTTGGCTTGCCCGTCGTGTGGGACAACACCGTGTTTGCGCTCTTTGGACCGCAGTTCGATAGCGGTCTTGCCACGACGGCCATCATCACCATCATGCCGCTGGCCTTTGCAACTATGATCGAGCATATCGGCGATATCTCCGCCATTGGCTCTACCTGCGAACGCAATTACATTGCCGATCCCGGTCTGCACCGTACCCTGCTCGGCGATGGCCTGGCGACCATCTTGGCATCGCTCTTTGGCGCCCCCGCCAATACGACGTATGGCGAGAATACCGGCGTGCTTGCCTTGACGCGTGTGTTCGACCCACGTGTGATTCGCATTGCCGCCTGCTGCGCCATTGTGCTTTCGTTCTGCCCCAAGTTTGCTGCGGTGATTGCCGCCATGCCGGCATGCGTTATCGGCGGTGTGTCGCTCGTGCTCTACGGCATGATCAGCGCCGTTGGTGTACGTAACCTCATCGAGAACCAGGTTGATTTCCAGAACAACCGCAACGTGCTGGTGGCGGCTCTGGTGCTCGTGCTTTCGCTCGGCATTGCCTACAGTACCGCCGGTGCCATCGTGCTGGAGCTGGGCGGCGTGACGATTTCGCTTTCGGGCCTTGCCGTGGGCTCGCTGGTGGGCATTGTGCTCAACGCCATCCTGCCCGGTAACGACTTTGAGTTCGATACTTCCGAGCTTGAGGAGACTGCTGAATAGCAGCTGCGTTCAGCCAAATTAAAAATGGCGTCCATGCGTATGTACGCGTGGATGCCATTTTTAATGCGTCAGTATCCAGTGGATGCCGCGTGCCATGCGCAGGTCAGTTTGGGTAAAGTGATTGCCGGGGTTGAGCTCCAGCGTTGTTGGAATGTCACGCTCGATAAACAGCTCTTCCATCGCGCGCGTATCGTCGAGTACGTGCCGCATCATGCGGTTGGGCGTCTTGGTTTCCTTTTTGCCGAGTGACAGATAGACGGCGTCGGGCGTAGCTGTCATCGTGCGCTCGCGCGCGTAGTCGATAAAGCCGGGGAACCACAGCGACCCCGATGCACTCGCCGCGCGCTCAAAGACATCTGTTTGCCAAAGTGCCCACAGTGCAAAAAGACCCGCCAACGAGTAGCCGGCAACGCCGCGCCAGGTGGGCGGTTGCGGGAGCGATGATTCGGCCTCTGGGATTATCTGCTTCAACAACTCGTCAAGAAAACCAGCGGCCTGTCCACCAAAGGGCTCGGCATCGCGCACGGTACCGTCGCATACCCAGGGGCTCAGCTCGCGATTCCAGTTGAGGCTGCCAATGCCGACAAGCGTGAAGGGCGGGCAGTTGAGCTCTCGGCAGCGTTCATAAACCTCCGTGCCGTCGCCCATGACCACGGGAAGATAGATGACTGGTGCGCTTTCGGCATGCTGTGCATGAACGGTTATCTGCTTTTGATGCGCTTCCATGACGGGCTTCTCTCGGCGTTGTGATATCGACGGCCCCCATTGTCGCACGCCGGCTCATGCAGGTTGGGCTAGACCAAAGACAATCTCGTGCATACCCTGCGGACGCATATGGAAAACGCCACCGCCGGAGGGGATCTCGGCGGTGGCGTTGTTAAACGGTGCTGGGACTCGGGGCCTTCGCGGGAGCTGCCATGTGCGCAGAGGCGTCTAAGAGCGCTTGCGGCTCGCCATGGTGCCTGCGGCGATAGCGGCTGTTCCCGCAAGGACGGTTGCCACGATGGCCGCACCCGAGGTGTCGCCGGTTGCCGCGAGCACGCCGGTAGTCTTGGCTTTCGTGATTGAAGCCGCAACGGCCTTGGTCGGCTTTGAGCACTCAGGCTTGGGGTTCTGCTTGGACTCCGCGGGCTTGCTTTCTGCGGGCTTGGTCTCGTCGGGCTTGGGGTCTTCCGGCTTGGCTACCTCGGGAGGTGCGATGACCATGCTCTTGGCGACAGCTTCGTTATAGGGGGAGTCGATCACAGCGTCGCCCGTGCCGATGGCTTGGCCTGCCTCGTAGATGCCGTCACGGAGCTTGCGATAGTCAATGACCTTGCCGCCTTCGGGCGTCTGGATGGCGGCGTTCTCAATCTTGATGGTGCCGATTGTCTTGCCGTCAGCGCTCATGGCACGGGCAAAGATTGCCGCTGTATCTCCTTCGGCCGTTACCTTGCTGCGGATGATCGAGATGACTGCGGGTGTGACGCCCTCGCTGGTCTGGGCGATGATGCCGATGTTCTCGCCTTGGGGCTCGGGGCTCGTCTCACCATCTTGGTTTTCGCTGTAGGGGATGGGGCCGTCGCCGTTCTCGACATAGCGGGCTATGGCCTTGACAACGGAGTCGCTGATGTAGATGTGGCCACCCTCCTCGTTGGGTCGATCGTTTCTGGTGGAGAATGCAGCCGAAACCTCGCCTTCCGCAAACGCGTCCACGGTGGAGCCGTTCTTGACGACGATATCGTCTTGGTAGGTGAAGAGGGCAATGGCGTCACCGTATCTGCCTTTACTTGCGCGGACTGTCACGTTTGCATGATCGAGTGTGATGCCCTTGTGGGCATAGACGCCATATTCAACACCGTTTGCGTTGAGGGAGGCGTTTGTGGCTGCGAGGCTGCCCTTGGCCTCGACGGCGGCGTCTTTCTCGGAGCTCGCCTTGACCTGGCTGCCGTCCGAGATATTGATGTTGCCGCCGCTCCAAATGGCCTCACCATCGGCTGAGCTTGCCTCGACTGTGCCGCCACCCTTGATGGTGAGGTTCTTGTCGGTTCCGATACCCTTGTCCTTGGTAGCCCTGGCGGTGACGGCCCCGCTGTCGTCAATCGTGATATTGCCGTTTGCCCTGATGCCATCCGATACGCCCGTGGCGTTGACGTTGCCCGAACCTTTGATAGCGAGATCGCCCTCGGCGTCGATGGCATCAAACCCAGCGCTCGTGGCGTTGACGGATCCGGCTCCGTCGATGTTGATATTACCCGTGGAGAGGATAGCGTCCTCAGTAGATGTCACGCTGAGCGTGCTGCCCGCGTCGCCTTGGATATTGAGCTCGGCGTTCTCATTCTTGCCATGAGAAGCCTTGATGCCTTCGATCCAGTCGGCAGTGACGATGTTGTTTCCCGAGTAATTCACGTTGAGCTTGCCTGCGGCCTGGATCTCGCCGCCGTTATAGTTGTTGAGCTTCAAGTCGTCGGCGCCGTCCCACGACCAGGTGCCGGTCTCGTCGCCCGCCGCAGTGCCGGCGTTGTATTTGGTTTCGCCGACCTTGACCCATTCCGCCGCGAGCGAGACGCTCGGCATGAGCAGCGAGCTCACCGTGAGCGCGCACACGGCGCCTACGACGATGCGGCGCGTCACGCGGCGCCAGCTGCCGTGCGCGAGTCCTATGCGACGGCGAACGTCGGGTTCGGCAACATGGGTTCCGGCGGTAGTGTCATTGCGTTTGGGGGTCGTGAACAAGGCTGCCATGGTTGCTCCCGTTCTCATAGGGCCTATACGGCTAGGTTCAGCGTATCTGCTGGATGTTGCCGGCGGTAGTGCCGTTTGGAGGGCAAAATGGCCAAAATGGGGGAGAAATAGGCCGCACGCCGGCGCAGGGACCGACGCTAAAAGAAAAGCGCGGGGCCGCATGGCGACTCCGCGCTTTATTGTTCAGCTTTTGCAGCCTTGCCCTTACGCTACGAAGAAGTAGACGGGGAAG
The DNA here is from genome assembly GCA_900550415.1 of uncultured Collinsella sp. Classification (GTDB taxonomy): domain Bacteria; phylum Actinomycetota; class Coriobacteriia; order Coriobacteriales; family Coriobacteriaceae; genus Collinsella. Next base: position 57,616 of record URSO01000002.1, read on the forward strand.
GCAAGGGCTGCGATCCACCCGTCCTGTGCGAAAAAGTGTTTACGAACGTTTGCGACTCGCCAGGGCGCCTGCGGCGATGGCGGCTGTTCCCGCAAGGGCGGCTGCCACGATGGCTGCGTTCGAGGTGTCGCCGGTTGCCGCGAGCTTGCCGACGGTCTTGGCTCCCTTGGCTGCAACTGCAACGGTCTTGGTTGTCTTCGTGCCCTCGGACTTGGAACCCTCGGGCTTGGTCTTGCCGTGCTTTTCCTCGGGCTTGGTCTCCTCGGGAGGCACGATGACCGTGCTCTTGGCGACAGCGGCGTCATAGGGGGAGTCAATCGTGGCATCGCCCGTGCCAATGGTCTGCCCCGCCTCGTAGACGATGCCGTCGCTGAGCTCTTCCTTGTTGCGATAGTCAATGACTTTGCCGCCTGCGGGCGTCTGGATGATGGCGTCCTTGATTTCGATGGTGCCGATCGCCTTGCCGTCCGCGCTCATGGCAAGGGCGAAGATAGCCGCCGTGTCTCCCTCGGCCGTGACCTTGCTGCGGACGATCGAGATGGTCGCGGGCGTGATGCCCTTCTCGGTCTGCGCGAAGATGCCGATGTTCAGGCCCTCGGACTCAGGGATGATTTCGTCGTTTTGGTCTCCACTGTAGTGGTCGGGGCCGTCGCCGCCGGTCTCGGCATAGCGGGCTATGGCCTTGACAACGGAGTCGCTGATGTAGATATGGCCACCCGCTTCGTCGGAGTAGAAATTACTGGTGGAGATTGCAACCGAGAACCTGCCTTCTGCGAGCGCATCCACAGTCGAGCCGTTCTTGATGACGATGTTGTCCTCATCGGTGAAGAGTGCGCTGGCTTCCCCGCCATCTGAGCTTGCGCGGACCGTCACGGTCGCGCCATCGAGCGTGATGCCCTTGTAGACATAGATGCCATACCCAACGCCACTTGCGTTGAGGGAAGCGTTCGTGACCGTGAGGCTGTTTTTACCGTCGATGGCGGCGTCTTCCTCGGAGCTTGCCTTGACCTGGCTGCCACCCGAGATCTCGATGTTGCCGTCGGCCCAAATCGCATTGTCTTTGATAGAGCTTGCCTCTACCTTGCCGCCGCCCTTTATGATGAGGTTCTCGTTAGCATCGATACCCTGATCCTCGGTGGCCTTGGCGGTGACGGTTCCGCTGTTGTCGATCGTGATGTTGCCGTCGGCCCTGATGCCATCCGAATCGCCCGTGGCGTTAACGTTTCCCGAGCCCTTGATGGTGACATCGCCCCCGGCATCGATGGCATCGTGCTCGGTGCTCGTGGCGTTGACAGTGCCAGCGCCGTCGATGTTGATGTTGCCGACGGAAGTGATGGCGTCACGAGAAGATGTCACGTTGAGCGTGCTGGACGCGTCGCCCTGAATATTAAGCTCGGCGTTCTCGTTCGCGCCATCCTTAACCTTGATGCCGCGGCCGTTGTCGTTAGTGACGGTGTTGTTGCCCTCGTAGCTCACGTTGAGCTTGCCCGCTGCCTCGATCGCGCCGCCGTTATAGCCGTTGAGCTTCATGTCATCGGCGCCATCCCATGACCAGGTACCGGCGGCGTCTCCCGTGGGGCCCGCGGCCGCTTCGTGGCGGACGCCGCCAACGTCCACCCACTCGGCTGCGAGCGAGATGCTCGGCATGAGCAGCGAGCTTACCGTAAGCGCGCATACGGCGCCTACAACGATGCGGCGCGTCACGCGGCGCCAGCTGCCGTGTGCGAGCAGCGTGCGACGGCGCAGGTCGGGCTCGACAAAATGGGCTCCAGAGGTTTTGTCATTGCGCTTGGGGGTCGTGAACAAGGCGGCCATGGTTACTCCCATCCTCATAGGGCCTATGCGGCTACATCCAGCATATCTGCAGGATGTAGCCGTCGGTAGTGCCGTTTGGAGAGCAAAACGTCCAAAACTTGCGAAGCAATACATCGCGTGTCCGTGTGGTGCCTGGCTTTAAAAGCAAAGCGCGGAGCCGCTCGATGCGACTCCGCGCTTTGCTGTTTGGTATTGCGAATCTTGCGCCTACGCTACAAAGAAGTAGACGAGGAAGGCGAAGGCTGCGATCCACATGAGCGGCTTGATCTTGGAGGCCTCGCCCTTAAAGAGCGCGACGATCACGTAGGCGATAAAGCCCAGGCCAATGCCGGCAGAGATGGAGTAGGTGAAGGGCACGCCGGCGACAATCATGAACGCCGGGAAACCCTGCGACACGTCGGACCAGTCGATCTCGGAGGCCTCGCTCATCATGAGGTAACCGACGTAGACCAGAGCACCGCAGGTGGCGGCGCTGGAAACGATGGTGACGATGGGGGAGAAGAACGCGGCGAGAATGAACAGCACGCCGGTGGTGACGGAGGTGAGGCCCGTGCGGCCACCGTCGGCAGCGCCAGAGGTGGACTCGACGAAGGTGGTGATGGAGGAGACGCCCATAAAGCCACCGGCAGCAGCGGCCACGGAGTCGACGACCAGGATGGGACGGATGTCCTCGACATTGCCGTCCTCGGTCAAGAACTCGCCCTGCTTGGCGACGGCCATCGCGGTGCCCATGGTGTCGAAGAAGTCGCTCATGAGCAGCGAGAAGGCAACGACGAGCAGCATCGGGTCGGTCAGGACCTTCACGATGGCAAGGTTGCCGTCGGCAGTGCTGGCAAACGGGGCGCCGAAGGTCGAGAAGTCGAGCGGTGCGATGAGGCCCTCGGGCGCATGGGTGACGCCCAGCGGGATTCCGGCGATAACGGCGACGATGATGCCGATGAGCAGCGAGCCCGGCACGTTGCGGGAAGCCAGGGCAACCGTCACGACGATGGAGATGATGCCGACGATAAAGGTGGGGGAGGCGATGTCGCCCAGGCCGACGAGCGTACCGGCGCCAGCGGTGATGATGCCGGCGTCGCACAGGCCGATCATGGCGATAAACAGGCCCAGACCCACCGAGATGGCGTGGCGCAGGACCACGGGGATGGCGTCCATGATGGCCTCGCGCAGGCCGCACAGGACGAGCAGCAAGATGACGATACCCTCGAGGAAGATAACGCTCATGGCCACGTGCCAGTCGCCGCCGCACATGGTGGTGGCGATGCCCGCGATCATGGCGTTGATGCCCAGACCCGACGCGCAGGCGAGCGGGCGGTTGGCGAAGATGCCCATGCAGATGGTCATGATGCCGGCGCCCAGGCAGGTGGCGCAGGCGAGCGCTCCCGCATCAATGCCAGCGCCCGAGAGCACTGCGGGGTTGACGGCGATGATGTAGGCCATCGCCAGGAATGTTGTCAGTCCAGCGCGAAGTTCGGTCCCGATTGTGGACTTGCGCTCACTGACGTGAAAAAGTTCGTCCATGCATACCCTTTCCTTGTTCGGCCCCGAGTTTAGGCCGATTGACACGAACTCATTTACTATATCGCCTTTACAACCTTGCTGTTCCTCGCATGTTGATGTTCGGCGCTTTGTAACAGACGGACGGTATTTATCGCATGAAAATGTGTGGGTACCGTATACTTAAGCGGTTACAACGACCCCTATGGAGGAACGTATGATTAAAGAGCTTTGCCACGACGAGGCTATCCTGTCCCAGCGTTGCGAGGTTGCGACCGTCGAGGACGAGTCGGTTGCTCAGGACCTGATCGATACCATCAAGTCGCTCGATGATGCCGGCTGCTTGGCCGCCAACCAGATCGGCGTTACCAAGAAGGTCTGCGTCTACCTGGACGACGCCGGCGAGCCTCACGTGCTCTACAACCCCCGTCTGGTGTTTGGCCTGGGCGCCAGCAAGATGGAGGAGAGCTGCCTGACGCACGAGGAGGTCACCAAGTCCACGCGCTATATCAAGTGCAAGGTTGCCTTTGACCAGATCGTCGATGGCAAGATGCGCGAGCGCAAGCAGGACTTTGTGGGCTTCGAGGCGCAGATGGTCCAGCATATGATCGACCACTGTCTTGGAAAGCTGGTCTAAGGGGACCAAAGCACCGCACTTCGTCGTTTTTGTCCCGGGCGTGACATTGTTGTCATGTCCGGGCTTTTGTGTTTAGCGCCTTTTTGTTTGGTGACAATAACCTTAGCAAGAACGTAAAGCTAGGAGGCGCTATGTGTACGAGCATTCGATTTACCGATAATTCTGGCCACATGTATCTGGGCCGCAACCTCGACTGGAGCTTTGACTACGGCCAACAGGTTCGCGTGATGCCGCGCGGGTTTCACATTCCGTATTCGTTTATCGACGATGCGTCGGCGGCACACGCGGTAATCGGCATGTGCATCGATTACAAGAACTATCCCATGTTTTTCGACTGTGGTAACGATGCGGGTCTGGCTGTGGCGGGGCTCAACTTTCCCGGCTATGCCGAGTATGCCGAGGGCCCTGTCGACGGCAAGAACAATATCGCGGCCTATGAGTTTCCCCTGTGGGTGGCAGCGACGTTCTCGACGGTCGATGAGGTCGAGGCCGCGCTGCGCGACACGGTGATTGTCGCCAAATCTGCCGGAGAGGGGCTGGGCGTGTCGCTGCTCCATTGGATTATCGGCGACAGCCAGCGCAGCATCGTGGTCGAGATGATGGCTGACGGCCTGCATGTATACGACAATCCGGTCGACACCCTTGCCAACCAGCCGACCTTCCCGTGGCACATGGAAAACCTGCGCACCTATATCACCGCCACAAGCGATTTTCCGCAGACGGCGACATGGCGTGGCGCCGAGCTTAAGCCCTATGGAGCCGGTGCCGGCATGCGCGGCATTCCGGGCGATTGCTATTCGCCGAGCCGTTTTGTAAAGGCGGCGTACCTCAATGCCAATTACCCGCAAAAGGAGAGCGAGACCGAAAACGTCGTTCGCATGTTCCGCTCGCTCGAGGGCGTGGTGATGATTGAGGGGGCGTCCAGGATGGGCGATGGCAAGTTCGAGAAGACTATCTATACCGGATGCTTTAGCGCGCGCACGGGCAATTATTACTACGCGATGTATGGGGATCCGTCGATTCGTTACGTGAGCCTGATGGATGCCGAGGGCGCGAGCCCCGATAGGCTCGTGGTTCCCGAGCCGCGTCGTTCGTAGCTCACTGGTCCGTTGCGACATAAAACGGCCTCGCACCTCTTATGAGATGCGAGGCCGTTGTCGTCAATGGCTGGTGGCGTGTTAGAAGTTGGCGTCGTTGAACTGGGTGCTCTCGAGTCCGTCGAGTTGCTGTTCGGGCGTATCGGCGACGCTCTCGAGCAGCTCGGTGGGATCGACGTTCATGCTCTTGCCGGCCTCGTTGCCGTTGACCAAGTCGTCCGAGAAGATGTCGACCTCCATTTCCTCGGCCTCTTCGATCTGAACCTCGAGCGGCACCTGGGTGCGCACAAGTTTGACGGCCGGGCGCATGCGGGCAAAGAGCGGTACGTACTCAATGATGATGGCCGAGTTCTCGAGACCGTACCAGCGTGCCGGGCTTCCGCAGGCGCGGCGGACGGCGTACTTGATGGCCATGACGCGATGGTCGTTGCGGTTGATGTCCGTTTCGGGGGCAAGCATCTTGCGCAGCATGCAAAAGCGGAAGTCGCCCACGTTGCCGCGTGTCTCGTAGATAGAGTAGGTGTGATGCTGCGGCGGCAGCTCGCCCGATGCCATCAAGTCGCCGACGATTTGGCGCAGGTAGGCATTAACGCGCTGGTTGACCTTAAAGCCCAAGTCCAGGCGCACGCGGAACAAAAAGTCCGTGCCAAAGGTCTCGACGGAATACTCGTGCGTATAGGGTTCATCGGTAACGTGCACGTTGATGAACCAGTATGCCTTGGCGCGCTTGGGATGTTTGTCCAGGATGGAATAGAGCACGTCGCGGTCGAGCGTGAGCGGATCGGGGCTGTTGGTGAGGAACACCAGATTGTCGGCGAGCACGGGGTAGGTCTCGTCGTTGCGCAGGCGGTTGAGCTGGTCGATGTACTTGGAGACGGGCAGCAGGATCGTCTGCGTGCGCTCGATGGCGGTGCCGCGGCGCCACACGTACATAAGGCCAAACAGCAGCGAGGCCAAGAAGATCATTACGTAGCCGCCGTCAAAGAACATGGTGAGGCACGAGGCGAAGAAGCACAGCTCAATGGCACCGAAGAGCAGGGCGAAGACGCAGGCGCCCAGCTTGTGCTTGAGGATGCCGGCGATATAGCTCGTCAGCAGCGTGGTGGTCATAAGCATGGTCACGGTAATGGCGAGGCCGTAGGCGCTCTCCATGCGCTCGGAGTTCTGGAACAGCAGCACAATGAAGATGCAGCCGACCCACATGATGTTGTTGACGAGTGGAATATAGAGCTGGCCCTTGGTGTCGCTGGGGTAGTGGATGCGCAGGTGCGGCATAAGGTTGAGGCGCGTTGCCTCGGATACCAGCGAGAACGAGCCGGTGATGAGCGCCTGTGAGGCGATGATGGCCGCCACGGCCGAAAGCACGATGGCAAAGGGGCGTAGGGGCTCGGGGAGCATCATATAGAACGGGTTGACGATATCCATCGCGAGCATCTGGGGGTTGGAGTTATTGGCGAGTAGCCAAGCTCCCTGACCCAGATAGTTGAGGATAAGGGCCGCCTTAACAAATGGCCAGGATGCATAGATGTTTGCCTTGCCCACGTGGCCCATGTCCGAGTAGAGTGCCTCGGCACCGGTTGTCGACAGGAAGACAAAGCCGAGCACCATAATGCCCGAATGGTTGATGGGCGAGAACAGGAACATAATGCCGCGGATGGGGTTGAGCGCGCGCAAGATGGACAGGTTGCCGAGCATGTTGAACAGACCGGCGCCTGCCAGGAACAGGAACCACAGCGTCATGAGCGGGCCGAAGAGCTTGCCGATTGACGAGGTGCCGGCGCGCTGCATGGCAAATAGGCCGCAGATAATGATGATGGTGATGATGATGACGTTGGTCTGGCCGTCGCCCAGCAGCGCATGGCCCCATTCGATGGTGCGCAGACCCTCGATGGCTGTGGTGACCGTGACGGCGGGGGTGAGGATGCCGTCGGCGAGCAGCGCCGCGCCGCCGATCATGGCGGGCAGAATCAGCCATGGTGCCACCTTGCGTACGAGGCTGAACAGGGCGAAGATGCCGCCTTCGTTGTGGTTGTCGGCCTTCATGGCGATTACCACGTACTTGACCGTGGTCACGAGCGTCATGGTCCAGATGACGAGCGAAAGCGCGCCCAGGATCATGTCCTCGCTGACGGTACCGATGCCGCCGTTGTTGGCGACGATTGATTTCATGGTGTACATGGGGCTCGTGCCGATGTCGCCATAGACGACGCCGAGCGTTACGAGCAGCATGCCAGCGGAGAGGGGGATGGCTCCGTGCCCGCCTTGCCCGCGCTGGTCTTGGAGGTTTGCCTCCAGTTTGTTGTGTGCCACGAGGACTCCCTTAGACATCCGGTTATCTGTCTAGGACAAAAAACTTTATGCCGTCTTTATACATACAAGAGCAGTTTGGCACATCGGGTTATTTTAGACAATAATCCTCAGCTGGGGATTATTTATCTACGCAGGTAGCATTTCAAAGCAGGGGCTTTTAAGCACGTGCTGTCTGGGCGATGCCAGCCTTGGCGTTTGCGCGTTTGCCGGCGAGTTCGCAAAAAATCGCGCCGCCGATGATAAGCGCGGCGCCCATCAGGCGGACCGGTGTTATGGCTTCACCCAAAAGGGCGGCCGAGAACACGACCGCCGAAAGCGGCTCGAGGTAGCCGACGACGGCGACGGTCTGGACGGGCAGCTTGGCGACGGCGCTAAAGTAGAGCAGGCAACCAATGCCGGTGTTGACGACGCCGAGCATAGCGACGGCGCGCCAATCAATGCTGGCGGCGACGCCGGCGGACAGGAACGAGGGAGCGCCCTGCGTGATGAGCGTGAGGGCCAGTGCGGTCACAAAGGCGGCGCTCACTTGGAGTGCGGAGTTCTCGAGGCCCTCGATGTGCGGCGCACCCTTGCTGGCGATGACCATCAATGCATAGCAGAAGGCCGAGGCGATTCCACAGACGATGCCCGCAATGGGCATATTGCCGCCTAGACCTTGCGCTGCAATGAGAAAAGCACCGCAGGCGACGGCGACAAAGCCAGCGATTTTGCCGCCGGTCAGCTTTTCGCCAAAAATGAGCGGGGAGAGGGCCATAACGATGATGGGGCCACAGTAATACAACAGCGAGGAGATACCAACGCCGATCGTCTGATAGGCGCGGAACAGGAAAATCCAGCTGGCGCCCAGCGCGGCGCCCGAGACGATGAGCGCTGCGGCCTCGCGGGGGCGAGACGGAGCCTGCAGGTTATGGCGCTTGGTTATGAAGAGGATGGCGACAAGCGAGAGTGCGCCCAAAAACGTGCGGAGCAGCACGATATCGGAGCTCGGCAGCGCGATGGCAGCGGCGATGACGCCGTTGGAGCCAAACAATAGCAATGCTGCTAAGTACGTAAACAGTCCGTTGTTCATGCGCTGACATCCCTTCTATATCCGAGCATGTTCACTATGGGTGAGGTGGCTTTAGAATAAAAGCGAATATAATGCATGGATAACATGACAAAAACTCATGTAAAGGTGGAGGCGTGTCGTGGAAACGAATATTCAAAAGATGCAGGTGCTGCTGGAGACCGTGCGCGCCGGAAGCTTTACGCGTGCTGCCGAGCGCCTGAGCTATTCGCAATCGGGCGTGAGCCGTATGGTGGCCGATCTTGAGGCCGACTGGGGCTTTAAAGTGCTCGATAGAAGCCGCGAGGGCGTAGTGCTTTCTGCCGATGGGCGGCAAGTTATGCCAGCGGTCGAGGCGTTATGCGAGGAATTTGTTCGTTTGCAGCGACGGGTGGATGAGATGCGTGGGCTCATGCGCGGCAAAATCTACATCGGTACGTTTTCGAGCGTGGCGACCCACGTGCTGCCGCCGGTGATCGCGCGCTTTCGCGCCGATCACCCGGACGTCGATTATGAGTTGCTGATGGGCGATTACTCAGAGATCGAACAATGGGTGGCAGAGGGTCGCTGCGATCTGGGCTTTATCCCGCGTGAGCCACGCGGCGCCGGCATGGCATCGCGGCCGTTGGTGCAAGACGAGCTGATGGCCGTGGTGCCAGCGGACTCCTCGCTTGCCACCGCGGAGGTCGTTTCCCTTGCCGATTTGGCCAACGAGCAGTTTATTCTGCTGGAACGCGGCACCGATGACGAGATTACGCCGCTGTTTCGTCGGGCGGGACTGACAGTGCGATCAAAACTGTCGACCTGGGATGACTATGCGATTATGGCCATGGTCGAGGACGGCCTGGGCGTGAGCATTCTTCCCGCGCTCATCTTGCGCCGCTGTCAGTTCGATGTTGCCGTGCGTTCGCTCGAGGGACATCCCCATCGGCAAATCAATGCGATATATCGCACGACTGATGTTTCGCTTGCCGCTGCCCGATTCCTTGAATACCTCTAAACGTGTATACGTCATTGTCCGCCTTGGGCAAATCTTGGGGTTCGGTACATTTTCTTATGAAATTGAACTTTCGAATGAGGTGCCGCGCTATACTGCTGCCTAAATTGAACCTTAGTTCAATTCGTGTTCTATAAATTGAACTTTGCCAGCAAGGAGGTTCCTGTGGCCCAAGAGACGTTTAGCGATCGCCTGCGACAGGCTATGTCCGATCGCGATGTTCGACAGTCGGACGTGATTCGTGCATCGGAGATGTTCGGCAAAAAACTCGGTAAGAGTCAGATGAGCCAATATGTGAGCGGCAAGACGATCCCGCGGCGCGATGTGGCAGAGCTGCTCGCCCGCATTTTGGAGGTCGATGTTACCTGGCTGCTCGCCGGTGACGCCGATCAAAGCGAGGCATCATCGCCCCGCAACGTTTCCAGGCCCGAACCCCATCCCTCAGCTCAAATTCCAAGGAGCGCCACCATGCGTGCTTTTTCTAAATCCACCAAGCTCGATAACGTCCTGTATGACGTGCGCGGTCCTGTCGTCGACGAGGCCGCCCGTATGGAGGACGAGGGCGAGCGCATCCTCAAGCTCAACATCGGCAATCCGGCACCCTTTGGTTTCCGCACGCCCGATGAGGTCATTAAGGACATGCGCCAGCAGCTGCCCGACTGCGAAGGCTATTCCAACTCGCGCGGCCTGTTCTCCGCGCGCAAGGCGATTATGCAGTACTCGCAGATCAAGGGCCTGCCCAATGTTCAGATGGAGCACATCTACACGGGCAACGGCGTGTCCGAACTCATTCAGCTTTCGATGAACGCGCTGCTCGACAACGGCGACGAGATTCTGATCCCCAGCCCTGACTATCCGCTCTGGACGGCGTGCGCAACCCTTGCCGGTGGTCATCCCGTGCACTATCTGTGCGATGAACAGGCGGATTGGTATCCCGACCTGGAGGATATGGAGTCCAAGATCACGAGCGCGACCAAGGCCCTCGTCATCATCAACCCCAACAACCCCACGGGCTCTGTCTATCCGCGCGAGGTGCTCGAGGGCATTGTTGAGATCGCGCGCAGGCACCAGCTCATGATTTTTGCCGACGAGATCTACGACCGCCTGTGCATGGACGGCTACGAGCACGTCTCCATTGCCTCGCTCGCCCCCGACCTGCCCTGCATTACGTTTAGCGGCCTGTCCAAGTCGCATATGATCGCGGGTTATCGCATTGGCTGGATGGTGCTTTCGGGCAACCAACGCTGCATGAGCGACTTCATCATGGGCATCAACATGCTCTCTAACATGCGCCTGTGCTCTAACGTACCGGCTCAGTCGATCGTCCAGACGGCACTCGGCGGCCATCAGTCGGTCAACGACTACATCCGCCCCGGCGGTCGTGTCTACGAGCAGCGCAACTTTGTGTACGAGGCGCTCAGCAAGATCGACGGCATCTCGGTGGTCAAGCCGCGTGCGGCGTTCTATATCTTCCCCAAGATGGATGTTAAAAAGTTCAACATCACCGACGACGAGCAGTTTGCCCTCGACCTGCTGCACGAGAAGAAGATCCTCATCACGCGTGGCGGCGGCTTTAACTGGGGCGAGCCCGACCACTTCCGCATCGTGTACCTGCCGCGCATGGAAGTGCTCAAAGAGTCGCTCGAAGACCTCGCCGACTTCTTTGACCATTACCGTCAATCGTAGGGGATTAGGTGTCTGCCGCCACAAGAATCGAGGCGTAGCAGGATAGACATACGACAGCGAGCGAGCCGCATTTGCGCCAAGGTGACGTGAAATGAGAGGGCGCTGACCTTTTGGTCGCGCCCTCGAAATTGAACGTCAGATTGGCGTGAATGCGGCTCGCGCAGCGTCAAGTGGTCCGCCGTTCGGTAGAACGGCGGAACTAGATCACAATTCCGTTGCAGTGGTCGATTTCGTGTTGGATGATCTCGGCGGTGTAACCCGAGAAGTTTTTGATGCGGTGGACGAAGTTCTCGTCCAAATACTCCACCTTAATGCGACGATAGCGGGTACAGGGACGCTCTCCAGCCAGCGAAAGGCATCCTTCGCTCGTCTGATAGGCATTGACCTGCTCAAGAATTTGAGGGTTGTACATCAACAGCGCCCTGTTGCCATCCTTTACGCAGATGATGCGTTTGCGCACGCCGATCATGTTGGCGGCGAGACCCACGCACTCGTGCTCATGCTCATGGAGCGTATCCAGGAGGTCCTGCCCGGTCACGGCGTCATCGGGACCCGCGTCTTCGGAAGGCGGGCGTAAAAAGAACTCGGATTTCATGATGGGCTTAATCATGGCGGGCTCCTTAAGGTGGACACGTTTGGTTCAGGTCATGATACCGCGACATGTCGCATTAATGTGTGCACATAGATTCTGCAGCTAGATTGGCGGGCGACACCATAAACTAATGGACGTTTTGCCGAGAGGCATGAATGTTTAAAGCGCAAAGAGTGCGCGACGGGCCCCGCGAATGGGGCGATGATGCCCGAGAGGGCCAAGAAGGAGTCTCATGTCCGAGAACGAAGAGATCATGAACGAGACCGAGAACGAGACCATGGCTGCCGAGGTTGAGGCAGTCGAGACCGTGGAGACCGAAGCTGCCGAGGTTGAGGCTGCTGACGAGGTTTCCGCCGAGGAGGAGGCCGAGGTTGTCGAGGCCGCCGTTGATTACGATGACGAAGAGCTGATGGACAAGATGCAGAAGGCCGCCCGCCTGCTGCGTAGCCGTCGCTTTGCTATTTCCAAGGAGGAGGAGGCCAAGGCCGAGCGCATGGCAAACATCGAGCGCGCCATCAAGCTCCTTGACCTCAAGCCCAAGATGGAGCAGAAGGAGATGTCCGACCTGCTGGGCATGCGCCTCCGTGAGCTCGATGGCCTGATGGCCGAGGCCGAGGCTGCCGATCTGGTCGGCCGCATCGACGACGCCGAGGGCGATATGCGCAAGATCGTCGTCTTCGCTGCCGAGGATGCTGCCGAGGGCCTGGTCGAGCTTGCCAACAAGAAGGAGAAGCTCCTGCCCGAGCTTTCTTATGAGGAGGCCACCGAGCTGATGGCCGCCCTCGATAAGGTTATCGCTCCGCTTGTCGCCATGGGCTTGGACGAGGACCGCGGTCCTCGTGGCGGCCGTGACGAGCGCGGTGGCCGTGGCGGTGACCGTGGCGGTCGCGGCGGCTTTGGCGGCAACCGTGGTGGCTTTGGCGACCGTGGCGGCAACCGTGGCGGCTTCGGCGGCAACCGTGGCGGCGACCGCGGCGGTCGCGGTGGTGATCGCGGCGGCCGCAACGGTGGCGGCTTCCGCGGCAACCGCTTCTAATTGGGTTGCGCGGTTTTACCAAACCGCGCAACTGCTCGACG
>URSO01000003.1 GCA_900550415.1 uncultured Collinsella sp.
CGGCCCTGCCGGGGCGCGAGGCATAGGGACTACCCACACGAACTCACGAAGGCTCTAAAATAGGCTCCCTATCGATACTAAATATCGTTAGAGAGCCAAAATGACCTAAATTATATGTGACTAGCTTGGCAACAGTACTCATATTTGGCATTTTTTGCACACGGCGTGTCACGGGAGTATATATCTAACCCCCTAATCAGCCAAAAATGCCTAGTTCAATGCGCGCTCCGCCGCCTCGATCACGTGTTTGGCGAGAATCGCCGTCGTCACTGCGCCCACGCCGCCCGGCACGGGCGTGATGGCGCCAACAATCGGCTCCGCAGCATCAAAATCGACGTCGCCGACCAGCTTGCCGGCGGCCTCGTCCCAGTTAATACCCACGTCGATGATCGTCTGGCCCTCGCGAACCGCATCCGCGCCAATCGTACGCGCACGCCCAACCGCGGCAACAACAATGTCGGCAGAACGGCACTCGGCAGCAAGGTCGCGCGTATGCGTATGGCACATCGTCACTGTGGCATTGCGAGCCGTAAGCATGGCGGCAACGGGACGGCCAATCACCAGCGATCGACCGACCGCCGCAACCTTGGTACCATCCAGCTCAACGCCGTAATGGTCCAGCAACGCCAACACGGCCTCAGCCGTGCAAGGAGCAAAGCCCACTCCACGACCCGAAAGCGTGGTAAGCAGCGAGGCCGGCGTCATGGAGTCAACATCCTTGGCGGGATCGAGCGCCGCGGCAACTGCATCCTCGTCAAGACCGGCAGACAGCGGGCGAAACATCAGACAACCGTGAACAGTGGGGTCGGCATTGATGTCCTTAATAGCCGCCAGCAGCTCATCCTGCGAAACATCGGCAGGCAGCAATACGCGACGAGCTTCGATGCCCACCTTTTCGCAGCGCTTGAGTGCACCACGCTCGTAGGACAGGTCGTCCTCGCGCTCGCCCACGCGAACGATGGCCAGCGTCGGCACAACGCCGCGCTCGCGCAGGGCGGCGCAGCGAGCGACGAGCTCCTCGGTCAAAGCACGGGCAACGGGGGCCCCTTTAAGCAGCTCGGCCATGGCTATCCCCTCTTCCTGGCGGCATCTGCGGCACGGCGCGCCAGTGCATCGGCGCGCGGTAGCCACGTATCGAGCAGCTCATCGCACGCCGCCTCGAGCTCCTCGGCGCGGGCACGATCCTTCATAGACGTGGTGTTGGCGAAGAGCGTCAGGCTTGCGCCCTGCATGGCGGCGCGGCAGAATACGGCGCCGCACGCCACATCGGACAGCAGCTGTCGGGAGCCCTTGTCCGCCATGTCCTCGAGCAGTGCCAGCGCACGACCGCACGCATCCATGATTCGATATGGCGGCATGGCGGCCACGTGCAACGCATCCTGAATCGCAGCCGGTCGAGCCGGATCCTCGCGCGAAATACCGTACGCCGCCGACACCTGCCCGTAGGCTCGAACATCCTCGGCAACCAAGTTGACAAGCTCCTGAGACAGCTCGTCTGCCTGGGCAAACGCGTGCGCCAGATCGTCCGCGCGATCGGCAAGCGCGGGGTTCGTCGCCCCATAGCGAGCAACCATCCCGCAAAGCGAGGCGCCCAGCGCGCCCACAAAGGCGCTCGCGCTACCGCCGCCGGGAACCGGCTCGCGTGCAGCCAACGCCTCGGCAAAACCGCGACAGGTTTTATCCATCATCTCTTGGCTCATCGAAACACCTCTGCCCACCGCGCCGGCCACCACGGGCCGCGCGCATAATAAAAAATGGGACAACGACGCCAGGAAGCGGTTGTCCCATTCATCGATCTTGTCCCAGCCAGTCTAGCCCATAAGACAAAGGCTGTCAGGAGCTCTGGCTATCGGTGTTTCCGATTGCCTGCTATAGGCACGGACGCCTAGTCCACCTGGAACGTCGGCAGCAGCGTGTCGATAATCTTCGAACCCATGTCGCGGTTTGCAGTCGAGTACTCCAAATGCGCCGTGGCAATTGTCGAATCCGTAACGATCGTCTTTTCGTAAATGATCGTATCGCCGTCGCGCCACGAAACCACGTACCAGTTGTCGCCCTCCGCGGTATAGAGGTCAGCCTTGCCCGAGGTGTCCGCGTCGACGAACATCTCGTGCGAGGTTTCGTCGTTAATGTTGACGTAGCCAAACAGGTTGATTACAAAGCCCGTCTCCGGATCCTCATACCTGGCGCCACTGCCGCTGGGAGTATCTTCCATCTCAAAGCGATTGGGAATCGACATGCTATAAGGATGCATGTCGTTCGTGTACGTATACACGTCGGTTAGGTAATCGTCCGAATCGCCCGAGCCGTAGTATGCCGATTCGTCTTCGGGAACGGCCTCGTCATCGGACGACGAGGATTCCTTGGCCTTGGACTTGTTGCTCTTCTTCTTGGCAGAAGAATCTTTCTCGTCCGAAGACCCGGTATCGATCACCGAGATTTGCGTGTCAGAGCTCTTGGGCCCGTTAAGCATCGTGAGCGCAAACACCGTGCCACCCCCAAGGAGTACCACGGCGGCACACGCCACCGCGATGACAATCGGAGCTTTGCTCTTAGGCTTTTGAGGCACGGGCGCGACCGGTGGCATCGACCGGGTCAGGCCCGGAGCAGAGGAAGGACCAGCGCCCGTAGGCGTCGGTATGGAACCGCCTGCCAGCGAAGCCCCACAGTGCGTACAAAACGTCGATCCATAAGGCACTTGCTGTCCGCATTTTTGACAGAACATCGTTCGACCTTTCGTGGTTTAGCTTTTGTCACAGCCAAGTCTAAAACCTTAAGCCGGCATCGCTGTTGCGCAACATTGGGAGCATCAACCAAGCCGCACGCTTGCCCAGCGCCAGGCCCACCTTGCGGCAAGCCCGCACATGCAAACATGGGACACATGGCCCACCTTTCGAGACTCCCGGGCAGCACAAGCTGGGGCATATCTATAAGTAAGGAACCCGTTGGGGCACGGCCGCGCAACGGCCACAAGCGATGAACGGAGGCATAAGCCGCACAGTACACAGAGACATCCGCCGCCAGCGCAATCAGTACCCCAACAACATGCGGCGCCGTGATGTCATCGGCAGACAAGGAGGACGCCACCATGAAGAAAAAGACCCTATCAATCCTTTCCCTTTGCATCGCCCTCTTTGCCGCGTTTGCCCTTGTCGGCTGCGGCGGGAGCGCATCGGGCAGCGGCAGCGCCCCCAAGAGCGAGAGCAAGGAAAAGGCCCCCGTCGCCAAGAAGACCGACTTCATCTGGTTTAAGGTCAAGATGCCCGAGGGCGTCGGCGTAAGCGACTCTGCCGGCAAGAATGCCGACAGGGTCCAGCTCACCTTCCCCGAAGATGAGAACACCTCGGCCGATCGCTTTATCCCCGTTTGGAAAAAAGCGCTGACGGCCGAGGAATCCCACGCCGACCAGACGGAAAAGAAGGGGGATACGTTCCAGTGGAAGGATGGCGGGTCCGTCGAGTATAACGGCAGGACGTGGCTCGTCGGAACATACGAGGACAACAGCGGCATCTCAACCATGCTTTTTACCGACGTTGAGCCGGGAAGCGTCTACGTCCTCATCTCGAACTTCGACCAGCACAAGAAAGAAGCCGAGGCGCTCCTCAACTCCATCGAGTTCCCCGATGACATGGAAGAGGCAGTTTCCGAGGCACGCGAAGTCGAGATTTCGAACATCGAGATCAAGTAACGGGACACCCGCACGCGCCTACGCGCACCCGCGCACATGCGCCCCATTAAAACAACGGGCGCCCAACCCGGGGAGGGCCGACAGCATCGGCCCTCCCCTCTTTTACACCCGCGCATATTGCCACTTGCCGGCGCAAATCCGGCCCCCAGAATGGGACACATGGCCCACCCGAACGAGCCGCCCGCGCGTACAGTAAAGACAGGTAATCCATGGGCGGTTACAGATCGAGGAGGACACGACCATGAAAAAGAAGGCCTTTGCGATTCTCACCCTCTGCATCAGTCTCTTTGCCGCGGTTGCCCTGGTGGGTTGTGGCGGAAGCGGTGGCGCTACCGGCAGCAGCGGTGGCGGCGGCGCGGAAAAGCCAACCGTGGATATGAGGACCGACTTCATTTGGTTTAAGGTCGAGGTCCCCGAGGGCGTCGAGATTACCGACGTTGCCGGCGACACGGCCGACAGGGCCCAGTTTAAGTTCACCAAGAGCGAGCACGCCAGCGACCGCTTCATCCCCGTCTTCGACCCTGACAAGAACGCCGACGAGCTGTTTGACTACGAGGCCAAGTGGAAGACCGACTTTGAGTGGACCGAGAATGATCCCGTCAAGTACAACGGCAAGACCTGGCGCAACGCTTCCTATACACACTCGGGCGGCGTGACGACTGAGTACTTCACCGACGTTGACGGCGGCAGCGTGTACGTGCGCATCGACAATGTCGAAGAGCACAAGGACGCCGTCGAGACCATGATGAAGTCCCTGGAGTTTGCCGATGATATCGCCAAGGCCAAGACCGAGGCCATGGACGTCAAGCTCGACGATATCGAGATCAAGCGCTAAGCGACTCGCGAGCGTAACGGGAAACACGAGCGCAGTGCAAACAAGCGACGGTGCCCCAGCGTTTCGTACTAAGGGAGGATCGGCTCGCCGGCCCTCCCTTTCTTATGCCGATAGCCGGCGAACGCGAGGGTGCCGGACGGCAAAACCACCCCCAGCGCGGTAGCAACACAAATAGACAAGCGCCCCAACGCGTCCGCCCGCCGATTAATAGCACCGCGCAGACAATTAAGCCAACACGTTTAGACATCCGGGCAGTATAGTGACCAAAACGAGCGCATAACCGCACCCCGCGAATGGAGGAGTTATGACCGAACACCACGCCATCAGTCGTCGAGCATTTACGCTGGGCCTAGGACTCGCAGCATTGTCGCCATTTGCAAGCCTGCCCGAAACCGCGGCGCTGGGCCTTCCCGTGCGCGCGGCATTTGCAGAAGACACGCCCACACCGGCGGCCACCCTCGACAAGTTCGTCATTCGCCTTCGCCCCGCGGGCTATTTTCGCACCGCGAGCGTCAACCAAGACGGCAACGTTCGCGGCAACGTCTGCCACCTGTTTAATGACGGCACGTCCAGCAAACTCATCCTTGAACACGTAGTGACCGATGCAGATAATACAAATTGGTATGCCATCCGCACCTTACTCAATTTCGAAGAGCATAAAAAGACGGGCTACAGCATTTGGTCGGTCGACGGCGACTCGGACAAAGATGGAAAGGTCATCCACGTATGGAGTGGCGAGTATGACGACAAGCCCAGCCGCGCTTTTGCGTTTAAACGCCAGTCAAACGGAACCTATATCATCCGAGACCGCACGGTCGAGAAAGAAACCGAGAAAAAAGACATTAAGTACCTGGCAATAGAATCGGACGGCAAAGACCAGGACAACAATAAGATCTGCCATAAGAGTAAGAGCATTCCGTGGGAGCTCGAACTTATCGGTTACGATATGAAAAAGAACGATGCCACGGTTAGAAGTATCGACTGGACCACGTATAGCAGCTACGTCGACGGGCCCTGTTGGATGAAATACGTCGACAACAACAAGTTCCTCGACGAACTGAGCATCCCGGGCACGCACGATTCGGGCACCTGCAGCGTGGACAACGACACCGAGCCCCAATCCTCCCAAGCAAAATGCCAGCAGGATTACATCCCCACGCAGTTGCTCGAAGGCGTTCGCTATTTTGATATCCGACTTGGAAAGAACGACGAGAACGGCGACCCCGGCATCGACCACGGAGCTTGTTACCTGCTCAAAAAAGACGGGAACTTTATGCATCTCTCCGATGTCATCGGGTACTTCAATACGTTTTTGAGCGAAAACCCGACAGAAGCGCTCATCATGCTCGTGTCGCGGGGCAATGACGAGGCTACCGACGAAAGCCTCACGACGGCCTTGGGCAAGGTTTTTGATGAGAACCCCGACCTGTTCTACACATCGAGCCGCATCCCCACGCTGGGCGAGGTGCGCGGAAAGATCGTCCTGCTGCGTCGGTTTGGGCTCGCCGGCAACAGCGTAAGCAGCCACACATGGGGCCTCGACCTCACCCAATGGGACGACAAAATCGCAGCACACACCGACAGCACCTCTATGTGTCTCGTTCGAGACGAGCGGGGCTTTGAAGCCGTGGGGAAAACGGGTGACGAAGAGCCCTATTGCACCAAGGTATACGCCCAGGACCATTACGAATGCACAGGAACCGACAAAATCGGCTGGGTCGATATGGCGCTGCAGGAGACAACCAAGCTCGCCCGCATCATGGTGGACGTCGAGGACAATGACGGGGCCAAGGTAAAGGTCCTGGAGCACAGCTGGTGTATCAACTACACCAGCTGCACGAACTACAAGCAAGGAAGCAATCCTTTTACCGCAGCACGAGTGGTCAACGAGCATCTATACAAGAGCCAGTATATAAACAGCACCGGAAATGAGAGCACAAAGGAGGACTGCCTCAAGCACATTGGCATCATTGCGTCCGACTTTGTTGATGCGGCACTGGCCCGGAGCATCTACCAGCGTAATTACGATGCAAAACACAAGCAGACCGTTTCGTGTTACCTCCCAACCAGTATGCACATGACGTACGGCGACTCGCTGAGCGATGCCTCGCTCCAAAATGGCAAGACCATTGGCGAGGGCTATTTCCGCCTCGTCGACAGCAGCAGCACGCTCAACGTGGCAGATTCGGGCAGCAAGTTCGTCGAATACGTGGATGTCGACGCCCTGGGCAACGAGGCTGTTACAGGACTGCGGGGTTCCGTGCCCATCTATATCGACCCGCGCGCGTTGACGCCCCACTTTGAGGGGCTCGAAGGCCTCAAGGTCGGCGAGGACGTGCGCGCAAAGGTCGCGGCGGTGCTCGAGGGCAAGCTCGAAGGCGATGCCTGCACGGCCCAGCTCGAGTTTATGCACGATGCAAACGGCGCACCGGGCACGGCAATGGCCGAGGGCGAGGCATTTGCCGCGGGGACGTACTGGGTGCGTGTGAAAGGCCTTTTGGGCGACGCGGCGCAAAACTACGAGCTTGCTAGTGACGAAGCCGCAAGCTTTACCGTGACGGCTTCGGGCAGCGCGGGCGGCACCGGCGCCGGTAACGGTAACGGTGGCGGCAACGGCGCAGGCAGCGTCGACAAGAACAGCAAGGGCAACAAGAGTAAGGGCTCGGGCAAAAAGCTCGCCAACACGGGCGACGGCTCTGGCATTGCCGCCGGGCTCGCTGCCGCCGCCGTGGCGACAACGGTCGCCGGCGCGGCAATGCTTGCCAACGACCGCGAAGACAGCGAAGGCGCTAGCGAATAGGCGAGCCGGCTTTTCAGACGCATCGGCTCAATCAGGGGCGCAGAATACCGTTCTGCGCCCCTATTTTTGACATGAAGGAGTAGCAAAGTGTTGGTGTCCATGCGTGTCACCCCCATGAGTTTCGTTAAAACTGTCTCTATGGCCACATTTTAGTCACCGCAAGGCCCATGCGAAGGTGCCAGACAGCACAGCAATTCGTGTCCGCGCGAGGCTTTAAACTAAATACGATAAAGATGCATTCCACAAGAGGAAAGTGGGGCGACAGTGATGGGCGAACTGGTAAACCGTGGAGAATCGGCAATCGTGCCAGAAGTTTTTTACAAGCAGGTTTCCTCGATTCTCAACGCCGCTCGCGACAAGGCCTATACCGCCGTTAACTTTGCGATGGTTGAGGCGTATTGGGAAATCGGCAAGAGCATTGTTGACGAGCAGGGCGGAGAGGAGCGCGCAGCATATGGAGAGGCATTGATTGCAGGCCTCTCCAGAAGGCTTACCGCGGATTTCGGAAGAGGCTTTGGCATCGCAAACCTTCGCAATATGCGTCAGTTCTTTCTTGCGTTTCCAATTCGCGACGCACTGCGTAGCGAATTGAGCTGGACTCATTACCGCAGGTTGATGCGCATTCCCGACCCTGATGCTCGCGCCTGGTACATGAACGAATGCGCCGATTCTCGTTGGAGCACGCGTCAGCTCGAGCGCCAGATCAACACCATGTTCCGCGAGCGCCTGCTTGCCAGCAAGGACAAGGAGGCCGTCACCCAGGAAATCCAAAAGAGCGCCCCGGCTCGTCGCCCCGAGGATATCATCCGCGACCCATATGTACTGGATTTTTTAGGTTTCTCGGACGATACTGCGTTTCGCGAGAGCGATCTAGAGCAGGCGCTCATCACGCATCTTCAGAAGTTCCTGCTGAAGCTTGGCCGTGGTTTCGCTTTCGAGGCGCGCCAAAAGCGCATCACCTTTGATGGGCGCCATTTCTATATTGACCTTGTGTTTTACAACTATCTGATGCGCTGCTTCGTGCTCATCGACCTTAAGACCGATGACCTTACGCATCAGGACCTGGGCCAGATGCAAATGTATGTGAACTACTACACGCGCGAGCTCATGAACGAAGGCGACAATCCGCCTATAGGCATCGTGCTCTGCGCGGACAAAAGCGACTCGATTGTCGAGTACACGCTGCCCGAAGACAACGACCAAGTGTTTGCCGCCAAATACTTGCCGTATCTTCCAAGCAAGGAAGAGCTGGCGCGCGAGCTGAGTGCCGAGTACCGCGCCATCAACGAAGCGACTAATGGCGAAGCGCAAGGGTAGCAGCACGTTGCGACCGATACCCCCGACGGCGTTTCATATCCCCCGACATAAGAGGAGCGCTCCATGACAGACAGACCGAAAACGACACTGCGCGACTGCATCTATGGGCTTGCCGTCGGCGACGCGCTGGGCGTTCCCTACGAGTTCAGGCCACGCGGCATGTTCGAATGCACGGACATGATCGGCTACGGCACGCATGGGCAGCCCGCCGGCACCTGGAGCGACGACACATCTATGACGCTTGCTACCTGCGACTCGATTAGGGAGCTCGGGCATATCGACACCGCAGACATGCGCGACAAGTTCGTAAGCTGGATTGTCCGTGGCGAGTATACGATCGACGGCGTTTTCGATTACGGCGGCACGACCGCCCGCGCCTTGCACACCGGCAAAGGAGGCTCCGGCGAGCGCGACAACGGCAACGGTTCGCTCATGCGCATCGCTCCCCTGGCGTTCACCGATGCGACAGACGAAGAGGTCAGCAAGGTCTCCGCGATTACGCACTCCCACAGAACGTCAACCGATGCATGCGTCATATTTGTCGAGCTGATGAGAGATGTGATGAACGACGTGCTCCCCTCGTGGGCACTCCATCTGAAAGGCGTGCCTGAGCAGGAGATCAGGTCAGGTGGCTTCGTGCGCGACACGCTTAAGGCAGCCACCTGGTGTTTCGTCAACACTAACAGCTACAAAGATTGCGTGCTTGCCGCCGTCAACCTGGGCGACGACACCGACACCACCGCAGCCGTCGCCGGCGCCCTCGCAGGCACGGCATACGGTCTCAAAGCCATCCCGCAGGAGTGGATCGACACCCTACGCGGAAAAGAGCTGATTGAGCAGTGTTTGTTTTAGGGCGCACTTACGATAGAAACTGACCAGGGGGCACCATGGAAAGAGAGATCGCAAATATAGACGAGTTCCAAGTGGACGAAAACGGGATTCCGCTATTTCCAGCAGGACTGAAGGAAGAAGCCAACCTCTATGTCCTCCCCGACGGGCGTTACCTCCCCTGCGGGGTCTACAGGACCGCGGACGGCGGCTCGCTCATTTATGAGCCATCCGAACCAAGCTTCTTCGGGCAGATGCTTGCCCAATTCGGGGAAAGCTAGAGACATGATTACCAGCTGGATCGACACTGCTCAAAATAAAAGGCAGAACCAGCAATAACCCTCTCATCAAAGAGCAGCAGCGCAGCGAAACCAAATAAGTAAAGAAGACGGTTCCAACCCCAGACCGAGCCCAGGGCAGAACCGCCAAGCAATTACATCTTATCAGCTCTGCAGGATTGGTTTGATGGTGGCAGGAGACACCTGAAGCCCAGCGCAGAGTAATCATGCATAAGCCTCCTCCGGAAGGTTGCCGTCAATGGCAGCATAGGGCCGGCCGTCGCGGTCCTCCCAGCTCGCGCAGACGTAGTCGTATTTTTCGAGCTCTACACCATCGTCGTCAATCCATGCGGGCTTGAACTCATGCACAAGCTCATTCGGGACTGCCCAGCCGAACATATCCCAACAGTGCTTGCCTCGGATAATCGCCTGATCGACATCGGCCGCATCGAAGAAGAAGCGCTTCCCGCTACGCTCAAGCTGAGCATTGACCGGGTCAACGGAATCGATTATGTATTCGCTAAACCCATCGTATCGTTCCCGGCACTCTTTGGACCTATATTCAGTTTAATTAACGGTTAGATCGACGCTGATTCAAAGCCTGCCGCGATTAAACCGCTTGTATGCATCGGCTTGATTTCCAACTAGATCGACATTGATCCAAAGCTTGATAAGGTTGCCAGCGTAAGGGGAAATAGGAATCGCGGAAAGTAGCACAGTACGAAGAGTGCCCTTGATTGAGGAGACGTAGGTGCAAATCCTACCGCCGCGCAAGCCGTCCTTCGGAGCGGTTTTTTATGCCGATAGGAGGCGGGGGATGTCCCTCGAGAAACCCGCCGCGGTTGCCGCCGACCCCGTGGAGAGCGCCAAGTGGGACAAGCTCACCGCCGGCCACGCGAGATCATCCCCGCATGTGTGAAGAACAGGTGGAAGAAGTTCCGGGGCTTTGACGGCTGCCGGGGTCATCCCCGCGTGTGCGGGGAACAGTATCCCGTGCAGCCCGCGAACACGCTTTGGCTGGGATCATCCCCGCGCGTGCGGGGAGCAGCAATTCAAAGAGTGCTAGAGGTTTGATTGCCCGGGATCATCCCCACGTGTGTGGGGAGCAGACGCCGCGACTGCTCGTCGCCCGCTACCGCTCGGGATCATCCCCGCGCGTGCGGGGAACAGAAGGTGAGTATTGTGTTGACGAGGTCGTCCATGGAATCATCCCCGCGTATGTGGGGGCAGTTGGCCAGATACTGGCTCAGGAACGAGCCGATGGGATCACCCCCGCGTATGCGGGGAGCAGCCATTGACGTACCAAAGGCCAGCATTGCCCCTAGGATCATCCCCGCGCGTGCGGGGAGCAGCTCAAATCGGTCTATGACGATTGGTACATCAAGGGATCATCCCCGCGTGTGCGGGGAGCAGCCGGGCATGCGGGACAGGCGCGACGGGTTCTTGGAATCATCCCCGCGCGTGCGGGGAGCAGGGTGTGAGTACACAATCGACAAGGACGGAAACGGGATCATCCCCGCGTGTGCGGGGAGCAGGCGCTGCGTGCAGGCAATTACAAGCGAATGGAGGGATCATCCCCGCGCGTGCGGGGAGCAGTCATCGGCGCTCGCGCCGGACAGCGCCTGGACGGGATCATCCCCGCGCGTGCGGGGAACAGTGCATTGATGCTTGGGCGGCTGAGTGCGACGCGGGATCATCCCCGCGTGTGCGGGGGGGCAGCACGGGCCGGAGATGCTTCAGGCCGCAGCGGAGGAATCATCCCCGCGTGTGCGGGGAGCAGGACGAGGTCGTCAGAAAGCTGACGAGCAGAAAGGGATCATCCCCGCGCGTGCGGGGAGCAGGCTAGGGCCTTTGCCTCCCAGATGGTGGAGGAGGGATCATCCCCGCGCGTGCGGGGAGCAGGATATCGAGCGATGCCGGACTCGCGCATTGGTAGGATCATCCCCGCGCGTGCGGGGAGCAGTTACTTGCGTTGACAGTCTAACGCCTACGTTTGGGATCATCCCCGCGCGTGCGGGGAGCAGGCCAGGTTGGCTCGGTTGCCGAACACGAGGTTGGGATCATCCCCGCGCGTGCGGGGAGCAGCGCTTGTCCATGCCGAGCGGGTTCAGGTGCGCGGGATCATCCCCGCGCGTGCGGGGAGCAGGTGGATCAGCCCGGCAGACGCCGTCGATATGGGGGATCATCCCCGCGCGTGCGGGGAGCAGATATATTTACCATCTTCATCAGACACATAAACGGGATCATCCCCGCGCGTGCGGGGAGCAGTGGACCGGCTTCGCAGCTGATGTCCTATGGCGGGATCATCCCCGCGCGTGCGGGGAGCAGAGTGGAACGGGCTGAACGTGACCGTGACGTTCGGGATCATCCCCGCGCGTGCGGGGAGCAGCAGTCCCTGCTGCGCCCCGACCGCAAGTTCTCGGGATCATCCCCGCGCGTGCGGGGAGCAGCTGTTCCTGCCATTGACATACCAAGGCCCTGCGGGATCATCCCCGCGCGTGCGGGGAGCAGGCAGTGCCCTTAATCTCACTGAGAATCGCCTTGGGATCATCCCCGCGCGTGCGGGGAGCAGCTTGAGGGCTACGACCGCGATACCGTGGAGACGGGATCATCCCCGCGCGTGCGGGGAGCAGCCGCCGTGCAAGTCCTCATCATCACAGGCACCGGGATCATCCCCGCGCGTGCGGGGAGCAGGCACATCCACCAACGGCGGCCACGTTCTAGCCGGGATCATCCCCGCGCGTGCGGGGAGCAGTTGCTTATGTCGTAGGCATCACACACGCCGCCGGGATCATCCCCGCGCGTGCGGGGAGCAGCTACGTGCGCTCAACAAGCAGCTCTACTCACAAGGATCATCCCCGCGCGTGCGGGGAGCAGCGGCACAGACAGCGAGAACATGCCCGGCGTTAGGGATCATCCCCGCGCGTGCGGGGAGCAGCCTATTATTTTTTTGGAGTCATTATGCTTTACGGGATCATCCCCGCGCGTGCGGGGAGCAGTTCTCGATACGCGTGAATGCACCGGCGCAGTCGGGATCATCCCCGCGCGTGCGGGGAGCAGCGCAACCAGCTTGGATTTCTCCCTGGCGCCTAGGGATCATCCCCGCGCGTGCGGGGAGCAGACTTAAAAATCCCAGCTCAAAACACCCTATCCCTTTGATGTGGGCCCCATTTTAATCAGTTTGCTAAACAAGCTCAAGGTCGCCTCACAATCAGACTCGGCACGATGAGGTATTTGATTGTCAAGGTTCAAAAGGCCGAGCAGGGTCTTCAAGCGATAGTTCGGCGCATCGGGCATCTTCTTCTTTGCCAGTGTAATGGTGTCGATGCACTCATTGTCAAAATCGTCTAGGTCGCATTCTTCGCACGCCGCCTGCACGAAGCCGGTATCGAACGAAGCGTTATGCGCAACCACTATCCGGCTCCCAACAAAGGAAAGCAGGCCGCTCACCGCTCGCTCAAGCTCGATCCCCTTTTCGGCAAGCATCTCATCGGTAATGCCTGTTAGCTCGACCGCCTTCTTTGGGATGCCCTTCTCGTATCGAATAAGCTCATGGAGCCTGCCCGCCTCAACACCCTGCTCAACTTTGATGGCGGCAATCTCAATAATCGCATCTTTGTCTGGGTCCAGCCCCGTGGTCTCAACATCAAGTACAACGTATTCGCGCGGCTCGTCCGTTTCGGCTGCCACGCTCCCGCGACGTGCCTTCGATCGCATCGCCGCGTAACTCCAGCCCACTCTCTTCGTGCCAAGGGCCTTCATGCGAGAAAGCGAAGGCCGCATCATCAGCTTGATGCCATCAAAATCGATAGGCTCCCACGCGGTGTTGTGCACTCGATAGTTGAGGTGCTGCTCGTTGCGTGCAGAAAAAACCATCGTGGCACGCCCTGTTTTGCATTCTTTGCAAATGCGGTTCCAAAGCTCGTCCCTTACACGCGCGCTCACCCTGCCCACATACACGCCTAGGCTAATCTCCTGCAACCATTTCGTTAGGTCGCCGCGAAGTGCAAGGGGGCATTTTTCCAAAACAACAACAATCACCCGTTATCCTTCCACAAGCACTCCGTTATTCTCTTCGGTGGCATCCACCTGGATGTCGTTTTCCTTGCCATAGGACACTCCAAAAGCAACGGCAGGGCGACTCTCATCCCAGAGGAACATCGTATCGATATCAGACTCGTCCTCTGCCTCGAAGTCGCCCAGCAGCAGGCCCCTGATATCGCGAGCGCAGCGCTCCATTATCTTCCCGTCAAGAAACGCATCACGAGTGCGCCGACGCGTTTCCGCCCCGATATCCTCTGGGGGATCGGAGGCCACTTCGAAAGCGATGGGGATCGTCACCTCAGCTTTATACAAATCGGCAATGTCATACACAAACGAGCGCTCATGTCCAACATGGACGAATCCCAATGCCGGAGAGCACCCGAGTGCCACAATCACGCTGTGAACAACTCCGTAAAGACATACATGAGCAGCCGACAATGCCTGATTGATTGGACTTGCATCGAGAAAATCGTCAGGGTTGTATTCCCTCCCCGCCCACGGAACGTCATATTGCTTCGATAGCCGCCGATAGAGCGTTCGAATCCGGGCTCCCTCGCGGCCACGAAGCTGCTGCATCGTGTAGCCCGATACGTCCTCGCCGGGAAAGCGCATGCCGTACATCGCTCGCGCCACGGCAAGACGCCTTCGAGTGTTCGACACGAGCTCAGCCTGCGCAACAACCAGTCGAGAAGAATGGGTGAGCGGGCGGCCGTGCGCATAGTAGCGAACGCCGCGCTCGCCCACCCAAATCACGCTTGTCCCCGAATCGCCGAGCAGCTCAACCGCGCGATGAGAGATATTGGTCCCGGGTCCCAGCATAAGCACCCCAAGAGAAGCCGCGGGAACATACGCCGTTCCGCGCGCATCGGTTATGCTCACTGCGCTATCTTGCCTGCTCACAAGGCATCGCTCGACATAAAGAAACGTCATTCGCTCCTTTATCGTGGGCAACGCACGCAAATCAGGCCTGATCGTACCAGGAATATCGCCCATGCCACTCACCTATCCAGTGGAACCAGTGTGAGAAGGCCGCATCCGAATCCTTTAGCGTGCCCGATGCCATATACAAGCGCATGGCGCAAAGCGTTAGCATCGGTCACACGCAACACACCATCGTACTGGGCGCGCGCAAAGGTGACTTTGTTTCCTTGGACACCCTTGGTAAACGAGATTCTGTTGGAATTACTAACAATCAAGCTCGGGCAGCCCTCATCGTCGCTCAAAACCTCGAAACCGTTCCTTTGGGCACGTGATCCCCGCTCGGGCGCAAAAATGCTTGGCACTTCCTTGTCGGCGCCCTTATATGCTTGAGCTCCGATGAGCCAGGCGGCTTGCTCCAGAATGGTCAGGTGGCCAATTCTGTTTCTCTTAGGTTCGCCCTCGCTGTTTAGCAGGTCACTTTTGCCGCCACGCGTACTTCTGTTGAGCGACGGATTCGCTACCAAGCGAAACGAATATGTCTGTCCGTTCGAGATGCGTCCCAAAAACGGATCATATCCGCACGTGCCCCACTGCGGTTCGCAGTCGGGCCACCCGATTTGTTCATCAAGCCCTATCAAGCTCGGCTTGCCGGGGCTCACGATATAAAGGCAAGAACCCCCATCAGGCATTCTATCCACGCGCCAAAGCACACGGCCGTCCCCGCTCGTCTGCGAAGGGGGAAAGCTGCCAGCAATTGCCGCATGCATGCGATAGGGCGAGGCGAGCATCGCGCGCGACTCCCTCCGCGTCATATTGATGGGAAACCGGGTAAAGAACATCGGCTATACCTCCTTTCCTAGAGCAGACCATGGGTCATGGTTGGCCTGCGCGCCAACATAATTTGGGTTCCTCACCGTTACTGTTGCATGGGCAACAGTGCGAAAGCTATATTGGCGTTGCTCCTGCGAAAAGCTGATGGGCACGTCGCGCAGCGAGACATCGTAGCCCTCGCCTTCGTCAAAAGTCTGCTTATCGCAGAGAACCTCCAGGTCAACGCTTTCCTTGCCGCGAAACTTCCAGTTGCCCTGATATCTCTCGCTTGCTTCCCAGGGGTGATTGCGCAAAGCTTGGAGCAACGTTACATTCTCAAACAGCCCAATAAGAACTCTGCACGCGGGCGGACAGGAACGGCGACCTAAAAACAGGGGAAATGCCGGAGCGTCAAGCGCCTCGGCGCACCTTTGCAAGAGCTCTCCATCGCCCTCAAGTGCCGCAACAAACACAGCATCGGCAAGATAGTGACGATACGTTAAAGGCAGGGTATCGTCCTTTTTCGCGCTTAATACCCATCGAGCGCTTTGCGAGTCCCACTTTCGCTTATGTTCGGTTTGAAAGTCGCTTACAAATGTTCCAGGTTGATCGATACGCACGCCAAAGCGCAATGCTGCAAGGTCATCAACGGGATCTGTTCGGTAACGACCCAAGGCTGCGGAAAGCAGGCCCACAACGCCGCTCTTCGTCGGCTCGTGCTCTGTTCCGCGCTCGGTGAACCTACTCGAAGACCCCCACGATTGCAGCGGACCCGCCAATTTGAGCAGCAGGACTGCCATAGCTAGTCCACCTCTTCGGTTTGGTAGCCATTTTCGGCCAGATAGGCAGCGCACGCTTGCGAGATTTGCACAATTGCGGCGTCAAGACCACATGTCCCTTCGACGCCCATGGCACCAGGAAGAGACTGCGCATCCGGAGATGCAGTTATAACGAACGTCTTTTGCGGGGTCGTTCCAAACGCCTTGTCAATCGCCTCTTCCTGCTTGGCCAAACGCTCACAGCCAATTTCAATCTGGCTTTTCCCATGCGACGCCTCAACAGGCTTTTCAAAGGCATTCACCAAGCTCACCGGTTGCGTATCCCTCAGTTGAAGGACAACCGCTCCGGGGAGCGTGCGGTTTGCAAACGAATTCTGCTTTCCCGTGGGCATGGAAGTGACGAATGCCTTCAAAAACGCCTCGATGCCGCGGCAAGCAACCGCAGCCGAACCGAGATTTTCGCACAGATGCAGCACATCAATAGTTGCATACTGATACATCGTCGATGACGTGAACTCTGTTGTCTCAATCATTGCTGCGCCCGCATTATCTTCGGGCGAGCAATCATCAAGAGCAGTGAAGTAATCGAACTCTGGGTTCATCTTCCCGATGCCAATGGCATGGGCGACTTGAACAGAGGCATCGACGTTCAAATCAGGTGCATCCGCCACCATACGCCCGAACATAGCCACATCGATGCTGTTAAGCGTCGGCTTCTTCTTGATGTCAAGAATTTCCTTAGCGAGCTTCTTGTCAACAGCCGCGCCCGCTTCAAAAGCCTGCGCCGCCAACGATGCTAGGGCCTTGATCTGCCCTGAAGAAAGAAACAGCAAGTAGCCCGTTTCGCCACCTTTGACTTTGACGCCCGTTGCCGCCAAAGCCTTCTCGGCAGCAACTTCGGCCTGACCGTCTTCAATGTCCGGCAAAATAGCGGTCACGGCTTCCGCGATCAAGCTTGCTGCGCGCTTCGTACGCCAACCAAGACCGAACTCATCCAACAGATCGGAGAAACTATCGCGCGTGGCCTTCTTCCACGCTTGGCTTGAAACCCTTGAGCGCTTGACTCCGCCGAAATATGCCGTTTTTGGACTACCCGTGTCATCTCGATTGATGTTGCTCGGGGGGACGGTCTGAAGGATATGGATATCGATGAACTGGGGCTTTTTCATGACAGGTCCTTTCTTGGTGATTTCCCTCATCAACTATTCTTCCGAAGGGCTGGCATCGATGCCGGACTCGGCCTTTGGTATTCGACTATATTCACGTCCCCATGCAAGGCGCACCTTATCTGCTGTATAGGGACTTTGCAGTTTGTATAGCTGTGCTGCAAAACGCGCGTAATCAACGGGAATCTCGGCAGCTCGCAGCTGCTGTATAAGCTGCCTTGCATGGTGAAGTGCCTCTTCCATGGAATCGGCCGTTATAAAGGCCCTAAACCTTCGAGGCATTTCGCCCTCTTCGAGATTCGAGTAACGTCCCTCATCACTCCACACGAGCCGTCGCAGGGCTGCACCAAACGAATGCTCATCGCCAGGCACATACATTGGCTTGGTTTTGCCCTGTTGATGAACCGCATAGAGCGTGAGCGCGGCATGAACCGCCGTCTCGGCCCACGATGGTTCGATGCCTCTCCCCACAGGCTCGGCAGGCAGGCCCTCGAACTCAAGCGGCCATGCATCTGCGTTTGAGCCTATGGGCATAAGAAGCGCATGGCGCAATGTTGCCAGCTTTCGTGCTCCTCGTGGTTTTCCGCTGGCAGACAGATAGTCGTTTTGGATAGAGCATATGCGCCCGTGCACGAACGCGAGCATAAGCTGCTCTGGCTTTTGCGCGCTGTTATCCGTCATATCTAAACCTCCTTATCTCTTGGTTCGTCTTCTTCAAGCGGCAGATACTTTTTTAGGGCAGTGTTGAGCATCGCCTTGGCTCGCGATGCCGTCATCCACCCGTTTATCTTGCCTGCTTTCATAGGAGCTCCAACGATTGCCTCTGGACCAGCCTCGCGAAGAAGGGCCCTGGCGTTTGCTTCGATAATCGCGCGGGCCGTGCAGTGCCACCGCATCCGCTCGGCCACCGCGTTGCTGCTTTCGTTAAGACCGGCGAGCCACTGGCGAAACGGCATATCAATCTCAAAGAAAGTACGCTTCTCCGCTTTCTCTTTCGCGCCCTTGAGCTCATCTGCCCCATTTCCGCCAGACGCTACACAGAGGTTTGCGGCAAGGGTGCCCAAGGCAAAAACCGCGTCCGACGTTGAAGAAGCAAGGCTTTTGGCAAGAGCAGCCAGGTCTTTCCCTTCGCTTGACAGGAGAAATGCACTCAACTCAACCGTGTCATTGATGACATTGGAGACGACTGAGCTTTGTGTACCATACTCCATTCCAATCGCGTGGACTTGAATAAGCGCATTATCGAGCTGACATCCCGCATCTCTGCTCGCAAGATAAGAGACCCAACCTTTCAGCCCGGACCCAAGAACGGTTGAGTCCGCTTCTGGCGAACTTACGCCAAACACGGAATCGAGACCTCGCCAGAGGGCTCTTCTGGGCTGATGCATCTTGGGCAGGTAAACGAGAGGCAATTTCAACTGTCTTTCCTGGTTCGGACTACGTCTCCATGCCGTCATGGGTTCATAGCCCTGACGGTTAATCTGCGCCAACTTGTCGCCGTTCGTCAAAACCACGGCAACCACGTAGCCGCTCTCAGGAATCAAACGAACTCTTCGAGCTTGCCACGTGTAAAGATCAAGCCTGCCAGTCGGAGTAAGGTCATCAACTCCAGCGGGTGTTGTCGTCTTCTCCCAACAAGGCAAATCATTGTCCGAAAACAGCTCATTTATCTCATCGCCGCAGAGAATAGTATTAAGCAAGAGGGTTTCTTTAAGCGAAGGGCCCTCAAAGCACAACCCTCCTAAACAGCCCGACCATCCGGTACCAATTGGATAGCTCTTCCCTTTCTTAACGCGCGCATCGCCAACCGTTCCGCTTTTAATTCCAGCAGTATCGAAAGCGTGAACGTGAATAAGCCAGCGCGCGGATTCCGAGAAAGTCAGACGATCCGCCCCCTCACCTGATCGAAGCGAAAAGAGCGTATCCCCATCCGGTATGTCAGCGATCACCTTTCTTATTTCAGAGAACTCGTTCTTTGCCGTATGCAGACCAGCGACCTGCATAAAAGGCTGTTCCTCGTCAAACAAATCGAAACGATGGTGCCACTCGTCGAGGTATTCGTGAATCTGGTCGATGGGCAGTTCGTGCGCACGCCATAGGCGCCCCCAAACCTCCGCTGGAACGTCGTCATCGTCGAGCGCCGGAGAAATTGCCCTTTGCAGCACCGCCAGTAAAACGCGCAGAATCGCAAAATCCTGTGTGGGTAGATCGTTAGCCAAGCACTTGATGCTTGACGCTTGCTCAAATAGCTCGAGCAGTGACACCTCGCGCGTCGTCCCGTCCAAATCGCGAACGCAGATCCATGGTTCGTCCACGAGGTTAAAACTCACATTCTGGCTCATTGCGCATCTCCTTTCTTCCTCACTGTTTCAACAAGTTCAAGTCCAGCCTTACGCGAATAATGCATGCGATAGATAGCATCTTTCGTTTCTATCACCGTATCTAGGTTTGAATCAAATGCCAAGACCAGTTGGCCTTGAAGCCATCTTGACTCTTGCCATCTGAGCGCCTGAGATTTGGTCTCCAGGGCATCAATTACCTGCTCAGAAGATAGCCAGAACGGCAGGCTCACGGTGCAACTCGCCGCAAGGCGGGCAACCTCATCGTCAGGCGCTTCACTTCCATCCCCCAAATAGCCCTGACATGGACGGCCCCCCTTTATGTCGGTGACCCAGGGAAACAGCGTGAAACCGTCGTTGCTTACTTGGACCGCAATAACCTCAACCGTGTCACCAGAATCGCGAACGGCAGCGCGTGCTTTTGTCTCGTCTGCAAGCGAGAAGGTTTCATTCAGCCAGCCAATAAGACTTTGCGTCCCCTTCTGCGGCTTGCTCAGAAGCCAGGCATTTGCCTTGAGCTGCTTGTTCTCTTTTGTCTTCTCCAGTTCTTCTTCCGTACCTCGTAAAGCATGGACCCATTCCGGTGCCGCACCCGCATCACACAGTTCTTCCGCTGCAATGCTTCGCGAATACGTCTGTTCGACAAGGCCCGCAATATCATGAGGCAGATTGACCATAGCCGTTCCCTCATCGGTACTTTTTGCCCTCAACGAAAGCAAGCTGCGCAAAAGCATCGCAGAGTGATAGACCTTCTCTATACCCCTATTCACCTTAGGCGGAGCGGTCGCCCAGTCCTCGATGCCCGTGATAAAACAACGTGCTTGCCTGAGCTTTTCCGGACGCTGCCCCTGATCTTCCCCGCGTTCATGGCGGTGTAGGCGCCCCATTCGCTGCAGCAAAAGGTCGATAGGGGCTACATCGGTGATCATTACGTCGAAATCAATGTCGAGGGATTGCTCGATCACCTGCGTACCCACCACGATGAGCTTACTGGGTCTGTCGGCAGAGTCGGGACCAAGCAGTCGCAGCAATTCCGCATCATTTTCCATGCGGTCGACGGCAATAAAGCGCGAATGGACGAGCTTTACGCACGAATCGCCAAAGGCAGACTTTAACTGCTCGTAGGAGCTTTGGGCACGGGAAACAGTGTCTCGTAACACGCACGCGCAACCACCATCGGACAATAAGTCCTCCAATTGTGCAACCAGCGTAGCATCGTCGTCTTCCAATCGTTCGACAATAACGTTCATTCCGATCGAAGGGTCATCGCATACTCGGTACATGCTGTCGTCTAGCGCTCCATTTCGGGTTGCCGTTGTAACGAGCGGGTACGACGGCAACCCCGATGCTTTACGAGGAGCTTCCGGAATATCTTTCCGCTTTGATGCACGACGAGTGGGTTTTCTATCCCTGCCCCGATAGGCG
The DNA here is from genome assembly GCA_900550415.1 of uncultured Collinsella sp. GTDB lineage: Bacteria > Actinomycetota > Coriobacteriia > Coriobacteriales > Coriobacteriaceae > Collinsella. Next base: position 21,231 of record URSO01000003.1, read on the forward strand.
TGGATAAGCTCGTTGCGGCGCTCAGCGGGAAGCGTTGCCGAAAGCAGTATGGTCGGCACGCCGTAAGCGCCAAGCCACGTGAGCACACGGTCAAGATAGACATTCATGTAGGCATCGTAGGCGTGAACCTCATCGATTATGACAACCTTTCCGGCAAGGCCCAAGTGCCTAAGCTGCACGTGACGCGCCTTAAGTGCCGCCATAAGCAGCTGATCGACCGTGCCCACAACAAATGACGACAGAAGACCACGCTTCCTTCCGCCAAACCACTGGTGCGCTGTCACATCTTCCTCAACGCTCTTTTTCGCGTCGTCCCCCATCCAAGTGCGTCCCCAGCTTCGCAGGCTGTCGTAGTCCGGGTTCAAAGCCGCCTTGCTATGCAAAAGTTGCATCGACTGCGTACTGCGGCCCCGCGAATCGGGAACGCACTCGAGCCAATCTTTAACACGCTTGAACATCGCGTTGGAAGTTGCCATTGTCGGCAAAAGATAGGCGATTCCCCCTGCCCCGGCTTTCGGAGCCATAATCTCTGAGCACATCAGTGCGGCCTCTGTTTTGCCGTTGCCCATGGGCGCTTCGATAATGAGTAGCCCTGCGCCGTCCATGTCGGATGCCGCCTGCATCGCCTGCTCCTGCGCTGGACGCAAGCTCGTATCCTCAGGAAGACCAGTAAAGCGGTGATGAAACAGCTCTTGTCCCTCTTCCTTTACCGGCATCGCCTGCCACGCCGGGGGCAACGCCAGCGAAGCCCATGCGGCATCGGTGCGCTTGATAAATTCGTCGTAAGAGCCAATACAAGAGTCAAGAGGGAACAGATCTGAATTTGAGGCAATCCAATCGGCAACGATAACCAGCGCAGAGACGAGTGCTTGTTCTGGTTGAGGAACGGGTGACGAGCTAAAGACACTCTCGAACTTCGCCATCCCCGACTCCTCAAACATCCAGTCAAGAAGCTCCTCTTGGACGGCACGCCAATCGTCATCACCCAAGTTCTCGTTGGGAAAATTACGCGATGCGCTCGTTATGCCGTCGAGCACGCTATCGGACGAAGGCGTGGTTCCATGATGCGCTCCCAGAATGCACCCGAATGTCCACGAGCAGTCCCAACCGCGTCCATCGAGCCAATCTTCGAGGATCACCTCACTCATGAAGGCGTGCGATGGAGGGTGGTTCATCATGCGGGGGCTCGGAACCTGAAGCCCCGCTTGTTCAACAAGTTCTGCCCGCTCCGAGACCTTGTACTGGAAGCCTGGCGTCGCCTTGCCAATGTCGTGGATACCAGCAAGCCAGGTAACGAGTGCCGCCGTTGCAGAGTCGTCACAGCCAAATGCGTTCACGATTTGGTGCTTGACAGATTCCGCCAGCCATTCGTTCCAAAGCTTGCGCGCAACACCCGCAGAATCGGCCATATGAACATAAAGAGGCGACCACAGGTTACGCTCTTCCGCGCCGCCCGTTTTTGCCCATAGTGCACGGGCCCGTGAGCTTATGGGAATAGAGTCCATCATGGTCTTTTGCATTACTCTCCCATCCGCTTCTTCCTAGAACCCGAGAGGCTGGAAACGCTTTATGATTAGACTACTACCGCATACGGACATTTTTTAATAGCTATCGGCAAACGTAATGTTGCTCAACGTTTGCGCTGTGAGCATGAGCGTTTAATGGAGTGCCTGCGAGCCTTATCGCCGCACAAAAACGGGGCGGCCCGCACTCCTGCGAGCTGCCCCGTAGCCCCGGCTTTCACGTTACGGCGCCAACCGGCACCACTCCCCTACTTACCAAAGATCGTCGCAAACAATCCCTTTCGTTTGGGCTTTTCCTCTCGGTAGGAACCCTCGGCTGTGGCCGTAACCTGACGCGGTTGCTCGCCACCTCCACGGCGTACGATCTGGTATAGGAACGGTGATTTAACGTATTTGACCTCGATGGGCGTGGCGTGCACGGTGCTTTCGCTCGACAGCATCACGTTGGGATCGAGCGGTGCCACCACATGCGTCTCGCGCTTGTCGCCAAACACTACCGCGGCCGCACGACCCGTCTGGCCGTTCACGGCGATGCGCACTTGCTCGCCGTCGCGGCTATCCGACGCCGGGCGATCGACAAAGTAGACCGGTACCATCACCAGGCCGTCCTTATGCTTGCGGGCCTTGCGCGCCCAGGTGCGGATGCTCTTTTTATTGAGCCCCAACACCGCCTCGGCATCGTTGCCGGCAATATCGAGCGCCAGCTTATCAATAACCACCTGGTCCTTGGTGGACGCATCGACGGAAACGACGCGGAAATCGCCTTCCTGCATAGCGGGATCGAACGGCCCCACCTTACCAAAGTCCCACGGCTCCAAAATGCCCATAAGGCGAACGTCCAGGTAGTTGGCCCTGGGATATGCCCAGTCGAGCACCTCGTAGTACACCAAGGTCTCCTTGCTCAGGCCCTTACCCGGGAAGGACGCCATCATGCGCAGGTCCGCCAGCGCCATGGGGAAATAGAAGAGCATCATGTCATTTTGGATTGTGTCTTCCACGTCGTGCCCGGCAAATATCTCCGGGTACTGGCGCACCAGCTGCAGTGCGTTGGCACGTGCCTGCTGCGGCGATATCTCACAGGGGACGCCCTGTTCGGGAACGTATTCGGCACCCACGCCCATGGTCAGGCGCTTGCTAAACGCACCGGGCTTGAGAAGGTCAGCCATACCGATTTTGTTGCCGCAGGACGGGCACTCAAACACGCGCTGGGTCGATGACCCCTCAAAGGACGCGCCGCAGAAGGGGCAGGGAATGCTCACGTGCGTCGCCTCTTGGAACTCCTGCGCCGTTCCGCGATCTTCCCACAGCAGATGCTCCAGAACCGACTGATTGCGCCAGTGCGAATTGAAGAAATACCAGTCCGGGTCCTCTGGGCGCTCGAGCTGCGAGACGTGCGTGAGCTTGAGCAGCCCGTCAACCACCGTCAGCGGCGTATGACGGATACCCAGGGCGCTCTTGGGCTCCCCGGCATCCGCCTTCCACGGAATAACCGTTTCGCAATAGGCGCACTCAAAGCTGCGCTTTGCCTGGTGCGAATACATGGGGCCGCCGCAGTTTTGGCATTTAATGGCAAACATCTCGTCCATGGAAACGTCCTCCTTTGCACAGGGCTGTCGACATTCAGTATGTCGAGCAAATCGGCGCGTGCCCATACCCATGTGGCCCAAAATGGAGCACTCGGTCGGACGGGAAGGCGCAGTGAACCCGAAGGCGCGCGGACGGTCGCCCCCTCCGCCTCGCGCCCGTTAGCGCCGGCAGACCATTGCTGCATTTTCTGAACATCGGTACACGTTGCGTCTGTGCGAGCTACACTATCCCCTTAAACATGATTGTGAGGACGATCGTCATGCTATTTGTAAATCGGCTGGTACATACGCTTGTTCCCGGCAGCGAAAGCGAGCCGGTCGATACCTCCTGCCGCACCAACGCGGGTTTTGCCGCAGGCCTCATCTGCATCGGCCTCAACATCACGCTGTGCCTGGCCAAGGGCATAGCTGGTCTGCTCGCGGGCTCCGTCTCGCTTATCGCCGATGCCTTCAACAACCTTTCCGACGCCTCGAGCAACATCGTGAGCCTGCTCGGATTCCGCCTTGCCAGCCGCCCGGCCGATGAAGGTCACCCCTATGGCCACGGCCGCTACGAGTACCTTGCGGGGCTGTTTGTCGCCGTTCTCGTTTGCGCCGTCGGCATCAACCTGGCGCTCGAATCCATTACCAAGATCATCAAGCCTTCCCCCACCGCGTATTCGGCGCTCTCCATGGCAGCCCTTGTCCTGTCCATGCTCGTCAAGTTTTGGATGGCGGCATTCAACCGCACGCTGGGCAACCGCATCGATTCCGAGACGCTCATCGCCACGGCGCAGGATTCCAAAAACGACGTCATTGCCTCAGCCTCGGTCCTGGCCGCAGCGCTTATTTCGCAGACGACTGGCTTTGACCTCGATGGCTGGGCAGGCCTGGGCGTGGGCATCTTCATCTGCATCAGCGGCATGGGCCTGGTGCGCGACGCCATCAGCCCGCTGCTGGGACAGGCGCCCGACCCCAAGCTCGTCCAGGCAATCCGCGACAAGATCATGTCGTATCCGCAGGTCCTAGGCACGCACGACCTGATGGTGCACGACTACGGTCCCGGCCGCCAGTTTGCCAGCGCACACGTGGAAATGCCCGGCGAGGGCGATGCGTTTGAACATCACGAGATCCTGGACACCATTGAGCACGATATCAAACGGCAGATGGGCATCGGTATCACGCTACACTGCGACCCCATCGCCACCACCGGCGACGACCTGCGCGGCTGGGTCAAGCGCGGCATCATGCAGATCGATCCCGCGCTTTCCATCCACGACCTGCACGAACACGACGGGTTCGTTTCGTTTGACCTGGTGCGTCCCGACGGCTTTGACATATCCGACGAGGAGCTGCTGGAGCTCGTCACGCGCATCGTGCACGAGCGCCGACCCGACGCCTCGTGCGTCGTCACGTTTGACTCGGGCTTCAGCTCGCCTGACCGTCCGGCCGAGCAGCTGTAATCGACAGCAAAACGGGACGCAGGACCGCCGACCAACGCGCCTACGCGCCCGGTCACGCAATCCTGCGTCCCGTTTTTGTTTGCACTGCTAAGGCTCTAGCCGCTCGACCGCTAGTTCCCCTGCGCGCCCGAAATGCCGTTTTGCAGGGCACCCCAGGCGTTCGTTGCCATATCGCCCAGGTTCTGTGCGGTATCGCCGAGATTCTGAGCCGTGTCACCCAGCTCTTGGGCCTTATCTCCCAGCTCCTGGGCCTTGTTGCTCAGGTCCTCCAGCGTGTTGGAGCTCGAGCTGTCCGAGGTGCCCTGGTCGCCGGACGCATTACCCGACGAGCTGTCCTTGCGCGTGAGCTGAATCTCGAGGTTACCGTTGTCGTTATAGTAGGCAGACGTCACGACCCAGTTGGCATCGACAACGGGCGTCGAGCCGTCATCGGTCAGAATCACGGCATTCGAAAGATCGGCCCCGCGCGACTTGAGGAGCTTCTTGGCGTTGGACCAGTACTGACCCGGGATATCGCTCAGGTCGACGGTGCCGGACTGGGTAGTCTCGGTCTGCCCGGCCGTGGTATCAGTCGTGGCGCCCCGCTTGTTGAGCATGCCCGACACGATGGCAAACACTACCGACAGGGCAAAGAAGATCGCCAGCACGATCAGGATTTTCTTGATCACGCTCGACGAACGCGACGGCGTCTTTTCCTCGTCCTCGCCATACTGAGGGATGGACTTGGGATACTCACGATACGGCTCGCGCGCATATCGGTCGCGCGACTCGTAGGGCGGCTGTGCCGTGCGCGGCATATATGTCGTCTGCTGAGGTTGCGGAATGGGATTTTGCAGCAAGTCATCATAAGGGTCTGCCGCCGCGCTTCCGTAGGGACTCTGCGATGAGGCACCATACGGGTCCTGCGCTGCGTTTCCGTAATTCACAACGCGCGTGGGATCGGCCGACGCCTGCGTCGTATCGGGGGCAGCGTAGCCGGGATTCGGCACGACGCGGGTCTCATCGGCGCCATTGCCCGTCCGCGGGGAGCCGTAGCCACCCATTACGGTCGTCTTATCCTGGTCCATGCAACGATTCCTTTCCGTCGCCCGTAAGCATCAAGTTATCCATGCATTCTACCCGCGCAAAAGCCTATGATGGGCAAAGCCCGCCGGTATCTACAAGACATGCGCGGCCGACGGTCACAAGCGAATCGAGGAACGTCATGGCAAAAAGCAAGCTCATCAAAGACACAACGCGTGCCGAGCGCGAGGAGATCATTAAGCTGGCACTCGCTGGCTGCGGCAACGGCAGCTGCGATAATTGCGGAAGCTGCAGCTTGGGAGCCGGCGACCCGTACGGCACCTACCAGCCCTACATTGACGGCGAGATGGAGATCGCCGACATCAACATGATGGTCGCCGAGCGCAACGCCAAACTCTTCGGCCTCCAGCGCGGCTAATGATCCCTTCTTGGGCTGTGCACCAAAAAATGCGCCCATCTACTACGTTTAACCCAAGGGTGCCAACCATGGCCATATTTGTGTTAACAAAACCGCAGGTAAACGTCTTGCCGCATTGTTAAAAAACGCTCCATGGTCGGTCTAACCCCGGTAAACGTAGTAGATGGGCGCTTTTCGTGGCCCGGCCGGCCCAGATAGCTTGTTTCGGAGCCAATTTGCATCAAAAGTCCCCGGCGGCGCTGTGTTTTGCGCTACCGGGGACTGTTCTATTCACGATCCGTAGCTTTCCTTACTCGTTAGACACATATGTGGCACGAGGATAATCGGGCGTAACATCTTGGCCGCTGGAATAGCTCGAATCGAAAGGATGCGCCACCAGATCGTGCGTGCCCCATGCCATGCAGTCAAATAAACCAGTATCGAGAACAACGATATAACCCTTGCCGTCATAGCAGAAATGGTCCTCGGTAAAGTTATCGTCGTCTTCGAGGCTGTCATCAACTATTGAATCCGCCCCTCGCTTTGCCGCCCCGATCACTTGCTTGGCCTCGCTCTTGAGGGTGTCAAACGAGAGCCCGTGCTGTGCAAGCGAGTCCTCAAGCGAAACCTGCTCGCCCGTCTTGAGGTTATAGTATGCCGACCTCGTCACCTGCTCCGAACGATACGGAGGAATGTAGCTATCGGTGTAGGTACGCACGCATGCAATATCGCCATCAATCGAGACAATCTCAGCGTAATACATCGTGGTCACACGATTGCTCTCATCATATGGCGTTGCCTGCTTGCTCGCATCAAGCGCATCCGCGACGAGCTGAATCATATCCTTGTTGAACTTGGCGACACCCACACTCTGGCCTTTTACCTGAGGATAGGTCCACGTAGCCGAAATCTGGCACGTAACGTCGGGATCAGGCGCGCCCTCGCCCACCGGCGCCGTAAAGCTGACATCCTGTGTGGCAGTAGCAGCCTCATAGCTCGCCTGCGCACCGTCATCGTCCTTTGACTTCAGTTGCTCCAGCGTCGTGGCGACCGATGCGATGGTTTCGTTTACCGTATCCTTATCGTAAACTAGCACGCCATAAACGCCAGAAAAAGGAGCGAAAGACACATACGCCTGATGGGGAGCCACACTAACATCCGGCGTATAGACCTTCTCAATCTTGCCATTCTTATACGCCCAGACTTCAAGATGCGCAGCGGCCGCGTTATCCACACGGTCCACCGGTTCATCGGAATACTCAATCAGTAGCTCATCTTGGCCGTCGCCATCAAAGTCAACAAGTTTGGCATAGGCAACACCCTGGGCTCCATACGTAGATTGAGAATCATCAATCTCGACAGCCTCGCCCTCGCCGTACTTTTTCTGGTACTCGAGGATCTTGTCGGTGAACAGCTCGTTTGCCGTCTTGACCGCCGCCTTGGCAGAGGCCTTGGCCTCCTTCTTGGACTGCGTGAGCTCAACGCTCTTAGGGGCGTCCGAACCTTCCTTGGTATAGTCGACCTTCATGGTGGTCGTGCTCTTCTTTTTACCCTTGCCTGAGGTGATGGTCATCTGGTACTTCTGGTCGGGCAGCTCGCCAAAGTCCTCCATAGCAAAGCCGTCCTCGCCATCGACCTTGATGGTGTAGCTCTTGCCCTTGCCGGACACCGGCGCCAGCTCGACGGTATAGCTCTTGAGCTTTTTTCCTTTGCTGTTCTTGGGCAGCACTTTGGTCTCGCATGCACAGACAACGTAGCCCTTGCCACCCGAAGTCACCTCGGACGACGCGCCGATACGCGGCACAATCACGATAGCGGCGACAACGGCGACAACGGCCACACCGCCGATAACGGCCGCGACGATGCGGCCCCTGTGCTTGGGCTTCTTGGGTTGAGGCGTCACATCGAACGACTCAGCGGGCTCGGCGAACGGCTGCTCATATTGAGGCTGTGCCGCCATGTGAGCCGGAGCACCTTGCGCGGCCTGCCGCCCCGCAGGAGCTGATGACGGCGCGGACGCAGCAGGGTCGCCCACCAGCGCGCTATCCCCTACCGGAAACCCCACGGGCTCCGCTTGATCCTCGGCGGCGTCCACACGCGTTCCGCAGCTCGTGCAAAACATGGAGCCATCGGGTATCTGAGCCCCGCACTTGGTGCAATACATCGCATCTCCCGTCTCTCATCGCAGCCGCAATGCGCCTGCGCAGTTCTTCCAACTACACCGTACGAGAGAAATCCCCAACCTTGTTGCGCAACATTGCCGCCGCAAAAAAATGATCCCTTGGGAACGGAGGAAAAAGCCCCGCCGGGCCTTGGTAGGCGCGGCGGGGCGGGCAAGCGGCTATGAGCAGCAGGCTTAGAACAGACCGGTGATGTTGCCGTCGTTGTCGACGTCGATGTTCTCGGCCGCGGGAACCTTGGGCAGGCCCGGCATGGTCAGAACGCTACCGGTCAGCGCGACCACAAAGTGGGCACCGGCGGAAACCTTGAGCTCGCGCACCGTGATGCGGAAGCCCTCGGGAGCGCCCAGCGCCTTGGCGTTGTCGCTAAAGCTGTACTGGGTCTTGGCCACGCACACCGGCAGGTTGCCAAAGCCGTTCTCGCGCAGCTCGGCGAGCTGGCGCCTGGCAGCCGGCGTAAAGTCAACGCCGTCGGCGCGGTAGACCTTGGTAGCAACGGCCTCGAGGGCGTCGGCCACATCGGCACCGTCCTCGTAGGCAAACTTGAGCTCGCTCGGCTGCTCAATCAGGCGCATGACCTCATCGGCTAGGTCGAGCGCGCCCTCGCCACCCTTGGCCCAAACCTCGGACAGCTTAACGTTAACACCGAGTTTCTGGCATTCGGACTCGATGAGCTCGAGCTCGGCCTCGGTGTCCGTCGGGAAGCGGTTGATGGCGACCACGCAGGGCAGACCGTAGACATTCTGAATGTTGTCGACGTGGCGCAGCAGGTTGGGCATGCCAGCCTTGAGGGCCTCGAGGTTCTCCTCGTTGAGGTCGGCCTTGGCGACACCGCCGTTGTACTTAAGCGCGCGGGCAGTGGCGACGACCACGACGGCGCTGGGGCGAACGCCCGTCATGCGGCACTTGATGTCCAGGAATTTCTCGGCGCCCAGGTCGGCACCAAAGCCGGCCTCGGTAATGGCGACATCGCCAAAACGCATAGCCATACGCGTGGCCATGATGGAGTTGCAGCCGTGGGCGATATTGGCGAAGGGACCGCCGTGGACAAACGCGGGCGTACCCTCGAGCGTCTGCACCAGATTGGGCTTGAGCGCATCCTTGAGCAGTGCGGCCATAGCTCCCTGGGCCTTAAGGTCGCGTGCGCGGACGGGCTCGCCGGCATAGCTGTAGCCGACAACGATCTCGCCCAAGCGCTCCTTAAGATCGTTGATGCTCGTGGACAGGCACAGGATCGCCATGACCTCGGAGGCAACGGTGATATCGAAGCCGTCCTCGCGCGGCACGCCCTGGGCCTTGCCGCCAATACCGTCGATAACATGGCGCAGCTGACGGTCGTTCATGTCGACGACGCGCTTCCAGGTGATGCGCTTAACGTCGATGCCGAGCTGGTTGCCCTGCTGAATATGGTTGTCGAGCATGGCTGCCAGCAGATTGTTGGCGGCACCAATGGCATGGAAGTCGCCGGTAAAGTGCAGGTTGATGTCCTCCATGGGGATGACCTGAGCCCAGCCGCCGCCAGCGGCACCGCCCTTGACGCCAAAGACGGGGCCGAGCGAAGGCTCACGCAGGGCCACAGCGCTCTTGACGCCGCGACGGCGCAGGCCATCGGCCAGACCGATGGTCGTGGTGGTCTTACCCTCGCCCGCAGGCGTGGGGTTGATGGCGGTCACGAGGACGAGCTTGGCCTGGTGATCAGTTGGCTCATTGAGCAGAGAGTAGTCGACCTTAGCCTTGTCGAAGCCGTACGGAATCAGGTGCTTTACGTCGACGCCGGCGTTCTTAGCCACCTCGGTAATGGGCAGCGGCGTGACGGAACGTGCGATTTCGATGTCAGTAGGCATGGACGGTCCTTTCGTTACCGGATGAGAAAAAGACCAATTCAGCATAGCACGGGCGCGCAATAGTAAAGCACCCGCAACCGACAAACGGCGATATGTTTATCCAATGCTCAGCGATAGCCTACAAACCCGTCCTAAACGGTCGGCTCAATTCCCAAATGCTCAAAGGTGCGAAGCGTTGCCTGGCGACCCTGCGGTGTGCGAACCATCAATCCGCACTGCAGCAGATAGGGCTCGTAGACGTCCTCAAGCGTACCCGGGTCCTCGCCCACCGCACTGGCAAGCGTGGTCAAGCCAACGGCACGGCCGGAGAACGTCTTGGCGAGTGTCTCCAAGATACGAATGTCCATCCAGTCCAGACCAAGCTCATCAATCTCGAAGAACTCGAGCGCCTGACGACAAATATCAAGCTCAATAGGACCGTTGCCGCGCACCTGCGCGTAGTCGCGCACGCGCTTGAGCAGACGGTTGGCCAGGCGCGGCGTACCACGCGAGCGTGAGCCGATCTCGAGCGCGCTCGGATGGTCTATTGTCACGCCCAGGATGGTCGCCGAGCGCGTCACAATCTGGGCAAGCTCCTCGACGGCGTAGTAATCCAGGCGATACGAAATGCCAAAACGGTCGCGTAGCGGGCCGGTCAACATGCCCGAGCGAGTCGTTGCCGCCACCAGCGTGAACTTGGGGATATCCAAGCGAATCGAGCGCGCCGCCGGACCCTTACCGATCACGATATCGAGGGCAAAGTCCTCCATCGCAGGATACAGGACCTCCTCGACCGAGCGGTTGAGGCGGTGAATCTCGTCGATAAACAGCACGTCGCCCGGCTGCAAGTTAGTCAGGATAGCCGCCAGATCACCGGTGCGCGCGATGGCCGGGCCACTCGTCGTCTTGATCTGAGCGCCCAGCTCGTTGGCGATAACCGTGGCCAGCGTGGTCTTGCCCAGACCCGGAGGGCCCGAGAAGATCACGTGGTCGAGCGTCTCGCCACGGCTCTGCGCCGCCTCGATGAGCACGCGCAAACTCTGCTTGATGTGCTCCTGGCCACAGTAGTCGTCCAGGCGCTGGGGGCGCAGGGTACGGTCGACATCGAGGTCCTCGGGCGTCAGCTCCGAGCCCACCATGCGCTCGCCATGCGCCATGGATGCCGCCGGCGAGTTGCCAGGCGTCGCCCACAGGTCCTGAGAGTCATCGGCTTCCCACATCACGCATCCATTCCGAGTCGCTTAAGCGCCGCGCCGAGCAGATCCTCGACACGCATATCCTGCCCATCATACCCGCTCAGGGCAACATCGGTCTCCTGCGGGCTAAAGCCCATGGAAAGGAGTGCCGCGCGGGCATCGTCGATGGCCGAGGAAGCGGCGGTGGAAACCGGCATCGCAACCTGACCGGGAATCACGTCGACCGGAACAAAGCCCTTGTCCTTGGCGAAGGTGCTCTTGAGCTCCAAGATAAGGCGCTGCGCGGTCTTTTTGCCCACACCAGGCACCTTGGCCATGCCCTTGTCATCCTCGGCCATTACCAGGGAATACAACTGGCCCACGGTATAGGTGGAAAGCACGGCAAGCGCCAGGCGCGGACCGACGCCCGAGACGGACACGAGCCGATCGAACATCGTGCGCTCGTCCTTGGAGGCAAAGCCAAAGAGCGTCATGGCGTCCTCACGCACCTGCATGCGCGTGTAGAGGCGAACCTCGCCGCCGGGCGTCGGCAACGTGGCCGCGGTGCTGCCCGAGATGCCGAGCTCAAAGCCCACGCCCGACACATCGACGACGGCCAAGCTCATCGTGGCCTCGACAAGCGTTCCATGGAGCTGAGAAATCATCAGTATCCGGTTCCTCTCTGTTGATAGAACTCGCCACCGGTAAGCGCCCGCGTGCGACTGAGGTTGACGTGACAGATGGCGCAGGCCAGGGCATCGGCGGCATGGTCTGGGTGAGGGTCGTGATCGAGCTGCGTGAGCGTGCGCACCATGTAGGCAACCTGCCGTTTATCCGCAGCGCCCGTACCCACCACGGCCTGCTTGATCTGCATGGGCGTGTATTCGCCTATCTCGAGCGCGCACTCCGAAAGCGCCACGAGTGCAGCACCGCGGGCATGCGCCGTAGGAATTGCCGAGCGGACGTTGGCGCCAAAGTAGATGCTCTCGATAGCAGCGGTATCGGGGCGATAACGCTCCACGACACCCTTGAGGTCGCGGGCGATATGCGACAGGCGCACCGCGAGCGGACTACCCGCGCTCGTCTCGATACAACCGTAGGCACGGCAGCGAACCTCGCCGCGCCGCTCCTCGATAATCCCCCAACCCGTATGGGCCAAACCGGGGTCAATGCCCAAGATAACCAAGCCAACCTCCCCTCGTCTTTTGCCAAGCACAAGGCAAGGCCCCGCGCATCATTCACGAACGTCTGTTCTAGAATAACACAACGGGGCCAAGACGCTTAGTTGAAGTATCGGGGTTGGGAGCGAATCCCAACCCATATGTTAGTTTTGGCTGAAGAATGGGAACTGCCTCGGATCAACCGGCGGGTGCGGCATCGGTGTGCCCTGGGGTCCACCCTGCGGGCCACCCTGGCCGCCCATCATCTTATCGATGGCGTCCTGGACCTCGCCCTCAAACTTCTTCATGCCCTCGTGCAGGCGGCGCTGGCCGTCCTCGGAGCGCAGCTCCTCCATCTGCTCGGGCGAAATACCCAGTAGCTCGCCCAAAATGCCCATCATCTCACCACGCATGCGATCGCTTGTATCCTCGTCGGCAAAGCGGCGCACCTCGGCGCGCGCCAACGAATCGACCGTCATGCGCTCTTTACCGCTCAGGCCAAGATCGGACCACGCAAGCATATACGGCCAGGCACGCTCGGCAAATGAACGGGCCGAGACGATCGGCGCCGTCGGCAGCTGGCGGCGAGCCGTCTCTCCCTGGCGCACGAGCATCAGCAGCAACGAACATGCCTCGGGCTTGCCGGCGGCCATTGGGATGTCGTCGAAGGGACGGTTGCGGTCCACGTGCGCCTCGAGCGTGCCATCGACCTCGCCCGGCTCAAGCCCGCCGAGCAGCTGCGCCGCGCGGTCGAGCATGTCGACCGGACCGTCAAGCGTCGAGAGCGCTTGCGCCAGCACGCGCTCCATGCAATCCTCCACCGCGTTGAGCGTCACGAGTTCCTGCGGCACCACGGCAGACGTACGGTTGCGTACGCGCGCCACAAACTCGAGCGTCGACAGGTATACGTCGCCAAAGGGCGCGTAATCGCCCTGGTAGCCACCGCAAAGTGCCGGTGCCGCCAACGCGTACTCGGTCTTGGAAAGCGGGCTCAGAGCCATCGCACCCAGCTCGAGCGCCGTGTCCTCCAGCATGAGACCCAGCGTGCGAGAGCGCAGGCGCTCGGCGTCGCCCGCCGACACATCGCGGTCGAGCACACGCGCGGCATCCGACGCATCGCGCTCAACCGTGCGAATATGTAGGCGCTCGGCAATCGCGCGGACGGCGGCACAGCGAGCAGCCTCGGCCTCCTCCTGCGCCGGCGTAAAGATGCGGTTGCGTCCCAGCACCAGGCCGACCACATTACGCGGACCCAGGGCGTCAACGGCAAGCGCCGCCAGCAGGGACGACGGCAGATCGCCCTCGAGCGCCACCACGGCGCGCGACGTACCGCGGGCGCGGGCATTATCGCGAACGGCGAGCACCAGCGCCCGCCACAACCACTCCTCGGAACGAAACTCGGGCAGCTCGTGGTCCTCCAAGGCATCGAGCATCACACCGCGCTGAATCTCCTGAACCAGTAGGCTCTCTTCAAAACATGGTGCTTGGGCCACCACGCGACCGCAGTCGTCGAGCACAAACGAGCCACCGGTATACACCGACTCGTCGTACGCACCAACCGGCGCCATGCAGGCAAACCACACGCTGCGCTTGGAGGCGATCTTGCGGTAGGCTCCGCTGCGCACGGCGGCGATCGCGGCGGTCTCGCGGTCGGTCATATCGAATGCGTTGAACTGGAAATACGCAATGAGGTCGACGCCGGTCGGCAGCATCTCGAGCTCGCGGTCCAAGTCGAAGATCACGGCGATGCGCACGCCGTCCACGTCGAACACCGGCGGCGCCCAACGCGCGTCGTTGTTCTCGCCACGCTGCAGGGCAATGCTCGAACGGGCCGGCACCACATGGCCGTCCTTGAGCATCATGTAGTCGAGCAGGGGCTGGCCCTCAAACGAAACCGCCGCGGGCACGATGCAGATCATATCGAGCTCTTGGATACGCTCGGCGACGCCGGTCAAGCCGGCAAGCATGTCGTGCTCAAAGTCGGCAGCGCCCACCAGGCCGCCGGGCAGGGCCCCCATAAAGAGCGGAGCCGGCACGCACAGCACGCGCGCACCGCGCTCGTGGGCCAGGCGCGCCTGGTCCTCGATGCGACCGCAGATACCCTCAATATCACCCAGGCGCATATCGATCTGTGCAAGTGCGAGCTTCATGGCTCAGCCCTTTCCGTCGTAAACCGTCGCTATCGCAGTAAAAGCGCCGGCCGCATGATGCAGTCGGCGCTCGCATGTGCATATGCTAGCTATGATACCCCGAGCGGGGGCGCGCTCCTAGAACGTCGCGGACCACAGCCCGTGCAGGTTGCAATAGGCATAGACGGTACCGGTCTTGGAACCGCCGGCAAAAAACGTCGCGGGCTTCATGCCGGGCTGGAGGTAGTGGACCTCCAGACGGCCCTCGGCCTCAAGGGCGATCCACTCGATGTAGTGCTCGGGCACCATAGGATGCTCGACCGAGCCCACGCGTGCGCGGATCACGTGACCGTCGCGTTCGCTCTCAACGACGGGCACGTGCTTCTCGTGCGCCGCGTCCTCGGTGTTCGCGGTCAGCTCCGTGCAGCCGGCAGGGGTTGCAACGTCGTTGCCAAGGGCGGCAATGAGCTTGCCGTCGGGGTCCTTAAAGAATTTCGCCATGATGTTCTCCTTTGCTGATGTGCCGGTGTTCTCGATGCTTCTTATGCCCAAAGGCAGGCGAACCATCCACGGCATGGCAAATGAACACATAACGAGCGAGACTAGCGCCCGTCGCCGCCGAGCAGCGCCAGAACATCCTCGCGGGTAAACAGCGCCGACGAGATGCCGTCGCCGCCGAGCACGCTATTGACCAGGTCGCGTTTGGACTCCTGGATCTGCATGATGCGCTCCTCGATCGTGTCCTTGGCGATGAGCTTGTACACGGTCACGGTATGTTGCTGGCCAATACGGTGCGCACGGTCGGTCGCCTGGTCCTGCGCGGCCACGTTCCACCACGGGTCGTAATGGATGACCACGTCGGCAGCCGTCAGGTTAAGGCCCACGCCACCCGCCTTGAGCGAAATCAAGAACACCGGCACCTCGCCCGCTTGGAACTGCGCGACCATCTTGGCGCGGCTCTCCTTAGACGAAGCGCCCGTGAGCTTAAGAAAGCCGACGTCCTCCTTGGCCAAGCGCTTGCCGATAATATCGAGCATGCCCGTGAACTGGCTGAACAGCAGAATGTGGTGCCCGCCGTCGAGCGCACCGTGCACGAGCTCCATACAAGCGTCGAGCTTGGCGCTCCCCGCCTTGTAGTCCTCGTAGTGCAGGTGTGGGTCACAGCAGATCTGGCGCAGTTTGGTGAGCTCGGCGAGCACCTTGAGCTTGTCCTTCTTAAACTCGGATGCCTCACGATGCTGCACCTGCTGGGCGATGCGGTCCTGGTTGGCCAGGTAGAGCTTGCGCTGCTCGCCGGTGAGCTGTGCCATGACGGTGTCCTCGATCTTCTCGGGCAGGTCGGCCACCACGTCTTCCTTAACACGGCGCAGCACAAACGGCGACACGAGCGACTGTAGGCGAGCGGCGCTATCGCCCTCGGCATGCTCGACGGGGCTCTCAAAGCGCTTGGCAAACGACTCGCGCGTCCCCAAAAGGCCCGGCATCAAGAAGTCGAAGATGCTCCAGAGCTCGGACAGGCGGTTTTCGATGGGCGTGCCCGTCAGGGCAAAGCGCACGCCGGCCGGCAAGCGCTTGGCGGCGCACGCCACCTGCGTGAGCGGGTTTTTAATGTACTGGGCCTCGTCGAGCACGACGCGGGCAAAGTCCTGCTCGGCATACTCGTCGATATCGCGGCGCATGAGGTCGTATGACGTCACGACCACGTTATGCTCGGCCACGCCGGCGATCTGCACGCGGCGTTGAGCCTTGGCGTCCACAATGGCGCACACGTCGAGCGAAGGCGCGAAGCGCTCCAGCTCGGCAGTCCAGTTATACACGAGCGACGCGGGGCATACCACGAGCGTGGGCTTGGCGTCTCCCGCTTCCACGCGCGCCAGGATATGCGCGATCATCTGCAGGGTTTTGCCCAGGCCCATGTCGTCGGCCAAAATGCCGCCGAGGCCCAGGTGCTCGAGCGAGCCGAGCCACTGGTAGCCATCGACCTGGTAGCCACGTAGCGTGGCCTTGAGAGATGCCGGCACCGTAAAGTCCATCTTGCCGAGCGTATCCAGGCGCTCGACGGTGCGGCGGAACGCAGCGTCGCGATCGGCTTCGAGCGCGGGCGTGCGCGCGAGCATGCTGTCGACGAACAGGGTACTCGACGCGGGAAGCGACACGCCATCGAGCAGATCGACGGCATCGACACCCAGGTCCTCGGCAAGACCAAACGCGGCGCGCGCCCCCTCATCCAGGCGTACGATGTCGCCGGACGTCAGGCGCGCAAACGTCTGATGACGCTTGTAGGAGTCGAGATAGATGGCAAGATCTGCCGCCGAAAGACCGCTCGCGCCCAGTTCGACATCGAGCAGGTTGCTCTTGACGGTCGCGCGCACCGAAAGCTTGGGCGCAGGGCGCACCGAGATCTGGCGCAGGCGGTCGCTGAGCATGACCTCGCCCAGCTCGGACAGGGCAGACAGGCCCTCGGTAAGCAGGCAGAACAGGCTCTCGTCATCGCGTTCCTCAAACGCCAGGCCGCCCTCGTGGAAATCGAAGTACATGGCAGCCGTGTCCATAACGCGAAACTCTGCCACCTCGTCGCGCGGCGGCACGCCCGGGCGCTGGTCTTCGAAGGGGCTTCCCGGAGCGCCCAGGCCAAAGAGATCTGCCGACCAGTCGCCGTAGGTAACCGTAATTTTGCAGGTCACGAGCCCGTCGTCGACACCGATTGACATGGCAAAGCTCGGCTCGGGCGCCACGGTATCGAGCGCGGCGGGCGCGGTGAGGTCGGTGTAGTCGCGCAAAATGGGCAGCGCCATGCGGCAGAACTCACCCACCTGCTCGACGGCGATATGGACCGGCGTGCGACAGGGCAGCAGACGCGACAGAAACGGTGCGGCATGCTGGGCAAACGCCGCATCGGCGCGGCGCGCGCGGTGCGTGTCAACCAGATAGGCAACGTCGCCCGAGACAAAGCAGTACATATCGGCGGGCAGGCGCAGGTCGTAGCTGCCACCGGCCGCCGGCGCGATCTTGGCGGCAAGGAGCGGCGGTTGTTTTGCCGAGGCCTCGTCCTCCCCCACCGGCGACAACTCAACCGCTACCTCATAGGAACGATGCGTTGTCGTTCCCCGCGACCAGGCGGGCTCAAAGGAAATGGTCCGGCCAGGTAGCAAGTCCAGCATGTATACGATGTCATGCTCGGACAGCGGCAGCTGGCGCTCGGCGACAAAGCCGCTGCGTGCAAAATCGTACGACGCCGAACGCGAACTCGTGATGTCGCTCAGATACACAACCGTTGCCACAACAAGGTCGAGCAGGCGCACCGAAACCTCGTCAAAGGCTTCGGGCGTATGGACAAACGTGAGCTTCTTGCCGTACGAGAAGGTGCCGCCTCGGACATAGGCATCGGCCATGCCGTCGATATCCTTGACCACGTAGGACACCGAGCCACAGCGGATGCGAAGCTCGAGCGCCCAGCTAAAGCGGTCGGCAAACAGCGGATTGTAGTACGGCACCAGCGAGGGCTCCAATACCGCCTTGGGGGCATCGGGGTCGACTGTGCCGGCGAGCTTGCGGCGCATGCTCGCCAGCTCATCCATGCGCGCGTCCGAAAGATCGGAAAGCGCCGCCACAAGGCTCGGGCTCGTGGGGACGGGCGCCGGGAAGGGAAAGTTGGGGTTGACGGCCGGCGCGGCGGACGCGGCGCGCGCGGGCTGTTTCGGCTGCGCCGTAAACGTGCGAACCGGCGTGCGCAAACCTTCGACGGGCTCGGCGCCGCTGGCATCCAAATACGCCAGCGCCGTGGCAATAGCGTGCTTACACATACCGGGATAGCGGTATGCGGCGGGGCAGTCGCAGTCGTAGTCGATAACCTCGTGCTCGTCCATGTCGAGCGCCACGTGCGTCTTGTACAGGTCGCCGCGCGAGCCGCGCACCGAGCCCTCAACCGTCACGTTTTTGGAGAAGCGCGAGCCGCTGTCCTCGATCGACAGCACGGCGCCGTTAAGCATGAGCGAACGCCCCTTCATAAAGGTGCCGCTCAACGCCGCCTCTTTGCGAAGCGCCTGCACAAACGTCCCCTGCGCCATCACTTCCTCCAATCTCACCCGGGGTAGCTTAGATCACCGTCACGCGGCCTTGGTTACCCACGATGGCCTTAGCCTCGGCCAGCAGCGGAATCGAGCGCGCGTTGACCTTGGCAGGCACCTCGGCGCGCAGCACGCGCCCGTCCACCTGCTCGATAAAGATCTCCACGCGATCGCCACCCGGGTTAGCGGTGAGCACCGTGGCCAGGCGCGCCATATTGCCCTGGCTAAAGCGGCTGTTGGGCACCATGACCTCAAACACCTTGGGCTTGTTATTCTCCTCGTTGAGCTCCAGCGGCACAATCTCCTGCGCGATGATCTGGTCACCGCGGTCCGAGCGCTCGAGCTTGCCCTTGATGCGCACAAAGGCGTCGGACAGCTGCGCGCCTGTCTCGGGATCGACCTCGCCGTACAGGTACCCCTCGGCCTCCTTGTAGGTCTTGGGGAACACCACGACGGTGGCCTCTCCTTCCATGTCCTCGAGCTGCACGATGCCCATGGGGTCGCCGTTTTTGGTCACGCGCTTGGACACGCTCGAGACCATACCGGCCCACCACAGCGCCTTGCCCTCGGGAATCTCCTGGTTGATGGTGCCGCCCGTGGGGTTTTGTACCTCGTAACCGGTGTCGATCTGCGAGAACGAAAAGTCACGCGCCTTGGCTAGTGCATACTCAAACGGGCGCAGCGGGTGGTCCGAAACATAGATGCCCAGAACCTCTTTCTCCTGGCTCAGCTTGAGGTGGCGGTCCCATTCCTGGCCGTCCGGATCTGGCACGCTCACCTCGAAGCCCGAGCCCTCAACGTCGCCAAACATATCGAAGAACGAGGTCTGGCCGCTCGCGCGGTCCTTCTGGCGCTTTATCGCGGCATCGATGATGTTCTCGGGGTTGTTCTTATCCACAAAGTGCATCATCTGGCGACGCGGATACCCCGTGGAGTCGAAGGCGCCTGCCTTGATCAGCGATTCGATTACGCGACGGTTGGCCTGGCTCGAGTCCACGCGCTCGACAAAGTCGTGCAGCGTCTTAAACGGGCCGCCCGCCTCGCGCTCGGCGATAATCGCCTGCGCCACGCCGGTACCCACGCCGCGGATGCCGGCCAGACCAAAGCGCACGCCCTCCTTGGTAGCCGTGAACTCGGTGCCGGACTCGTTGACATCTGGCGACAGCACGGGGATGCCGTCGTGACGGCATGCCGAGACGTAGTGCACGATTTTGTCGGTCTTACCCGTATAGGACGTCAGAACGGCCGCCATGTACTCGTGCGGATAGTGCGCCTTGAGCCACGCCGTCTGCATAACCAGGATGGCGTAGCCGGCAGAGTGCGACTTGTTAAAGGCGTAAGACGCGAACTCGAGAACATCGTCCCAAATCTTCTGGGCGACCTCGCGCGTGTAGTTGTTCTTGATAGCGCCGTTCATCCAGTGGTCGTAGGTGGTCTCGTCCGAGCCATCCTCCCAGTGCAGCACCGTCGACGTGAGCAGTTTGATCTTCTTCTTAGCCACGGGTTTACGGATACGCGAGTCCGATTCGCCCTTGGAGAAGCCGCACATCTCGACGGAGATGAGCATAACCTGCTCCTGGTAGACCATGGTGCCGTAGGTTTCGCCCAGGATGTCGTCCAGACGGTCGTCGTAGGAGACCGCCGGCTCCTTGCCGTTCATACGGTTGATGTAGGACGAGACCATGCCGGCGCCCAGCGGGCCCGGGCGGTACAGAGCGATCAATGCTACGACGTGCTTGTACTCGGTGGGCTTCATGTTCTTGATCGTGGCCGTCATGCCGGCGGACTCGACCTGGAAGACGCCGGCGGTATGGCCGGAGCCCATGAGCTTAAAGATCTCGGGATCGTCAAAGGGAATCTCTTCCTCTTTGATGTCGATGCCGAAGTTCTTCTTGATGTTTGCCTTGGCCTTGGAGATAACCGTCAGCGTGCGCAGGCCCAAGAAGTCCATCTTGAGCAGGCCCATGTCGGCAACGGTATGGCCCTCGTACTGAGTAATCTCGACGCCGCCCTTGGTATCGAGCTTGGTTGGCACGTGCTCGTTGACGGGGTCACGGCAGATCAGAACGGCGCACGCATGCACGCCCTCGCCACGGGTGAGACCCTCAATCGAGAGCGCCGTGTCGATGATGCGGCGAGCGTCGTCGTCCTTTTTATAAGCCTCGGCAAAATCGGGGTTATACAGATCCTCTTTGCCGGGTTGTTTGTCGAGCACCTGCTTGAGCTTGACCTTGGGGTCGCTCGAGACCATCTTGGACAGGCGCTGACCCATGTAGACCGGGTAGTCCAGGACGCGCGCGGCGTCGTTGATGGCCTGCTTGGCCTTGATGGTCGAGTAGGTGATGACGTGGGTGACCTTCTCGGGGCCGTAGAGCTGGCGAACGTGCTCCACGACCTCGAGGCGCCGCTCATCGTCGAAGTCCATATCGATATCGGGCATCTCGGTACGCTGCGGAGACAGGAACCTCTCGAACATCAGGCCGTTCTCGAGCGGGTCGAACGCGGTGATGTTCATGGCGTAGGCGACGATAGCGCCGGCGGCCGAGCCACGGCCGGGGCCGACGCCGATGCCGTTGTCCTTGGCCCATTGCACGTACTCGGCGACGATGAGGAAGTAGGCGGCAAAGCCCTTGTCGCAGATGACCTTGTATTCATACTCAAAGCGCTCTTTGATGTTGACGCCACCGATCTCGCGCGTGGCCCAGTCGTCACCGTAGTGCTGGCGCAGGCCCTTCTCGCACTCGCGGCGGAACTGACTCTCGTGCGTCTCGCCGGGGTCGAGCAACGGGAAGCGCGGCAGGATGATGGAGTCCCAGTCCAGCTCGACGTAGCACTTGTCGGCGATCTCGAGCGTGTTGTCGCAGGCCTCGGGGCAATACGGGAACATCGCCCGCATCTCCTCCTCGGTCTTCATGTAAAACTCCGAGCCAGTCATGCGCATGCGGTTGGGGTCGTCGACCTTGGCGTTCATGCCGATGCACATGATGACGTCCTGCACGGGAGCGTCCTCGCGGCGCAGGTAGTGGAAGTCGTTGGTGGCGATGACCTTGACGCCTACCTGCTTGGCGATGTCGATGAGCGTGCGGTCCATCTGCTCATCGGTCAGGCCGTTGTCGGTGGTGATGCCGTGTTCCTGGATCTCGATATAAAAGTCGCCAGGTTCGAAGGTATCACGGAAGGTCTCGGCCCACTTGATGGCGCCCTCCATGTCACCGCGGTCGATGTACTTGGGGATGATGCCGGCGATACAGGCACTCGTGCAGATCATGCCCTTGGCGTGGCGGCGCAGGTTGTCGAGCGTCACGCGCGGCTTGTAATAAAAGCCCTGCACGGCGGCCTCGGAGACCGTCTGCATCAGGTTGACGTAGCCCTCCTGGTCCTTGGCCAGAAGGATCATGTGGTAGAGCTCGGGCTTATGGTCGCGGGCGAGCGTCTCGTCCGGCGTAAAGTAGACCTCGCAGCCAAAGATGGGCTTGATGACCAGAGGCGGCTTGAGCTCGTCGATGTTGCCCTTCTCGTCCCACATGGCCATGTCCTTCACATACTGGGCATGCTCGCGCGGGCTGGACTCGGGATCGGGCTCCACCAGCTCGTCGCGGCGGTCCTTTTCCAAGAAGGCCTTGTCGTGGCTCCAGGTTTTGTACTCGGGCGTGTTGTGGTTGACGGCGTCGCAGGCCAGCGCCAGGTCGGGTACGCCATACATGTAGCCGTGATCGGTAATGGCCACGGCGGGCATGCCCAGCTCTACGGCGCGATTGACCATATCCTGGATACGGGTTGCGCCGTCGAGCATGGAGAAAACGGTGTGGTTGTGCAGATGGACGAATGCCATGTGATGAGCTCCGATGCGGGTTCGTGTTCTGACTGAACGATTTTACCGCACGGCGCGGATAGCACCCGAACCTAGCCAAACCAACACGGGTAGTCAATTTGGGACCTTCAAAAAGGGGAATGAGGGCATCCAGATATATCGAGTATTACTGGAACCCCGGCGATGCGCGGAATGATTTGTGACGAATAGTCATGTCCATCAAGAAGGCTCGACGCTTCGGATAGCTCGTCAATCGATATATCAATTCTTGGAGACCTGTATTCCAACCATTTTTAATGAAACAACGGCGGTAATTACTATCGCGATTGCACCAATAATACCGAGCGCTATCTGAATGGGATATAACCCCAACACATGTCCAAATATGGAGAAAAACACTGCAGAAAAGAGAGCCCTTACCAGAGACGCGACGGAAAGGATCGTCGCGCGGAGATCGTCCGCTATCGCGTCTTGGATTAAGTTTTCCGAAGTGATGTACACCACTTCTGGGAGAAAACAAAGCACCATGCTAAGGCCAAACAAACACAGCGGATTTGAAGCGAACCACGGAAGAATCATGAAAAGGCCAGCCTCGATTAGCATCGAGCCGAGCATGGTATTTCTTTTCCCGAAACGCAATGAGAATAAATCTGCTGCAATGTAGGCCGTCGCATTTACTGCATAGGATGCACCGAAAAAGATTCCTATTATGGAGACGGGAGCATCAAATGCGTCGAATACCAACTGATTCAAGTTGTAATAACTCCCATAGAATCCATCGAGCATGCTTGTGCCGATTAGAAGAAGCAATACCGCAAAAGCGGATTCTCCAACACGCCAGGTTTCGCGTCTGAACATCTTGGCCGCGTCAAACCTTCCCTTTTCAGAGCTTTCAGAACGGGTCGCTTCCGTCCTCTCAATGGGATACAGAAGGAAAAGCTGCAGGAGATAGAAAACGGAGACACATACGTAGAGGGCGCTCCAAGATACTTGGGCAATGAAAGATCCGAGCACAATCGCCATTCCCGTAGCGATTGATTGCGCGGCAAGCAGCCGAGCGTTGATGGTGAGGAAACGCTCTCCTTGACCGGCATTCCGGGCAATTTCATATAAAAGTGCTTGTTCGGATCCCGATTGAAGGGAGTAGGCGAGTGCCTCAACAAGGGAAAGCACGACAAGAAAGGGACCTGAGAGCAACAGCATGCCAGCCGTATGGAAGAAAAGCAGCAGCACGCCCACTTGAATCGAAAACTTCTTTCCAAAGAAATCGCCTATCAGCCCTGTTGGCAGCTCGAGAACGACCGTTGTAATGTTAAACAGGGCTTGATAAAGCGCGATTTCCGTGACAGACATTTCTTTCTCCGCAAGGAAAAGTAGAAACACTCCCCGATTTAAAACAAATCCCGCGAGAACGAAAAAGGCGGAATAGATGTGCAGTTGCGTAGCGGCATTCTTATTCATTTGGCACTTCCAACAACATTTTTTGTCGGGCTGTTCGCTACTGACTCGAAACCCGAAGCGTTCACGGTTTCCGATGAAGAGTCACCTTACCTTTTGCGGTATGGGCGCTTCTCGTACTTATAGCCGTTGAGCTTGTTGCGGCTGGGACGCTTGCCCGTGGCGTTCTCGATATCCTGCATGATGGACCCCGCCAGAGCGTAAAAAAGCTCCTCCGGCGTCACCTTAAGCGTTTTGGCGAGCTGCATGATGGCTCCTTATTCGTTTGAACCGTTCGAGCCATTGTACCGCCCCAGGCTCTCCCATGCGTTGCGGTGAAATGCGGACTGTTTGGCGGCTTTTTTGGCCAAAACAGTCCGTATTCCACCGCAAGTTATTGAGGGCTAGAGGCTGTAGGTGACCACCTGAGGCTCGCACGGGTTGGCGGGGTCGACTTGCTCCACGCGGACGAACTTGACGGTCACGGCCTCAAAGCCCGCCTTGTGCAGAACATCAGCGTAAACGCGCGCCTGCAGGGCGTGCTTCTCCTGCAGCTGTTCCGGCGTCTCGTCCGGTGTGCCGCCCGTCTTGTAGTCGATGACCAGCGCGCGTGACGAATCCGCCGGGTTCGTCGCCAAAGCATCGATGGCGCCCTCGGCATATGCACCGTAGCGAGCGATGTCCTCATCCTCGCAGCCCAGCGAAAAGAACGGCACCTCGGCGCGAACGCACGGCCAGGCAAGCAGCTCGGCACGGACCGCCGACTTGAGCCAGCGATCCAGGGCAACGTCGAAGCGTTCGCGCTGTTCCGGCGTCAGGCGCCACAGACGAGCCAGGGCGTCGGCACGCTCGGCGGGCAGCGCATCGGCACCCATCTCGATCAGCCACTGGCAGGCGGCATGGAACGCCGAGCCCAGCGCCATGGGGTTGCCGGCGGGCTCAACGGCGGCCACGCCTGCATCCGTCATCTCGGAACCATCCGACTCCGCATCATCGCCAGCCTCGTCCATGGGCACATGCGCCTCGGCGGCTCGGTCCTCGGACTCGGCATGCAGCGCCGCGGCAATTGACGAGTAGCTGTACGAATCGCGCGCCGGATACGGGCAGGTGCCCATGCGCACGCCCACCGTCTGGGGATACACGAGCTCAAACGCATCGGGCTCGGGGTCGGCTGGACCGGGAACAGCGGCGTGGGCATCCGCACCGGCACCCTCCGGCTCCGCATCGCCGCGGACAAGCCTGCCCTCGGCATCCAGCGAAGCGTTGACCTCAAACGCCTGCTCGCCAAACGTAAAGTCCGCCAGCGAGATGAGCTCGTAGTCGCCCGGCTTGGAGTTGTCGAACACCAAACGGTCGCTATCGAGCTGCGGTATGTCCAGGCTGTCGGTCGGCAGGATGCGGCGCAGCACGTCGTAGGTCAGATCCGTCTCGACATCGAAGGTCGGCGCCGTCACCTTGCCGCGGCTCACGCCGACATCCATCGCCAGAATGACCAGCTCGCGCGCTCGCGTCATGGCGACATAGAGCAAGCGAGCCCGCTCCTCGAGCGAAAGCTGCAGGTCGTCGTTGCGCAGGCGAACGAATGCCTCGGCGGGAGAACCCGTCGCGCAGACATCCTCCATGAGCTCCGGCGGCAACCATAGCGACGTGCCCTTACCCTTAAACGCATGCTCAAACTGCTTTTTGACGTCATCGCCCTTTACGAACGTGCCGTCCGCGAGTTTAACGCCGTCGAAGCGTGCCGGCAGCGCCACGACCTGCGCTCCACCCTCGACACGCCCCATCTGAGCCGCACCCGAGGACTTACGCACGCCAAAGCACTCCGCAACCGCCACGACCGGATACTCCAGGCCCTTGGAGGCATGCACCGTCATGATGCGCACCGCGCCGTCGCCCTCCTCGTTGAGGGCGCCTGGGGCCTCCTTGCCCGCCAAGAAGCGGTCGAAGGCAAGCGCAATGGAACGCGGCGAGTTACCGAACTCGGCCTCCGCCTCGGCCACGGCATCGAGCGCCTTAAGCACGTTGGCGGCAATGGCCTTGCCCTCGGGACCACGCTGTGCCAGACGCACAAACCAGCCGGAAGCGTTGACAGTATCGCGCGCGATGGCGGCGAACGAATCGCGGCCCACGCGACGAAGCGCATACCGCAGCACCTCGCGGGCGCGCGTCACGAGCGGCAAGTCTTGCAAACCCGGCACATCGGAATCGCTCATGATGCCCACGTCGATGTTGCGGCGCGAGGTCTCCCCCGTCTGGTCGTCCAGCTTGGTCGCCAGCGCCAGGAACTCCTGGGCGCCGAGCGCAAACATCGGCGAGGCGAGCAGTGGCATAAGGCCCTGCGCCGTATCGACCGGATTGGCGAGCGCGCACACCAGAGCGCGCACCGTCTGCACCTCGGCAGCCTGGGCAAAGACCGAGCCGCCTGCGATCACGCAGTCGAGCCCTTGGTCGCGGAAGGCCTGCGCATAGACATCGGCGTTGGTCATGCGGCCCAGCAGCAGGACCATGCTGCCCTGGGGCTGCCCCGCTTTGACGAGCGCTTGGAACCGCTCGGCAATCGCACGAGCTTTCGCCTGCGTTCGCTCCTGCGTGCTGCCACCGGCAACGAAGACCGCCTGGCGGCGCGAAGCCTTTGCCTTGAGCTTGTCCTCGCGATCGTCACTCGGCTCAAGATCCAAGAACCCCTGCATCAAACCACCGGTATCGCCGTCAAAGACGCGCGCCACATAGCGCAGCACCTCGTCGTGGCTGCGGAAGTTGCGCACGAGTTTGACGAGCTCGCCGGCGGGGGCATCGGATGCGACAGCCGTCTCGGGCGCAGCAGAGGAGCCCACTTTGCGCTCCTGGCGGCGGAAGACCTCAACCTCGGCGCCACGGAAACGATAAATCGACTGCTGCGCATCGCCCACGGTACACAGCGCACGCTCACCCGCGCCGGTCAGGTAACGGATCAGGTCAACCTGCATCTGGTCGGTATCCTGGAACTCATCGATCATGACCATCTTAAAGCGGCCCTCATAGGCTGCTCGAATAGCCGGGTAGTCGCGCAGCGCCTCGTACGCCATGCGCAGCAGGTCGTTGTTATCGAGCGCGGACTGGCCGGCCTTCAGCGCGCGATACTCGGCCTCCACGGAACGGGCCAGGCCCACCAGTGCATCGAGCGCGGGGGCACCGCAGGCAAGCACGATATTGATAAATGCATCAGCAGCCTCGGCCTTGAGTAGCTCCACCTGCTCCTTAGAAAACGCCTTGCTCGCGCGCGGCATGGTGCACGACATCATAAGTCGCGCCGCATCGACCATGGTCTTGCCGCTCGCCTCGAACGCGTCGATGGCATCGAGCGCCGTCTGCGCCTTCTCGGTCGCGGCCTTGCTTGCGCCCAGCGCCGCGCGATAGGCATCGGCGAGCGCTGAGGTATCGGCCTGGCCGCGCGCCACACACACGTCGTCCATACCGCCCGGCAACTGACTCGACAGCTCCAGCAGGTCGCGCACCAGACCCTTGATGGTCGTGCCGGCGCCAAAGGGACCGCCCTCGCCCGCCATGGGATACCAGGCGTAGAGGGCCTTGAGCGATGCCGCGAGCTCGGGGACGGCATCGGGCGCCGTCGCGCGGGCCAGCACATGCTCAACAGCCTGGTCCATAAGCTCGTCGGTATCGGTGAGCACCGTGAACTCGGGGTCGATGCCCAGCTCCAACGCATGCGCGCGCAGGATGCGCGAACACATGCCGTGAATGGTCGAGATCCAAGCGTCGTCGACGGTCAGGGCCTCCTCGTCCATACCCTCTTCGATAAGCGCGCGACGCACGCGGTCGCGAATCTCGGCCGCGGCATCTTTGGTAAAGGTAATGGCGAGCACCTGATCCAGATGCTCGACAAACGGACCGGATTCGGGCGAGAGCGCATAGACGATGCGGCGCGTGAGGGTAAAGGTCTTGCCCGAGCCGGCACCTGCCGAGACAAACAGCGGGCGGTCGAGCGTTTTGACGACTTGCAGTTGTTGCGGCATCAAAGTCGAAAGATCCATGGTCTACACGTCCCTCCTTACAAACGTTCCTTCGTGGTTATACGAGCAGCGCGCATGCGCGGCCTGAGCCGACGTCGGGTCGACGGCGGCAACGTTGCCTGCCTCGAGCTCGCGCAGACGCTCGGCAATGCCGGTCTCCACGCGATCGAGCAGTGCATCGAAGTCCATGTTGCCGCCCTCGCCGGGAAAGCCCTTCTTAAGGCCTGGGATGCGGCCGTCGCCGCGCTCTTCCTCAAGCAACTCGGCGCTCGCCGCACCGCGCAGCGCGGGCTTGCCGCCCTTGGTCGAAAAATAGAGCGCGGCGCGGGTATCCAGATCCAGCGCCCGACGCATGGCCTGCGCGTAGATGAGTGTCTGGGTATGGGGCGGCAGCCAGCGCGGGTCGTCGATGGGCGCCGTGCCCGACTCCTCGTCGCGCACCGTGGGGTCGGCGAGCTTAAACTCCTCGACACCCGAACGATGCTTATAGTCGATTACCACGGCGCGATTCTCGGCATCCACATCAACGCGGTCGATGCGCCCGCCAAGCGGCCAGCCGGCATACTCAACGTTAAGATCGTTAAAGGCAAACTCCAGGTAGCGCGGGGCAAAGGGGGCAAGTGCCTCGGACTCGTAGGCAAGCACGCCCTCCAGCTGCGGCAAGATCTCGGCCACCTGCCGCTCCTCTACCGGAGAGAGCGGCACAAGCGGGCCCTCGTTGCCACGCTTGGAGGCATGTTCGGCCAAGGTCTCGTCAAAGACCTCGCGCAGCAGCTCCTGAGCACGTGGCAGGTTCTCGGGCGTCACGCGTTCCATGCCCTCCTGGGGCAGACGGGCGTGCAGGTGTTCCAGCACGTCGTGGACAAAGTTGCCCTTCTCCATATTGCCAAAGCCCGCGTCGATGGACTGGGGCTTCACGCGATACGACACGAACCAGCACAGCGGGCACGTCGAGTACGCCTCAATCTGCGAGGCGGACGTCAGACGCGGCACGAGCGGCGCGTTCTCGTCCTCGCCATCGCGGCGACGCAGGACCAGGTACGGCACAGCCGCCTCACTCAAATGCTGAGGAGCCTCGCACGCGACGCGCTTGCACTCGATGCCCTCGCCGGCCGCTGGATCAAAATCGGCGACGATACCGCCCTCGCCCACGCACGCAACCTTGGCGGCGCCAGCGGCCTCGGCGTGCGCCCGCAACTCGGTCCACACGGCAGCCGGATAGCACTCGCGCGCCTGGCGATCGTGGGTCACGCGGGCAAGCGCAACCGGGCCGCGCGCGGCCCGCATCGCGCGGCCAAAGCGCACGCGCAGCAGGGCCGCGGGCTCAAGCGTCACGCCGCTGCGCCCCAGCTCGGCCGTCAGCGTGGCCAGCGGGCCTTCCTCATGTGAGAGCGAATAACTGTCCAGGTCGACGTCGGCAAACAGCACGGCGTCGTAGCTGTCGGGGCGCAGGGCTGCCGCATCGGCAAGCGACGCAAAGCGCACCTGGGCGCGCGGCGCGCGGTCGACCTCGTAGGTCTCGTAATCGTATGCGGTGCTGCGCTTGTCCACCTTGGTGCGAACGTCGTCAAGCACGGGCACGGTCGCGGCCTGCGACACGTCGAGCGCGCGAGCATCGTTCATAAGGATGTCGATGGCATGTCGCAGCAGGTCGGTCTCCGCCTGGCGACGAGCCTGACCGTCAAGGCCTCCAAGGGCGCGATCGGGCAGTGCCTCGGCAACGGCGAGCATGGCTTTGAGTGCCGTCACGGGTTTGTCGCGCCACAGCGCTTGGAACACGTCCGAGACCACACATGGCACGTTCTTAAACCAGTTCTCATCACTGGCAGCCTTGCGCGTGCCCCTCACCTGGCCCTGCACGCTCTGCAGCAGGCTCTTGACGGCCGTGGTGGTCTTGCCGCGCGACAGGCGCATGTTCTTGTCGAAGGTGCGCGCGCTGGCGGCATCGGCACCCGAAAGCGGACTGTAAATCCAGTCGGTAAGCTCCGGCGCGGGCCACCACTCGGTCTTGGAGGCGGTGCCCTCGTCGGCGGCCTTCATGCGCTCGATCAGATTGGCGAGCGCCGTGAACTGCCTGCCCGCGATGGATTGGGAAAACGCCGTGAACTCAGTTGTCTCGGCCGCAATATGACGCGCCGCCAAACGGGCAGCGAGTTCACCGAACAGCCGAGGCGCCCGGGCAGACACCACGAGCACGCGCACGGGGTCCGCGGCCGCCGTGACACCGCCGTCGACCGCGGCGGCCTCACACGTTTTTACCAGACCATCGATTGCATCCACATAGGCGTGGGCACGGGCGTGAGGGCCCGCAACCTCTACAAAGGCAGGCTGAGCGGCGGACTTGGAGGCAGTCTGGGGCGCGGCGGCACCCTCCCCCAGCGGCGCGGCCTCAAACAGCACACCACGGGCATCAAAGGCGGCAGCCAGATCTTCGCGCATTGCCGCCTGCTCGCGGGCAAGCAGCACAACGACCTCTCCCCCATTGTTCGCCACGGCCGACAGCAACTCGAGCAGGCCATGCGTAAACGACGTGATACCGCGCACGCATACGGCGCGGGTACACGCCGGAAGGTTGTCGGCCAGCACCTCGGCCATAAGGTCAGCCGCCTCGCAGGGCTCGACCATGTCTCGACGGTCCAAGCCGCTCGCATAGGCGCTCAAAAGCTCGAACACGCGGGCCTCGGCGTCACTTTTGGGCTCGGGCTGAGCGGCGGCATCGCGGCAGCGCTCGGCACCCGTTCCCGCTACGCCCGGCAGCACATCGCGGGCCATGCGCGCGAGCATGCGCACCGTTCCCTGACTGCGCGAAAGCGGCTGCAGGTCGACATCGTCGCGACGGGCGATCATGTCCGAGAACAGCATCTGGCGCTGCATGTTGTCGACGAAGCCGCGGCCATCGCCCATAAGCTCCCACAGCGAACGAAGCCACGACGCAGGGGTTTTGTAGTCAACGCCCAGCGAGACGCCAGCAACCGCGGCATCATGACGGCACAGGTCGAGCTCGGCAAACGAGGACGCCAGCAAAACGGCACGTCCGTGGCGGGCGACCAGGTCGGCGAGCAACGCCGCCTCGGCATCGCTCAAGTCCGTACCGGTATTGGTGGTATAGATTCGAACAGGCATGGTCCTCCACTCAAACCGTTCGCAATAATCGATGCATCCATCCTACCCGCCCACGCGGACAGATTTGCCCCACGCCAACAGATTTCCTCCGTCCCCAAGGGATCAAAAAACCGCCCCCGAAGGGACGGTTCTGCGCAATTCGTTTGTTGCCGTTGGCCTACTCGCCACCCTCCAGCTTGATGAGGATCTTGCGATAGCCACCGTACTCGCCGTTGAGCGCCTTGGAAACACGACTCACCGTGGTGGACGAAGCGCCCGTGCGGGCCTGAACCTCAACATAGGGCTCGCCCTCATCCAGATAACGCGCAACCTGCAGGCGCTGAGAAAGATCGCAGATCTCGCGCGGTGTGCAGATATCGGTTAAAAACGCCTGGATATCGTTCTCGTCGTCCAAAAGACTAAATGCGTGGACCAGCTGCTTGACATCAGGCCTGTCAAACATGTTCTCGATATTCATCGATCACCGCCAAACCCGCCAAAAGGCATCGAAGTTGATACTGACATCGGGCATCGTTCGCCCGTTCTATGCAATAAAACTAATGCATGGGGCATTTGCCCGTAGCAGTGTAGCACACCACTAAACTAAAGCGACAAGACTCTCTGTCAGCGGCACGTTTTTCAGGACGAACGCCGCTTAGAAACCGAATGCGCACGTAAGCTCCACGAATATTTGAGACAATGGGCGCCCAAACACCGCGGCGCGCCCGCGCAACCATCCAAGTCGCCGCCGCAAGCCGCTTCACGCGACGTCAGCAACCCCGGCGCAAGAAAGGATTCACGCCATGCGCTTTATGCTTAACTGGCTCTTCACCTCGATCGCCATCGCGATCGCCACGTTCCTCGTCCCCGGTATCCAACCCTTCGGCTTTGCCGAGGCCTGGGTCTGCTTTGCCTTTGTGGGACTGTTCCTCAACATCGTCGATTCGTTCGTCAAACCGTTCCTCACGGTCATCTCGCTGCCGCTCACGATCATTACGCTCGGCATTTTCCAGCTCGTGCTCAACAGCTTTATGCTGGAGCTCGCCAGCTACCTGTCGGTCAACCTGTTGGGCGTCGGCATCTCCATCGCCGGCTTTGGCTCGGCCTTTATGGGCAGCATCCTAGTGTCCATCATGCGCAGCATCCTCGATAGTATTGCCGAAGAGTAGAACGCCCCCGACGCACAAACGCATCAGACCAAATCAAAGGCCGCCCATCGCAAAAATGGGCGGCCTTCTTATTTGCCAAGTCTCAGAGGGCAAGAAAATCTACCATTTCCACCCTGCCCCCACATGGCAAGTGGGGTTAGATGACGTAGTCGTAGCCTTCGTTGGGGGCGACGAGCTGGTCGAGCGTCACGCCATCGAGGTAATCGTTGATGAGCTTGTCCAGGTTCTTCCACACGTCGAGCGTGGGACACTTATCAGATCGCGAGCAGCCCTTGCAGTCGCCATCCAGGCAGGCGACCGGCGCCAGACTACCCTCGGTCAGGCGCAAGATCTCGCCCACCGTGTACTGCTCGGGCGGGCGCGTGAGCACATAGCCGCCGCCCTTGCCACGCATGCCCGAGAGCATGCTGGCGCGCACGAGCGTAGCCAAGATGTTCTCGAGATATTTCTCGGAAATCCCCTGTCGCGCCGCAATCTCTTTGAGCGGGATGCGACCGGCCGCCTGGTGCTCGGCCAGGTCAACCATAACGCGCAGGGCGTACCTGCCCTTAGTGGAAACCAACATATCTAGTGCTGCCTTTCGGTCTTTTAGTCCGTTGAAATTCTAGCCGAAAAATTGGCTTTGAAAATACCCGTTCCGGTCAAGATGGTTAATCGACTTGCAATAATCTCCTATTTCCTATTGCATTACTAGGGTTTAGTGTCTACTATGCTTCCCAACGGCTAAACGAACAGCCTATAAGGTTTGTGGGTTTCGCTGCTACACACCGTAAAACCACACGGTATCCAGTCATTTGAACACTTTGGAGGTTCACCATGAGCAAGGTTTACACGTCCATCGATCAGCTTATCGGCCACACCCCGCTCCTGGAGCTCACCCACTTTGAGGCCGACGAGGACCTCAAGGCCCGCGTGCTCGTCAAGCTGGAATACTTCAACCCCGCCGGGTCCGTTAAAGACCGCGTCGCCAAGAACATGATTGACGAGGCCGAGAAGGCCGGCAAGCTCGTGCGCGGTGGCGACTACACCATCATCGAGCCCACGAGCGGCAACACCGGCGTCGGCATCGCCTCGGTGGCGGCGGCCCGCGGCTACAAGGTGATCATCACTATGCCCGAGACCATGTCCGTCGAGCGCCGCAAGCTCATGCAGGCATACGGTGCGCAGCTCGTGCTCACCGACGGCTCCAAGGGCATGAAGGGCGCTATCGCCAAGGCGGAGGAGCTGCAGAAGGAGACTCCCAACAGCATCATCGCCGGCCAGTTTGTGAACCCCGCGAACCCGGCCATTCACAAGGCCACGACTGGCCCCGAGATCTGGGACGACACCGACGGCAAGGTCGACATCTTCGTCGCCGGCGTTGGCACCGGCGGCACCGTGACCGGCGTGGGCGAGTTCCTCAAGGAGCAGAACCCCGAGATTAAGGTCGTCGCCGTCGAGCCCGCCACCTCCCCGGTGCTCTCCAAGGGCCAGGCAGGCCCGCACAAGATCCAGGGTATCGGCGCCGGCTTTGTGCCCGACGTCCTCGACACCCAGGTCTACGACGAGATCATCCCCGTCGAGAACGAGGACGCCTTTGCCACCGGCCGCGCCGTGGGCCACAAGGAGGGCGTGCTCGTGGGCATTTCGTCCGGTGCCGCCGTGTGGGCCGCACTGCAGCTGGCCAAGCGCCCCGAGAACGAGGGCAAGACCATCGTGGCGCTGCTCGCCGACACCGGCGAGCGCTACCTGTCCACGGCGCTCTTCCAGGACTAAGGGCCCGTCACTTGTCGATAGGCCCAAGGCACGCCGTTCTTCCCTCTCTTCTGGCAGCCTGAGCCCATCTCGTTAGGGTGTCCCACACGACGCCCGAACTTGCTACAATGTCTGCGGCGCGGAACCAGCCTCCCGCGCCGCTTTTCTTTTTTGGCCACATGCCACCAAGGAGAACCTCCCCATGCACAATAAGCGCGTGCTCGTCGCCATGAGCGGCGGCGTCGATTCCAGCGTGACCGCGTATCTGCTCAAAAGTCAGGGTTACGAATGTGTCGGTGCCACCATGCGCCTCACCTGCCCCGCACCCGATCCCGTCACGGGCATGAGTAAGGTCGACCGCGACATCGCCGACGCGAAGGCCGTCGCCGAGCGCCTAGGCATTCCGCACCATGCGCTCGACCTGCAGCAGACCTTCGACCACAGCGTTATCGAGCTCTTTGTGAACGCCTACCAGGAGGGGCTGACGCCCAATCCGTGCATTATCTGCAACCGCCACATTAAGTTTGGCGCGCTGCTCGATGCGGCGCTGGACATGGGCTGCGACTACATCGCAACGGGACATTACGCCAAAACAAGCCAGGCGGCAGACGGCACCTGGCAGCTACATCGCGGCGAAGATCCCAAAAAGGACCAGAGTTACTTTTTGTATTCGCTTACGCAGGAACGCCTGGCACACACGATCTTTCCGCTGGCAGGCCTAGACAAAGAGCGCGACGTGCGCCGCATAGCCGCCGAGCAGGGCTTTACCAACGCCAAGAAGGCCGAAAGCGAGGATATCTGTTTTATCCCGGACGGCGACTACGCGGGCTATATCGAGCGCCGCTGCGGACATGCCGTCGAGCCGGGCGACATCGTATGGCGCGACGGCAGCGTGGTCGGACGCCATAACGGCGCGCTGCGCTACACCATCGGTCAGCGCAAGGGTCTGGGCGTCGCGATGGCGCATCCCGTGTACGTAACGGGTGTCGATACCACCGACAACACCGTACATCTGGGTGAGGCAGAGGACCTGACGGCCACCGCGCTCACGGCCAACGACTGGATCTGGAGCGCCCCGGCCGAACGCATGGAGGCCGAGCTCGACGCCGGCGGCATTCGCGTGGGCGCCAAGTACCGCTACCGCCAAAAGGATCAGACGGCCACCCTCACGCGTGGCACCGATGGGCAAATGCTGCTGACTTTTGACGAGCCGCAGCGAGCTATCGCCCCCGGCCAGGCCGTCGTCGTCTACCGCGGCGACATCGTCTTGGGCGGCGGCACCGTTACGTCAGCCATCAAATAACAGCTCCCCGCCACCGCAAGTTATAGAGGACGCCCCGGCTGGCATCGCTGCAACAACCGGGGCGGCAGGCTCGATGAGCATTGTCGATGCGTCTAGCGCTGAACGTAGGCGCGGACGAGCTCGTAGGTGTTGCGCACGCCGTCGATGTGGCTGCGCTCGTAGTTGTGGCTCGCATACACGCCGGGGCCGATCAGACCATGGCGAATGTCGTAGCCGGCAGAGAGCGTGGCCTCGACGTCGGAGCCGTAGTGCGGGTACACATCGATGGCGTAATCGAGCTCCAGCTCGCGCGCGATATTGGACAGCGTGGTTACCAGATCGTAGTTGTAGGGGCCACCCGAATCCTTGGCGCAAATCGACACCATGCGCTCGGTGCAGCCCAGGTCGTCGCCCACGCAGCCCATGTCAACGCTGATCATCTCGCGCGTATCGGCCGGCACGAAAGCGCCGCCGTGACCGACCTCCTCGTACACGGTAAAGAGCAGCGATACCTTGCGCGAAAGCGTCACCTCGCCGCCAGCAACGGCGCGGGCCAAACCCAGCAGAATCGACGCGGACAGCTTGTCGTCAAGGAAACGACTCTTGATGTAGCCGCTCTCCGTCACCGTGGTGCGCGGATCCATGGCGATGATATCGCCCGTCTGAATACCCAGCTCGAGCACATCATCCTTGCTATCAACGTTCTCGTCGAGCAGGATTTCCATATTCTTCTCGATGGTCTTGACCGGCTCATCGGCCACGTGCGCCGAGGGCTCGGTGTTGAGGACCACGCCCGTGTAAACATTGCCGTCGCGCGTGTAAACGGTGCAGTTCTCGCCATCGGCCGTAGACCACTGATGCCCGCCGAGCGTCGTGGGGCGCAGGCGACCATTGTCCTTAATGGAGCGCACCATAGCGCCCAGAGTATCGACATGGCTCGCCAACACGAGCGGCTCGCCCTCGCCACCAAGCTCAACCAGCACGTTGCCCTTATTGGAACGCTCAGGCCCAAACCCCATATCCCGCAGGGTCTCCATCAGATAATCAGTCGCCGCACGGGTATAGCCCGTAGGCGAAGCAATCGAGGTAAGCGCCTTCAACTGGTCAGTAATATAGGAGAGCGTAGAATCCATCTGGGACACCAAAGTCACCCTTTCATATCGAATTAAACTCACAGCAACAATACCACCGCGAACCATCTTTTTACCTAGCGAGATGAC
>URSO01000004.1 GCA_900550415.1 uncultured Collinsella sp.
GCTTTACAGCCATCTACCTCAACCCCA
Organism: uncultured Collinsella sp.; assembly: GCA_900550415.1. Taxonomy (GTDB): domain Bacteria; phylum Actinomycetota; class Coriobacteriia; order Coriobacteriales; family Coriobacteriaceae; genus Collinsella. Next base: position 28 of record URSO01000004.1, read on the forward strand.
TTTTTGAAGCCGCGAGCAACCACCGCTACGACACGGCCGACTACACCAAGATCGACCCGATCCTGGGCACCGAGCAGGACTTTACCGAGCTGTGCCAGGCGGCCGAGAAGCTGGGCATCTCCATCATTCTGGACGGCGTCTTTAACCATACGGGTGACGACTCGATCTATTTCAACCGCTACGGCAACTACCCCGGCGTGGGCGCGTGGCAGAGCGAGGATTCGCCATGGCGCGATGCGTTTTATTTCCACGAGGACGGCTCATACGACTGCTGGTGGGGCGTGGGCAATATGCCCGCCATCAATGAGAGCTCTGAGCTGGTACGCGAGCGGCTCCTGGGCAAGGACGGCGTGATCCGTAAATGGCTACGTGCCGGCGCTCATGGCTGGCGCCTAGACGTGGCCGACGAGCTTTCCGATGACTTCCTGGCCGAGATCAAAAAGGCCGTGCTCGCCGAGAAGCCTGATGCACTGTTGCTCGGCGAAGTCTGGGAAGACGCCTCCAACAAGATCAGCTACGGCCATCTGCGCCGCTATCTGCAAGGCTCCGAGCTGGACTCTGCTATGGATTACCCCTTCCGCGACATGGTCATCGGCTTTTTGATGGGCTACAAGAACGCCTACCAGGCAGCCGAGGATATCGAAACCCTGCGCGAGAACTATCCCCGTGAGGCCCTGTCCTGCGCACTTAATCTGCTTTCGAGCCACGACCGTCCGCGCATTATCTCGGTGCTCGGCGGCGGCCCCGATGAGTCGCAGCTGCCCGAGTGCGAGCGCAGCAAATGGCGTCTGGACGAGAACTCGATGGGCCTGGCCAAGAGCCGTTTTTGGCTCGCAACGCTCATGCAGATGACGTTCCCGGGCGTGCCTTCGATTTACTATGGCGATGAGTACGGCCTGGAGGGTCTAACCGATCCGGGCAACCGCCGCACCCTGCCGACCAAGGACCAACTGCACGACTTCGACACGCTGGCTATTGTCAAAAACGCCTCCGCCGTACGCCGCGCACTACCGTTTATGATCGACGGCGAGATCAAGGCCTTCGCGCTCAACGACGAGGTGCTGGCCTACAACCGCACGGGCAAGAATGGCGAGTCTGCGACGGTTATCATCAACCGCAGTCTGCGCAATTCGCACCGCGTGACGATTCCGACGCTCGGCGAATGTGCGAGTGACGTGATCAGCGGTCACGAGCGCGAGATCCACAACGGCACGGTTACGCTCGACCTGTACCCGTTGGGCTCTTCGATCATCTATCACCATGCCGAGCAGCGCCTGCAAGAGCCGCTTGATCACGGCGCGGGCGTCGTGTGCCACATCACCTCGGTACCGACCGATGACGGCAAGCCCGGCACAATCGGCGCACCCACGCGTCGCTTTATCGACCATCTGGCCGCTATGGGCATGCATTACTGGCAGGTTCTGCCTGTCAACCCGACGGACTTCTTCCGCTCCCCTTACGCCGGTCCTTCGGCCTTTGCAGGCAATATCGACCTGCTGCCCGAGAGCCACGAGGAGCTGGCCGCCGACTTTGAGACCTGGAAGGCCCGCGGCGGCGAGGATGCCGATCCGCTGTACACCGCGTTTAAACATCGCAATGCCGATTGGCTCGAGAAGTACTGCGTCTACATGGCCGTTAAGAAGTACTTTGAGGGCGAGTCGCGCCACGATTGGCCGGCCGATGTCGCGCGCTACAACGAGCATCTGATTGACGACAAGCGTTTCCACGACGAGGCAGAGTTGCAGGCATACATGCAGTACCGCTTTGACCTTGCCTGGTGCGAGCTCATGAACTATGCGCACAAGAAGGGCATCGAGGTCATCGGCGATATCCCTATGTATGTCTCGGACGATTCGGCCGACGCGTGGAGCGAGCCCGAGAACTTCTGGCTGTCCGATACCGGCAAGGCAATTGAGATTTCGGGCGCGCCGCCCGACAACTTTGCGCCCGAGGGTCAGGTGTGGGGCAACCCGACGTTCCGCTGGGACCACATGAAGCAAAACGGCTACCGCTGGTGGATGGATCGCCTGCGTCGTGCGTTTTCGCTCTACGACCGCGTGCGCCTGGATCACTTCCTGGGCTTCCACAGCTACTTTAGCATTCCCGCGGGTAAGGCCTGCGCCGACGGGCGTTGGCTGTCAGGCCCGGGCAAGGACCTGTTCCAGACCGCCTATGACGAGCTGGGTCCGCTCAACTTTATCGCCGAGGATCTGGGTTACCTGACGCCCGGCGTTCGCGCCATGGCTTCGACTTGCGGCTTCCCCGGTATGGACGTACTGGAGTTTAGCGATTACGACGTTCGTTGCGGCGTGCACCCTACGCGCGGCAAGATCCTGTACACATCGACGCATGACACGTCGACGCTCGCGGGTTGGTGCACGCGCTCCTTTGCGGGCGGCGACGAGCCGAGCGGTGTTGAGGTGGCAGCCAAGCTGATGAGCGACGCGCTGACAAGCGACGCTCCCCTGGTGATGATGCCGCTGCAGGACGTGCTGGGGCTTGGCGACGACACGCGCATGAACGTACCGGGCGTGGCCACGGGCAACTGGACCTGGCAGGCTGACGAGGCCGACGTTGCGGCCGCCGAGAGCAAAACCGCACAGCTCCTGCGCAACACGCATAGATTCTGGGGCGAAGCGTGATAAAACGCCCGATATAGGGTACAGTTACAGACGTTTGAATTTTTGCGGGCAGAGTAATCTGCCCGCTTTGTGCTGAAAAGGAAGTATTATGGCGCGCTACGATTACAAGTGCTCGAGCTGCGGCAACGTGTTTGAGGTTGAGCATCCCATGTCCGAGACCCCCGAGGTCGTGTGCCCCAACTGCGGCGCTCCGGCCGCCAAGACGTTCTCGGCCAGCGGCATCAAGTTTGAGGGCAGCGGCTTCTACAACACCGACCAGCGAAGCGGCGGCTCCAGCACCAGCGCCACCAGCGGCTGCTGCGCTAACTGCCCGCATAGCCACTAGTGACAAGTGGCCCCGCGATCAAGCCCGATCGCGGGGTTGAATTTTTTCAGGAATGAACAACGCCCCGGCGACTGGTCTGGGGTTGCGCCACGAAAACGGCCTATCTACTACGTTTGACCCGTATAGTCCGAGCACACCTGCGTTTTTACAAAATCGACGAGCCGTCTACCTGCGGTTTTGAATTCGCTAAATTCGGCATGGTTGGGGGTAATGGGTTTAATGTAGTAGATAGGCCCATTTCATGGCAAGCGGGTCAACCCTCGGGTGCCGTATTAGTTGCGCACCAGCCTGGCGCAGAAGTGGCCGTCGTAGGAGTCGGCGTTAACGGGCACGCTTTGGAAGAGGCCTCGAGCGTTTTGGCGCAGGGTGACGAGGCTCTTGGCATGATCGTACTCGGGCAGCTGCAGAATCTGGGCTTCGGAGAGCGGCGCCACGGTAAAGCCGGCGCCCTCGGGAGAAGCAAGGAAGGCATCCACGACCTGCGTGTTCTCTTCATCAAAAACCGAGCAGGTGGCATAGATAAGCTCACCGCCGGCAGCCACGCGCGCGGCGGCTTCCTTGAGCATCGTCAGCTGCAGGCGGGGCAGCTCAGTCGTAACGTCGTTCTCGGTAAGACGCCACGGAATCTCGGGGTGGCGGCGCATGGTGCCAGTGCCAGAACACGGTGCATCGATAAAGACCGTGTCGAACAGGGCAGGCTCGCCGAGCATCGCGTCAAAGGACGTAAGCACCTCATTGAGCTCGCAGGCATCGCCTGACACCGTACGAACACCCGAGATACCGGCCTTATGCAGGCGAGCGAGATTCAGATCGCACTTGCGATCATGCAGATCGAGCGCCGTATGCTGACGCTCATAGCCCGTACGCTTGGCCTGGCACATCATCACATAGGTCTTGGTGCCACGACCGGCACCAATCTCAAGGCAGCTACCAGGGCGCGTAGCAGCTGTGGCGATAAGTTGCGCGTTGAGATCAGATGCCACCGCGGCAGCACGCTCAAACGCACCCGAAGCAACGGTAACCTGGGCATCAACCGGGGCATGGCAGCCCGGGAAGACAGGTGCGACGAGCTGCGAGATATACGGATCGGGCTTGGAAGCAAAAGCGTTCTCATGCAGGGCCAGCGGCGCGGGGGCCAGATTGCCGGCAAAGTTAAGCGCACCCTCTGGCGTGTCAAACGATGCTATAATGCGAGCGCACAGCCATCGCGGCAAGCCCATCAGGCGAGACAGGCGAACCAAGCGTCGCTCAGACTCATCCACATCGGACGCAGTAGCAAAGTCCTCAACATTGTCCGCAACCTTATGCAATACAGCATTGGCTAAGCCAGCGGCGGACTTAGCACCACTGCGAACGAGCTCAACTCCCTGACTTACGGCAACGCGGCCCGGCGTATGCAGATAGAGCATCTCGAAGGCCGAGATACGAAGCGCCATGCGAACACGCGGCGCAACCTTTTTGGGCTTATCGAGAAACTGATCGAGCAACTCGTCCAAAATACCCTGCGTGGCGGCAACACCGAGCGCCAGGCGAGCGGCAAACGCAGAATCGCGCTGGTCAATGGCCTTGGCCGATGCGCGAGAGGACAGCACGTCGCGCGCATACATGCCGCGGCGATCGGCCTCCATCAGCACATCGAGCGCAAGCTTGCGCGCGGGAGACAGCTTGCTCATGACAAAACACTCCAGATAAGATCGGCACCCTGCAGGCCAGCAGCCCAAGCAGAAGCAGTCATAGCACGCTTGCCATCAGGCTTAACCTCGAGCAGTTCAACCGAGCCATCAGAAAGGCCCAGGTAAACACGCTTGGCCTTAACGAGAACCTGACCCTCGCCGAGCGACACATCAGCCGCCGCAGCATCGAGCACACGCACGGTCTTGCCGGCAATCACGCAACGAGCAGGCGCGGTATCGGACGAAGCCAGCACATGACGCACGCAATCAAGCGCCGCCATCTGCGGATCCAAGCGCATCTCCTGCTTGGAAATCTTGGCAGCATGGGTGACGAGCGCCTCATCCTGTTCAGTCCACACGGCGGTGCCATCGGCAAGAGAAGGAAGCGTATCAGCCAGCAGTTTGCCGCCAAGCTCACCAAGCTCCATGGTCAGCGCCTCAGCATGCTTACCGGAAACCAACGTGGAAGCCTGAGCACAATAAGCACCAGTATCCACGCCGTGCCCAATGCGCATGATAGAAACGCCAGCAACCTCATCACCAGCGAGAATCGCACGCTGAATAGGAGCAGCCCCACGCCAACGAGGCAGCAGCGAAGCATGAACATTCACAATACCAAGCGGCGCCATATGCAGCACCTCATCGGGCAAAATGCAACCATAGGCAGCCACACAGAAAATATCAGCCTGGGCAGCCTGGAGCGCCTCAATAACCTCCGGCGTCATACGATTAGCTTCAATAACCGGCAACCCCAGCTCAAGCGACTTAGCCTTAACAGGAGACGGCTCCAGCTTCTTACCACGTCCGCGAACAGCATCAGGACGAGTAATTACGAGCGCAATATCATTGCCAGCCTCAACAAGCGAAGTCAGCGAAGGCACAGCAAAATCGGGCGTACCCATAAACACAATACGCATAAAGAACGTCTCCCCTCAACCAAAGCCGAGACGGCTACAAAGAACAGCGGAAAGCCAAGTCACCAGTTCATCCGCAATAACAATTCAACAAGAACAAATATACCCAAAACCAAAGAAAGAGCCGCAATAAAAGCAGCTCTTCCAACAAAGCACCTATCAGCGAAGACGCCCATCCCTGGCCCAACGGCACCTGGGCGAGACAAGCCAGAACAACGCAGTCCCCGGTGCTGAGCGCCCACATATCGTCCCGCGCGCAGTTTCGCAGCGAAGCGAGAATGTTTGAGCACGGGATGATATGTGGGCGCTCAGCACCGGGGACGGTGGGACCTACTCCGTCTCGCCCGGTCGAGCGCCGCGGGCCAGGGCGTCCTGGTACTCCTTGACTGCCTTGATCCTCTGCATCGGCTTCAGTCGCTCGAACATAGTATTGCCATGCAGGTGATCGATCTCGTGCTGCAGGCACACGCAGAAAAGGTCGCCTGAGGCCTCGTAGCGAATCAGGTTGGCATCCAGGTCGTACGCCTCGACGACGACATGGTCGGGACGCTCAATCTCGCAGCTAATGCCAGGGATGGACAGGCAGCCCTCGCTAAACGGCACCAGATGGTCACTCTGCTCCACGATCACGGGGTTGATGAGCACGTACGGGTCATAGTCGTTCTTGTCGGTGTAGTCGCAGTCGATGGTGACGAGCTGAATAAGCTCGCCGATCTGCGGAGCAGCCAGGCCGCAGCCGCCGTTCTCGAACATCATCTTCTTCATCTTCTCGGCAAGCGCCTCGATCGCCGGGGTGATCTCCTCGATGACGGCGCACTCCTGGCGCAGACGAGGGTCGGGCGACAGTACGATTCCGTTGGCTTCCATGGCCATCCTTTCGGGTTGTTACATCAAATCATAGGCGTCGACGTCAACGCTCACGCTCACGCCACGCACAGAGCCCACCTCTTTGAGACAGGCGTCGATATCATCAGAGACATGGTACCCCACGGGCGACTTCACAAGCAGATGGAAGCGGTAACGGTCCTTGGCTCTCTCGATTACACACGAAGCCGGGCCTAGCACCTGCGGCACGGCACTCCCCGCCCGCAAAAAATCGGGCGCGGCGGCATGCCAGCGGCGCTTAAGAAGCTTTGCAATGCGCCCAATGTAGTCCTGCGCGTCGTCTCGGTTCGCCGACCACACCAAAATGTTGACCAGGCGCACGAACGGCGGATACAGGGCGTCGCGGCGCTGGTCCAGATCGTAGTCGGTAAAGATTGAACGGTCGTGCTCGGCGACGGCGCGAATAACCGGGTCCTCGGGCAGATAGGTCTGGATGATGACCTCGCCGGGACGATCGCCGCGACCGGCACGGCCCGCGACCTGCTCCAGCAGATCGTAGGCGCGCTCCCCTGCGCGGAAGTCCGGCAGCTTGAGGGCGAAGTCGGCATTGACCACGCCCACGAGCGTGACCTCGGGAAAATCGAGACCCTTGGCGATCATTTGGGTGCCCAGCAACACGGCGCAATCGGCCGCATCGAACTGCTCGAGCAGCTTTTTGTGCGCATCCTTGCCGCGCGTGGAATCGGCATCCATGCGGATGATGGCGACGTCCTCGGGCAGCATCTGGTGCAGTGCGTCCTCGATCTGCTGCGTGCCCAGCCCCATTTTTGCCAGGTAGCGACTGCCACATTTGGGGCAACGACTCGTGTGCGCGGGATACGGCTGCACGCGCCAGGAGGATCCGCATGTGTGACATTGCAGCGTGTGCGTGCGCTCGTGATACGTAAGCGCTGTGGAGCAGTGGTTGCAGGTGGGAACGCAGCCGCACTCGCGACACATCAGGAACGGCGCAAAGCCACGGCGGTTATGCAGCAGCACGGCCTTCTCGTGACGCTCGACCACACGCTCCAAGCCCTCCATCAAGGGTTTTGAGAACATGGAGCGGCTGCCGTGTGAAAACTCGCGGCGCAGGTCGGCAATCCGAACCGTGGGAAGCACGGCGTGTCCCGGGCGCTCGGGCATCTCGGCACGTGTCCAGGTGGCACCGTTATACGTGCCACGGCGGCAGCGGTCGAGGGCCTCGGCAGAAGGCGTGGCCGACCCCAACACGAGCGGGCAGCGGTAGCGCCGCGCCATCTCGGCCGCCACCTCGCGCGCGTGGTAGCGCGGACTGGAGCCCTGCTTGTAACTAGTCTCGTGCTCCTCGTCGATGATGATGAGGCCAAGGTCGCTGAGCGGGCAAAAAAGCGCCGAACGAGCTCCCACGACCACACGCGCGGCGCCACTGGCAACCATGTCCCACTGGTCCAGGCGCTCGCCAGCCGAAAGACGCGAGTGGAAAACCGCGACCGTCTCGCCAAAGCGCGAGCGGAAGCGGCCGACGGTCTGGGCTGTCAGCGATATCTCGGGCACCAGTACGCAGGCTGAGCGGCCGGCCGCGAGCACGCGCTCGATAGCGGAAAGGTAGACCTCGGTTTTGCCGGATCCAGTGACTCCATCGACTAGGACCACGTCGCCGTGAGCGTCAAGGCGTGCGCGCTCAATCTGCGCGAGGGCCTGTCGCTGACCGTTGGTGAGTGCCATCGGGGCCTTGCCGCTCGCCGAGGACAGCGTGGTCTGCTCGTTGCAGCCACGCCAGGCGCGGCGCTCCTCCACAACCACGACGCCGCGTTTTTCGAGCGCCTTGATGGTCGCCGACATGCTGTTATAGAGAAGGTTGAGGTCGCGCGTCGTGACCGGGCCGCACTGGAGCGCCTCGATGAGTTGGCGCTGGCGGACCGCGGTCTTGGGCGGCGTATAGTCGAAGCCTTCGGGCGTGAGCATGACCCAGCGATTTTGGATGGGTTTGACGGCTGGACGTTCAACCGTCCACACGCCGTCGTCACCCTTGACCACACGCGGACTGCCGCCCGGGGGCAAAAACAGGCGCAGGCACTCGGAAAGCGTTGCGACGTACTCGTGGCTCATCCAGCGTGCGATACGGGCGGCTTCGGCGGTAAAGAGCGGTTTGCTGAGGATAGCCTCGACGGCTTTAATGCGCGCGGGGTCGAGGGCGTTGTTACCCTGCAGGTCGCCCAGCTCAGGCGCAATGTCGACGACATAGCCCGCGGCGGCACGGTTACCAAAGTGAACCAGGACCGTGGATCCGATCTGCGCCTCGTTGGCAAGGGACTGGGGAATGCAGTAGGCAAATGGCTCGGACAGCGCTCGGGTAGGAATGTCGAGAACCACGCTCGCGTAGGCGGCAGGGGGCTCGGGCGCAGGCTTAGACTGAGCCGAGGCAGAGGCAGGCTTGGGCTTCACCGGAGCTTCCTCCGGTTCCGGCGAACCAAACAGCGACAGTTGTTGAGCCATACACCACCTCTAACGAACGGACCTGAAAGGGGTGGGACAAAATAATCAGTAGAGTTTGTCCCATGGCCGATACGAGTGTCGAGCTCGTTGCGTCACTCGAACATGGGACAAACACTACTGATTATTTTGTCCCAGCAACCCACTCATCGGTACAGAAACAAGAGCCCCGCTCGAGGGAACGGGGCTCGGATACATGCGTTTACGCAGCTGTTACAGCGCCATCGTGCGGGCGCGGTCGATGCGCGCCAGGCAGTCGTCGCGGCCGACGAGCGCCATGGTCTCGCCCAGCGGAGGGCTCACCATGTTGCCGCAGACGGCGACGCGCACAGCCTGGAACACCACTCGCTTCTTAAGGTCCATCTGCTCGGGCAGCGGCTCAAGCGCAGCGTCGATGTTGGCAGCTGTCCACTCGGTAACACCCTCGAGCGCGGCCTTGGCGGCATCCAGAATGGCACCCATGCCCTCTTTGGCCAGGCCCTTGTTGACGGATTTCTCGTCATACTCGAGCGTCTCGGCCGTGGCAAAGATGGGGGCGGCGACGGTCACGGCGTCGGCCGGCATCTTGGTGCGCGGCTTGACGATGGCGGCAAGTGCGTCGATCCAGTCCTCGCCATACTCGACGTTGCCCTCAATGAGACCCGCCTCGTGCAGCTCGGGGACCATGACCTCGTCGGCAAACTGAGCATCGGACATGCCGTTGATGTACTCGGCATTGACCCAGTCGAGCTTCTTGGGGTCGAAGGTCGCGGGGTTCTTGGAGATGCGGTCGAGCGAGAACTTGCTGGCAAGAACATCACGCGGGATGATTGTGGTCTCGCCGTCGAGCGACCAGCCGAGCAGTGCCAGGTAATTGACGAAGGCATCGGACAGGTAACCGGCGTCGCGGTACTCCTCCACCGAGGTGGCGCCGTGGCGCTTGGAGAGCTTCTTTCCGTCGGCGCCCAGAATCATGGAGATGTGGGCGAACGTGGGCACGGGCGCGCCGAGGGCCTCGTAGACCATGACCTGGCGAGGGGTGTTGGAAAGGTGATCGTCTCCGCGGATGACGTGGGTGATCTTCATCATGGCGTCGTCGACGACGGTCGCGAAGTTATACGTAGGCGTGCCGTCGGAGCGGAAGATGACGAAGTCGTCGAGCTCCTTGGCGTCGAAGGTCACCTCGCCGTGGACGGCGTCGTGGATGACGACGTCGCCGCGATCCTCGGGCACCTTGATGCGCAGAACGTAGGACTCGCCGGCCTCGATGCGGCGGCGGGCCTCCTCGGGATCAAGATCGCGGCAACGGCGCTGATAGCCCTGGAAGGGGTCCTTGCGCTCCTGCGCGGCCTTGCGGTCGGCGTCGAGCTGCTCCTTGGTGCAGAAGCAGGGATAGGCCTTGCCCTCGTCCCAAAGCTTCTGGGCGGCCTGCTTGTACAGGTCCAGGCGCTCGGTCTGGGCGTAGGGGCCAAAGTCGCCGCCCACCTCGGGACCCTCGTCCCAGTCCAGGCCCAGCCAACGCATGGCGCGCAGGATGATCTGCGTATTCTCGTCGGTGGAGCGGGTGGGGTCGGTGTCGTCGATGCGCAGGATGAACGTGCCGCCGTTTGCACGGGCGAAAGCCCAGTTATAGATAGCGGTGCGGGCGCCGCCGATGTGCAGCTTGCCCGTGGGTGAGGGTGCAAAGCGGACGCGAACGTCTGATGCCATGGAAATCTCCTCGATTGCAGGATGGATGTCTAACCGCACCAGTATAAAGCATCAAAGCAACCTCCGCACAAAGGGCACCGACCCACTCATTGGGGACAGACTTAAATGAGTAGGTGCGGAAAGGGTGTGAATGTTTGATTTACGCGCTATGATGTGCCCTTGCATAGAGAGCCCGGCGGAATGGTAACGGTCGCCGGGACACGTTATTGAAAGGACAATCATGTCAGAAGAACTTCGTTCCATCCCACCCCAACACGGGTCCTTTGTTTTTACGTCGGAGTCGGTGACCGAAGGTCATCCCGATAAGATCGCTGATCAGATCAGTGACGCCGTCCTCGACGCAATCCTCGCCAAAGAAATAGAGCTGCAGGAGCAGGGCTACATCGCCCCCAACGGCGTGCCTGCCAACGTTGAGAACGTCCGTTGCGCCTGCGAGACCCTCGTGACCACCGGCACTGTCATCGTCGCCGGCGAGATTCGCACCCAGGCCTACGTCGACGTACAGGAAATCGCCCGCGGTGTTATCCGCCGCATCGGCTACAACCGTGCCAAGTTCGGTTTTGACTGCGACACTTGCGGCGTTATGAGCCTCATCCACGAGCAGTCGCCCGATATCGCCCAGGGCGTTGACGAGTCCTTCGAGACCCAGACCGGCGCTACCACCGACCCGATCGACCTGATCGGCGCCGGCGACCAGGGCATGATGTTCGGTTATGCCTCCAACGAAACCAAGACCCTCATGCCCATGCCGCACTACCTGGCAAGCCGCCTGGCCGAGCGCCTGGCTGCCGTGCGCCATGACGGAACCCTGCCCTACCTGCGCCCCGACGGCAAGACCCAGGTCACGGTGCGCTACGAGGAAGGCAAGCCCGTGGAGGTCACGACCATCGTCATCTCCACGCAGCACGCTGCCGAGATTGAGGACATGGGCAAGATCAAGGCCGACCTCATCGAACACGTCATCACCCCGGTCATGGCTGCCGAGAACATGCCTTGGGACGGCGCCGACATCTACGTAAACCCCACCGGTCGCTTTGTCGTGGGCGGCCCCATGGGCGACACGGGCCTGACCGGCCGCAAGATCATCGTCGACACCTACGGCGGCTACGGCCGTCACGGTGGCGGTGCCTTTAGCGGCAAGGACTGCACCAAGGTCGACCGCTCCGCCGCGTACGCAGCGCGCTGGGTCGCCAAGAACGTGGTGGCCGCCGGTCTGGCCGACCGCTGCGAAGTCGAGCTTGCCTACGCCATCGGCGTTTCCAAGCCCCTCTCAATCATGGTCGACACCTTCGGTACCGCGCATGTTGCCGAGGACAAGATCGTCGAGGCCGTCGAGAAGACCTTCGACCTGCGCCCGGGCGCAATCATCCGCGACCTAGACCTGCGTCGCCCCATCTACGAAAAGACGGCAGCCTACGGTCACTTCGGCCGCGAAGACGCCGACTTCACCTGGGAGAATACCGACCGAGTCGAAGAACTCAAAGCAGCCTGTGGCCTGTAGGCTTACGAGAAAAGCCACAGCCAAATAGAAACACGCCAAAAAGAGGTACCGGAACAACCGGTACCTCTTTTTTATTAACCGGTGGTGAAGATGAGTCGACATGGGACGCAGAATAGGTTCCCAGCTGATGAATTTTGCAGCAAGCGTGCCCCTACCATGTATCCTAAGTTCCGAGGGCTTTGGTATTTGGTCGATCGCGAGTTCCGCACGAGCCGGAGGCCACTTAATGTGGCCTCCGTGCGAGCCAGGACTGTAGAGCAGGCGACCAAATACCAAAGCCCTCGGAACGACGGGATAGAACAGGAGCGCATATGGCAGGCAAGCCGCAAACACTAGCTACGACCTCGGCATTCGAGATCTTGGGCCCCGTCATGGTCGGCCCCAGCTCATCGCACACCGCCGGCGCCCTGCGCTGCGCCCAAGTTGCCGCCAGCCTGCTGGAAGGCCGCATCACTAAGGTCACCTTTGGCCTGTGGAACTCCTTTGCCCACACCTACCGCGGCCACGGCACCGATCGTGCGCTCGTCGCGGGCATCCTGGGCCTCGACACCGACGACGAGAACATCAAGCAGGCCTTCGACCTCGCACGCGAGCAGGGCCTCGACTACCACTTTGAAATTAAGGGCGACGACGCCTCCATCCATCCCAACACCGTCGACATCGACATGGCCGACGATACGGGCGCCACGGCGCAGGTCCGCGGCGAGAGCCTCGGCGGCGGCAAGATGCGCATCAGCCGCATCAACGGCGTCGGCGTCGATATCTCGGGCATGTATTCCACGCTCTTCGTGGCACACCAGGACGTCCCCGGTGTGCTCGCCGCGCTCACGAACCTGCTCGCCTACGCCCATGTGAACATCGCTTTCTGCCGCACCTACCGCACCGAGGTGGGCGGCCAGGCATACTCCGTCTTTGAAACCGATGGCGCCCCCGACGACACCGTCATCCCCATGCTGCGCAAGCTCGACAATGTAAACTACGCCACCTTTATCGAGCTCCCGGGCTCGGCCTCGTCGCTCTCCCCCGGCGTTTCGGCCAAGGAAATCTTTGACGATGGTGCGCAGTTGCTCGACGCCTGCGCCGAACTCGGCCTCAACATCGGCGCCGTCATGGCCGTTCGCGAGGCGCGCCTGACCGGCGAGGCCCACGCCGTCGCCGCCATGCGCCGCGTGCTCGACGTCATGCGCGAGGAGACCACGGCCCCCATCGCCAATCCTCAGCGCTCGCTCGGCGGGCTTATCGGCGGCGAGGCTAAACTCGTCGATGCCACCGGCCGCAACGACTTGAGCGTAAGCCTGATGGGCGCCGTCCAGACCGATGCCGTGGCCCGCGCCATGGCCGTCCTTGAGCGCTCCGCCACAATGGGAGTGATCGTCGCCGCCCCCACGGCCGGCTCCGCAGGCGTCGTGCCCGGCTGCGTGCTGGCGCTCGCCGACCATCTGCAACTGGACGATGAGCAAGTCATGGACGCCCTCTACTGCGCCGCCGCCATCGGCCTCAACCTCACCACGAGCGCCTGCGTCGCCGGCGCCGAGGGCGGATGCCAAGCCGAGGTGGGAAGCGCGGCCGCCATGGCCGCCGCCGCGCTGGTGCAGATGCTCGGAGGCACGCCTGAGCAGGCACTCGACGCCAGCTCCATCGCCCTGAGCAACCTGCTGGGCCTGGTCTGCGACCCGGTGGGCGGCCTCGTGGAGGTGCCGTGCCAAAACCGCAATGCCATCGGCGTGGCCGCGGCATTTAGCTCGGCGCAGCTTGCACTTGCCGGTATCAAGAGCCTGGTGCCGTTTGACCAGATGGCGCACGTCATGCTCTCCGTGGGCCACGCGTTGCCGGCCACGCTGCGCGAGACGGCAAAGGGTGGCATCGCGCAGGCTCCGGCCGCACTTTCGGCCTGTGCAAAATGCGGTGTGTGCGGATAGCGACAAAGAAAGACTCGAAGGTGGGACAAATGTCCCACCTCTTTTGAATGCCACCGTTTCCATACCACAAACAACTGGGTAATCGCTATAATGCAAGCCCAGTAAAAACACGATGAGCCGCAAGGCGAAATCCGAAGGATATGCATACGATGTCGCAAAACGATCGAACTCAACTGATTCCCGATCCGCAGCAGCCGAGCAGGCACACCGGCGGCGTTCAGTCGCCGCGTCCTATCGCGCCGAGCCGCGGTCAGCAGCGAGGTGCGGCAAACGTTTCCCAACGTCCGAACAAGCAGCATCAGCAGCGCCAGGCAAATGGCAATGCGCCCAAGCAGCCCCCCACGCACGCTCGAGGCGATCGCGGCCCCGCACGCAAACCCGCCGAGAACAATAAGTCGGGCAAAAAGACGACGCTCTTTGTCGTTCTGGGTCTTATCGTCATTGTCTATATCGTAGGCGTTGTAGCGTTTTCGCAGGTAGCCTACCCCAACACCACTATCGCCGGCGTCGATGTCTCGTTCTCCAACGCTTCGTCTGCCGCCACCAAGGTCAACTCGGCTTGGAAGCACTATAAGCTCACCGTGACAGGCGATGACTTTAGCTGGACCTATCAGCCCGAGTCCGATGAGCCCATTGTCGACGGCGAAGCTGCCGCAAAAGAGATTATCAGCCGCAACGAAGCCATTGTATGGCCGGTTCGCCTTGTAGAATCCTTAAGCGGCAAGACCAAAACAACCGCTAGCTCCAACGAAGTCGATCTTGATCAAGACGTCGACCTGTCCATGCTCTCCGACACCTTTGACCAAAAGCAGTTTGAGAAGGATCTGGGCGCCGCCATCGACGAGTTTAACGAGGGGCGTTCGGGCGCGTTCGAGGCCAATAGCTCCTATGACGAGCAGGCCGGCAAGTTTACCGTCGAGAAGGCGCGCTCCAACGAAAAACTCAACCGCGAGCATGTCATTAAGTATGCCGAGCTCGAGCTTGCCTCGCTGGCCGAGACCGTAGATCTTTCCAAGCTCGGCAACGATGCCTATGAGCCACTCAATGGAACGCTGACCGATGATCAGATTCAGGCCGCATGCGATGCCGCCAACAACTTCTTGGGCGTCAACGTGACCCTCAAGCTCAACGGCGAGGATGCCGGCAAGGTTGATGGCAGCTCCGTGTTGCAGTGGATCAGCTTTGCCGATCCGGCCAACCCCACGCTCGATACGTCGCAGATCAGCAGCTGGGCAGCCGAGCTTGCCAACGGCTTTAATACCGTGGGCTCCACTCGCTGGTGGACGCGCGCCGATGGCAAGCAGTGCGCCGTCGAAGGCGGCGACTTTGGTTGGTCCATCGACAGCAGCTCGCTCGCCAAGCAGGTCGAAGACGCCATTAACAACAAGCAGACCGGCGAAATCGAGATCAAGTACTCCCAGAAGGCCGACACCTTTACCGCAAAGGGAGAGCCCGACTGGAAGGCAGACATCGATGTCGATCTGTCCGAGCAGCACGCGCGCTACTACGACGAGAGCGGCAATATCGTGTGGGAGGCCAACTTTATCTCGGGAAAGCCGGGCGAGGACGCCACGCCCGAGGGCGTCTGGCAGATCAACAGCAACGACGGCGCCAGCAAACTCATCGGTGCCAAGGACCCCGAGACCGGCAAGCCCAAATACGAAAGCCCGGTTAGCTACTGGATGCCGTTTGAGGGCAACATGATCGGCTTCCACGATGCCACCTGGCAAAACGACAAGAGCTTCGATAACGCCGAGTCGTACAAGTGGTGCGGCAGCCACGGTTGCATCAACCTGCGCCTGGCCGACGCCAAGGCACTTCACGACTGCATCAAAGTCGGCCTGTGCGTGGTTGTCCACTCGTAGTGCAACGCGCGCATTCCTACAACGTGGAGCCGCTGCGACCAATCTAACAGTTCCGAAAGAATCCGCCATATGCGCCCGCCTTACGCGACGAGCGCATATACTTATTGAGGAACTTTCTATAAAGGAGACGCTATGCCGAATGTCCCCACCATCACCCCAGGCTCGGATGATGCCGAGTACACGCCCGAAGGTGCCACCGAAACGATTCCTCTGATTAAAAACGTACATGCCGACAAGCAGAGCGAACGCACGAACGATACGGCCGAAATTTCCGATGAAGAGGCGTATGCCAAGCTCAAGGCAAAACGTGCCGAACGTCGACGCAAAAAGCTGATTCGACGCGGTATTGCCGCCGGCGTCGTAGGTGCCATCGCGCTCATTGCCATTGTCGCAACCCTGGTTATCAATGCGCAGCCGCAGGGCGCTAGCGGGCCTGTGACCGACATGGTGACCGAGGGCACGTTTACCACAACGGTCGAGGCGAAAGGCCAGCTCAAACCCATTTCGTCCTCAGTGGTCTCCCCTTCTGTCGACGGTACGGTCGATTCGATCAACGTGCAGGCAGGCCAATCCGTCAACGAGGGCGACGTGCTTATGACCATTAAAAACGACGAGCTCGATCGCAACGTTGCCGAGGCGCAGCGTGCAGTTGCAGCCGCCCAGGAAGACCTCACCAACGCGCAGAAAGCCGCCGCTGTCGCGCAGGCCACCCCAACGACGGACGTCGATGGAGCTTCCGCAGCGGCTGGCGTCTCCGCCGCATCAGCGGACACGAACGCCGTATCGGCCGCGCAGCGCAGCCTCGCATCGGCCCAGGCAAACCTCGACCAGGCGAACGCCAAGGCCGCCAGCCGTACGGTCACGGCCCCGAGCTCGGGTAGCATCGTGGAGCTCAACGCCAAGGTGGGCGCCACGGTAACAGGCGGCATGATCATGGGCGAAAGCGATACAAGCGGCGGCAAGCAGTGCATGCAGATTGCCGACCTGTCCAAGATGAAGGTGACCGTGCAGGTGGGCGAAAAGGATATCGCCAAGATCGCCGTGGGCCAGAGCGCCAACGTGACCTATCCCGCGTTTCCCGACATCGTGAGCCAGGGCACCGTCACGGCTATCGCCTCGGTGGCAAACTCTGACTCCGGCTCCGGGAGCGGCGGCAGTGTGACCTTTAACGTCGACATCCTCATCGAAGCACCTGACAGTCGCCTTAAGCCGGGTATGACTGCCGAGGTCTCGGTAGTGACCGAGAAGCTCGACGACGTGGTTATGGTGCCGACCATGGCGCTGATGACCGAAGACGGCGAGCACTATTACGTCAATCTGGCCACCGATTCGGAAGGCAAGAAGACGCGCCGCGTGAAGGTGACCGTCGTGACGCAAAACGACAACGAGGCTGTAGTCGGTAAGACGCAGGTCAAGCGCGACGACCAGGGCAACGAGATCAACCCAGACGTCCCGGTTACCAAGTTACGCGACGGCGACACCATCGTGACGGATACCGGCACAGGCATGACGGCAGACGGCGGCGACAATATGTCTGCCGACGAGGGCAAGTAATGCGTCCCGTCATCGACATCCGCAACGTGCACCGCATCTTTGAGAGCGAGGCCGGTTGCGCCCACATCCTGCACAACGTGAGCCTGGCGGTGAACCCCGGTGAGTTCGTCGCCATCACCGGCCCCTCGGGCTCGGGCAAGTCGACGCTCATGAACATCCTGGGCTG
Source organism: uncultured Collinsella sp. (assembly GCA_900550415.1). Classification (GTDB taxonomy): domain Bacteria; phylum Actinomycetota; class Coriobacteriia; order Coriobacteriales; family Coriobacteriaceae; genus Collinsella. The sequence goes on from URSO01000004.1 coordinate 17,612, forward strand.
CCTGGACAAGCCGACGGCGGGTGATTATTTCCTGCAAGGGCTCAACGTCGCCGAGCTCGACGATGATGAGCTCACCGAGGTGCGAGCGCTGAGCATCGGCTTTGTCTTTCAGAGCTTTAATCTGCTGCCGCGCCTGACGGTGATCGAAAACGTCATGCTGCCGCTGTCCTACACCAATGTGCCGCGCAGCCAGCGCGAGATGCGCGCCGTACACGCGCTGCAGGCCGTCACGCTGCCCGTCGACCACTGGGACCACCGCATATCCGAGCTCTCGGGCGGCCAGATGCAGCGCGTCGCCATCGCGCGCGCCCTTGTCAACGATCCACCCATCATTTTGGCCGACGAGCCGACGGGCAACCTGGACTCCGCCACGGGAGCGCTCGTCATGGAAACCTTCCACAAGCTCCAGGAGCGCGGCAAAACCATCGTGCTTATCACACACGACCCCGGCATCGCCGCCGAGGCCGACCGTGCCGTGACCATCCGCGACGGTCGCATTCACGACGGCGCGTATATTCCGCATGCACCGCGGACCCTACGCAGCGCCGTAGATAACCTGCCCATGATTTCCGCCTCCGCCAACCCGCCGAAAGGAGTGATGGCATGAGCGCCCGCGATCTTATCCAGGAAGCCCTTCACTCGCTCGAGGCCAACAAGGGGCGCAGCCTGCTCACCATCCTGGGCATCGTCATCGGCATCGCCTCGGTCATTGCCATGACTTCGCTCATCGGCGGCATCCAAAACAGCTTGGTCAACAGCCTGGGCCTCAACGCAGCTCGCATGGTTCAGATCTATTCGTCCCAAGAACTCTCTGATTCTGACGTCCAGAAGCTTAAAAAACTGGTGCCGCAGATTGAGCAGATCGGCATCGTCGATAGCGCCTATTCCGAGTACAAGGTCGGGGATAAAAGCTATACCGTCATGGCACACGGCGTCGATAGCGACATGCTCGATGCCGTGGGCGCCAGCAAGCTCATTGCGGGACGTGTCTATTCACAGGCAGAGTCTCAATCAGGCTCGCGCGTGGCGCTCATCAGCCGCGGCGGCGCCGATCAGCTTTACGGCAACGAACAGGACGCACTGGGGAAAACCATCAAGGTGTCCAACGGCGAGGTGCAGATTGTAGGCGTGATTGATGGCGGCAGCGACTCCATGGGCTCGCTCACGCTGTATATGCCACGCGAAACCATCTCCGGCCTGTTTGGCGACGAGAATCCTTCATTTCCCAGCGTGACGGCACTTGCCGCCGAGGGCACAGACATGGACGAGCTCTGCAAGACCATCGAGTCTAAGGTGCGCGCGATGAAGGGCATCTCGGAGGATGATGAGTACGACAGCGTATCGGCGACCTCCATGAAAAGCGCCATCGATGCACTCAACTCGTTTATGGGCGCCTTCTCGCTCATCATGGGCGCTGTCGCCAGTATCTCACTGCTTGTCGGCGGAATCGGCATTATGAATATGATGCTTACCAACGTGACTGAGCGCATCCGCGAGATCGGTATTCGCCGTGCCTTGGGCGCCAGTCGCCGCGATATCACCGCGCAGTTTTTGGCCGAGTCCTCGGCGCTGTGCGTCACCGGTGGCCTGCTGGGTGTCCTGATTGGCTATCTGCTGGCCTGGGGCCTCGCGATGTTTGCCGCAGGATCAGGGGTTCTCAACGAGCTCGGTGCCAGTGGGGAGATCACACCGAGCTTTTCAATCGCCACGGTGCTGCTGGCCTTCGGCGTCTCCGTCGGCATCGGCGTAATCTTTGGCTTCTACCCCGCTCGCCGCGCGGCAAAGCTCAACCCGGTGGAGTGCCTACGCTACCAGTAAGCCACCACCAACAAGTTGCGGCGAATTAGGGACCGTTTGGGGGTGCGGACGCCGGAAACGTAGAGATCGGCCTCGCCGAAGTCGGCCTGGGCCCGGCAGGGCCTGCGTCAGCATTGCCAAAAACGCCTATCGAAAGGGCGAATCCCTTTTGTCAGAACTACAGGAACACCTCCTCGCGGGCGGGAGGGCGCACAGGCGCAGCGAGCGCCTAGCGCGCGAACTCCCGTAAGAGCGCGTCTTCCACTTCCCGAAGCGAAAGGGCCCCGCTTCCCTCGGCGGGACGGGTGACCACGATGCAGCGCGCTCCCACGTCGCGCGCGGCGGCGAGCTTCTCGGCCGTGCCGCCTACGGTTCCCGAGTCCTTAGTCACAAGCCACTGGGCGCCCACCTGCCGAAGCATCGCCTCGTTGAGCTCGCGGGTGAAGGGCCCCTGCATGCCGATGACGTGCGACGGCGAAAACCCCGCGTCGATGCACTTCGTTATAGCACCGGGCAGCGGAAGCACACGCACGAAGAAGCGCTCCGCGAAATCGGCGACGCGCGTGTAGGGAGCAAGCTCCTTGCTCCCCGTCGTGAGAAGCGCGCGACCTGGGTTCTCGGAGAGAAAGCGCGCCGCGCAGGCGATCGACGCGACCGACACGACGCCTTTGGGCAGCGCCTCGGCCGGGCGCGCAAGGCGCAGGCATCGTGCACCCACGGCGAGCGAAGCGGCCCGGATGTTGCCGCTTGCGAGCGTAGCGAAGGGGTGCGTGGCGTCGACGACGATGCGCGCGCCGGAAAGCTCGCGCTCCATGTCGGCCTCGTCGAGCCTGCTCGCATGCACCTCGATGCCCGGAAGCTCGCCCAAAAGCTCACCTCCGTACTCGGTTGCCGCGTAGGCACGGGCGGGGATGCCCGCCCCGCTCGCCCATTCGCACAGAAGACGGCCCTCGGTGGTGCCGGCGAAGATGCGCAGCGCCGGCACGGATGCGGGGGCCGTCACTTCGCGCCAACCGTGCGCGTGATCTGGTAGAGCAGCGCGTTCATAATGGCAGCCGCCACGGTCGAGCCGCCCTTGCGACCCCTCGCGACGATGGCCGGCACGCGTCGCGCGAGTAGCTCCTCTTTCGCCTCGACCACGTTCACAAACCCGACCGGCACCCCAACGACGAGCGCGGGCGCGATCTTCCCCGCGTCCATGAGCTCGGCGAGGCGCAGAAGTGCTGTGGGAGCGTTGCCGACGGCCACGATGAGCGGGCCCTCGATGCCGCAAGCTTTGTCCATGCTCGCAACGGCGCGAGTCGTGCCCGCGGCGCGCGCAGCCGCGGCGACATCAGGGTCGGCCATGTAGCACACGGCCTTGCAGCCGAGCTTCGCGAGCGCGGGCTTGCTTATGCCTGCGAGCGCCATGTTCGTGTCGGTGAGCACCGTGGCCCCTGCGCGCAGTGCGTCGAGCGCACAGTGCGCGGCGTCATGGGTAAACACGAGGGAATCGGCGTACGAGAAGTCGGCAGTGGTGTGGATGACGCGCTTCACGACGGGCTCTTCGAGCGGCGGGAACGTGCGGCCGCCGAGCTCTTCGGTGATGATCTCGAAGCTGCGCCGCTCGATGTCGCCGGGCGCCATCTCCTTGGAATCCATCTAGTACTCCACTCCTTCCCTTGCACATATCCCCTGCTCGTAGGGATGTTTCTTGCACCGCATCTCGGTTATGTAGTCGGCCTTCTCCACGATCTTGCGGGAAGGCGCGCGCCCGGTGAGCGCTACTTCGACGCCGCGCGCGGACATATCGAGCGCGCGGTCCACGAGCGCCTCGTCGACAAGCCCCTTCGAAAGCGCGTCGAGCGCCTCGTCGAGCACGAGCAGTCCCTCTTGCGCGCCCTCGAGCTCGGCAAGCGCGGAAGCGAGGTTCCCATCGTGCAGCTCGCACGTCGCGGCAAGTTCTTCCGACGTCATCGACCAGGTAAACTTGTCCGACACCTTCCCCGCGAACACGGGCACGCCGAAATGCTCGGCGAGCAGGCGCACCTCCCCGCTTTCGCCGTCTTTCAGGAACTGCACGACGACGACGCGGCGGCCTGCAGCGAGCATGCGAAGGGCGAGGCCCATCGCCGCCGTGGTCTTGCCTTTGCCGTCGCCATGATACACGTGGATCATACGCCCTCCTCGATAATGCGGTAGACATACTCCATGTCGAGCGCCCCGCGCACGACGTCGGCCAGGCGGTCGAACTCGCGCGCACGGTGATCGGCCGCGGACGCCGCGCCCGCAGCACCCACGACGTTCTCGGGCAGGCCGCGCATGCGCGCGAGCGAGCGCGCGAGGGCGAGCGCCACCCCCGGTTCGTCGAACAGGCCGTGGAGATAGGTTCCGAACACGTTTCCGCAGGCCGCGCCTTCTGGTTTGCCGCCAATCGTGCCCGCAGGAGCGCAGGAGACGGTCGTTTCGCCGTCGTGAATCTCGTACCCGCGCGCCGTCATGCCGTTCCACGCCGAGAACGCGCCTTGGGCGCCCGTGATGCGCAGCTCCGACTGGGCGAGGCGCTTTTCCTCCTTGAACACCGTACTTGCAGGGATGAGCCCGAGCCCGCGCGCGGTGCCAGCGCCTTCCCTGCCGTGCGGGTCGGAAAGCTCGTCTCCCAAAAGCTGGTAGCCTCCGCATATGCCGAGCACCGGCGTGCCCGTGCCCGAAAGCGCGCGTACACAGGCCCCGATGCCGCTAGCCGCAAGCCAGCGCGCGTCGTCGAGCGTAGTCTTCGAGCCGGGAAGCACCACCAGGTCGGGTCGGCCCAGATCGGTCGTCGAGGAAACGTAGCGCACGCCCACGCCGGGCACGCGCGAAAGCGGGTCGAAGTCGGTGAAGTTCGACAGATGCGGAAGACGCACGACGGCGACGTCGATGACGCCGCGCGCCTCGCGGGCAGATAGGCGCGGCGCGAGCGAGTCCTCGTCGTCCAGGTCAAGCGTAAGATACGGCACGACCCCCACGACGGGAACCCCGCACATCTTCTCGAGCGGGGCCAAACCCGGGCGCAGGATTTCCACATCGCCGCGGAACTTGTTCACCACAAGCCCCCGCAAAAGCGCGCGGTCCTCGGGCGCAAGGAGCGCGACCGTGCCGTAGAGCTGGGCAAACACCCCGCCTGGGTCGATGTCGCCCGCGAGCAGCACGGGAGAGGACACGGCGCGCGCGAGCCCCATGTTGACGATGTCGTTTTCGGCAAGGTTGATTTCGGCGGGGCTGCCGGCGCCCTCGATGACGATGACGTCGTTATCCTCCGCGAGCGAATCGAACGCCTCCAAAATCTGCGGCATGAGCGCCTTCTTTCGCGCGAAGTAGTCCCTCGCAGCGAAGGCTCCCTGCGCCTTGCCGGCCACGATGAGCTGGCTTCGGTGGCCGCTTTCGGGCTTGAGCAGGATGGGGTTCATGCGCACGTCGGGCGCGATGCCGCACGCCTCGGCCTGCATGATCTGGGCGCGCCCCATCTCGAGCCCGTCGGCCGTGACACCGCTGTTGAGTGCCATGTTCTGGCTCTTGAAGGGAGTCACGCGCAGGCCGTCCTGCGAAAGTACGCGGCACAGCCCCGCCGCAAGCAGGCTCTTCCCCGCGTTCGACATGGTGCCCTGGATCATGATGGGCTTGGCCCTACCCACGGGTATCGACCTCCTTCGCCGAGCCTCGGCCATCCGCGCCCGCCATAGCGCCGCTGCAAGAAGCGCCGCCCCGTTCGTCGGGTTCGTCTTCGCCCGATGCGCCTTCCGCCCGAAGCACGCGGCCGAACGCCATCGCAAGCCGGGCATTCTCCTTGCGCGTGCGCACCGCGACGCGGCACCAGAAACGGGACAGCACCGAAAACGAGTCGCACGTGCGGACCAAAACCCCCAGTTTATACAGGCGCTCGGGGATGTCTTTCGCCGGCGTGCGGACTAAAAGGAAGTTCGCATCCGACGGCACGACGGAAAGCCCGAGCGAGGAGAGCTCGTGGGAAAGCCACGCTCGCTCGCCCGCCAATACATCGCGCGTGCGTGAGACGTATTCAACGTCTTCCAGGGCGGCGATGCCCGAGGCCTCGGCGACCGAGGAGACGGGCCACGCCTGCCCCGCCCGGCGAATCCCCTCGATGAGTTGGGCGTTTCCGCTGATCAGATATCCCAACCGCAACCCCGCCATTCCGTAGAGCTTGGTGAACGCGGAGAGCACGGCCACATGGCGCGAACACGCGGCGCGTGCGGCCACGCTCCTTTCGCGGGCGTCGGGCGCAAATCCGAGGAAGCACTCGTCCACGACGAGCAGCGCGCCCACCTGCTCGCAGCGGCAAGCCGCGGCCTCGATCACGCTGGGGTCGACGAGGCGCCCCGTCGGGTTGTTCGGATTGCAGAGGTACGCCACGTCTCCCGGCCCCTCGATCGCGCGGGCGAAGGAGGCGGGCACGTCGAAGTCGTCCGCTTCGGAGAGCGGGAACTCCTGCACGCATGCGCCGTAGTACGATGCCGCCTCCGAATATTCAGAGAACGTCGGCGCGCACACGACGATGCGTTTCGGGCGCACCGCCGCGGCGAGCCGCCAGATGATGTCGGACGCGCCCGCGCCGCAGACGATAGTATCTTCGGGAATGCCCTGGGCACGCGCTAGGGCGCGAACGAGGGCGCGGCTTTCCCTATCGGGGTAGGCGTCGATTCGAGAAAGCGCCTTACAAGCTGCGGCGACGGCGCGCGGCGAGGGGCCTGCCGGATTCACGTTCACCGAGAAGTCGATGAGGTCGGAGGCGCCCCCTTCGCAAGCGATGCCGAGCGATTGCGCGCTGCCCCCATGCGTACGGGCGCGCAGGATTCCCCCGGCAGCCCGGGGCGCGGCGTGATCTTCCCTCATGCCATCGCCCCCACGGCGAGCACGACCGCCGCGCGCGCGGCGCCGAAGACGACGAGCGCGCATACGGACGCAGCGAGCATGAGCTTTGTCGCCCGGGCGATGTCGCCCCACTGGATTTCGCGGGACGCGTCTCCTATCGTCGGTTTCTCAACGAGCTTGCCGAAATACACCGCGGGTCCTGCCAGGCGCAGCCCGAGCGCGCCCGCGCACGCTGACTCAGTCTGTGCCGCGTTCGGGCTCGCATGGCGACGCCTGTCGCGGCGCCAGATGCGCGCCGCCCCGCGCGCGTCGAGCCCGACGATCGGGCACACGGCGATCATGAACAGGGCCGATAACCGCGAGGGAATCCAGTTCACCGCATCGTCGAGGCGCGCCGAGGCGCAGCCGAAGTCGATGTAGCGCTCGTTTTTGTAGCCCACCATGCTGTCGAGCGTGTTCACCGCCTTGTACGCCATGCCCAAGGGCGCACCCCCGATCATAAGGTAGAAAAGCGGCGCGATGACACCGTCGCTCGCGTTCTCCGCCACCGTTTCCACGGCGGCGCGCGCGACGCCCTGCTCGTCGAGAACAGACGTGTCACGTCCCACGATGAGCCCGACGGCTTCGCGCGCCGCGACAAGTCCGCCCTTCGAGAACGCGCGGGCAACGGCCAGGCTCTGGCGGCGCAGCTCGCATGCCGCGAGAATCTGATAGCTCGCCCATGCCTCGACCACGAAGCGCAAGCCGGAGTGAACCATTCCGCAAAGATGCAGGATTCCCCAGGTCAAAAGTCCACACGCAAGCGGAAGCGCCACGGCGAGCACAAGCCCTGCGGCGCGCGTGCCCGCGGACGTTTGCGGGAATGCGCGCCGCAGGCGGCCTTCGGCCCACGTGATCGCGCGCCCCATGGCGACGACGGGATGGGGAAGCCAGCGCGGGTCGCCGAAGGCAAGGTCGGCCGCGAACCCGGCGGCGACGGCAAGAATCGTCATCACAGGGCATCGCCCCCCGAAGCGGGGCGAACGTCGCGAAGGCAGAGCCCATCCCAGGTGGCGGCCCATGCGCCGCCCGGCTCGGTATGCACGTCGAAGTATCCCATTTTCGGGACAGCTAGCTCGGAGAGCAGCGCTTTCACGGTACCCGCGTGAACGACGAAGACGGCGCGCCCACTCCCCTGGGCGCGCTCCGATTTGCACGCCTCCCGAAACGCCGCGACGACGCGGCGGGTGAAATCGCTCTTGTCCTCGCCATGCGGGCAGCGCGTCTCGCACCAGGAGTCTACCCAGGCGCGATAGCGCGCATCCTCTTTAAGCTCGGCGGCGCTTCGCCCCTCGAAGTCGCCGAAATCCATCTCGCGCAGACCGGGGCACGCCATAAGCTCCGCGTTCGGGAAGAGGATGCGCGCCGTCTGGTCGGTGCGGACCATGCCGCTCGTGATAACACGGAACACGTCACGATCGCACGCGAGGTCGCGCAAAGCGCGCTCGCCCGCAATCGACAGGGGCTCGTCGGTGCCCGCCCCGCTGTAGCGATGGTCTTCCGTGCCCGCCGTGGAACCATGGCGCACGAAGACGACTTCCAAAGGCACGCCCGCGCCCTGCGTCCCTCGAGGCGCATCGGCAAGGTTTCGTTTGATGACCTGGGGAATCCCGCACGTCATACGCACGACGACGTCGGCGCGCGCAGCGAGCGCGCATCCCAGGCGCCCCGCGCGCTCGCGCCATTGGGCGTCTTCCGCACGCATGGGGACGACCCCCGAGCCGACCAAGGACAGAATCACTACGTCGAAGCCGATCAGCCGCTCGAGCGCCCGGTCAGAGTCGAGCGCGCGTACGAGTTCCTCAGCACAGTAAGCGACACGGCCGGCAAAAGCCGCGGGCACGCCGCCCTCCGGAAACTGCGCCGCGTCGACGAAATCGTCCGCCGCGAACCCGAGCTTTTCGCGCACGAAGGTCCTCTTCCCGGAATGCGCGCCACCTACCACGAGCATCATAGGAGCATGCCCCCCGCCACCAGCATGGCAAGCATCGCGAGCTCGGCCCATTGCAGAAACCATCCGGCCAAATCCCCCGTCACCCCGCCGAAGCGGGACAGGGCAACATGACGGTACCACGCGAGCGCCAAAAGCCCCGCCACCGCCATAAGGGCGCCGACGGCCTGAGCGCACGCGACCATCCCTGCAGCCGAAGCCGCAGCGAAAGCGCAAAGCGGCACGACGATCGCCGCGCGCTTCTTAGCAGGCGAGAGCCCCGCGGCCATGCCGTCCGCACGCGCGGCAGGCCAGCATTCAACGGCGAGCCCCGAAAGCGAGCGGGAGAACACGAGCGAGCACAGAAGCGCGAGGAACGCCCCCGCCGTAAGCGGCAGCGCGGTGAACAGGGAAAACTGCAGAATAAGGTACACAACAACACCGATGACCCCGAAGGCGCCCGCCCGCGGGTCGTGCATGATCTCGAGCTTTCGCTCGCGCGGGGCCCAACTTGCAAGCGCATCGGAGGTGTCGCAGAGCCCGTCTAGGTGGATGCCTCCCGTCACCGCCACAGGCAGCGCCACGAGCACGGCCGCGACGATGGTCGCGGGCACGCCGAGCAGGTTCGCAACGTGTCCCCACGCCGTCATGAGGAACCCTTCCGCAAGGCCCACCAGGGGAAACGCGGCAAGCGCATGGGTTGACCCGAAATCGGTCCAGGCCGATTTCGGGACGGGGATGCGCGAGAACGTTCCGAACGCCGCGCCGATTGCCTCTGCTATCTTCACCTTGTAGGTCCTTCACCTTTCATCCACACGGGAATTCCGCATACCACCTCGACTGCGCGGTCGGCCAGCGCCGCCACGCCCGCGTTCACGCGCGCGAGCGCGCGCCTCCATGCCTCGGTCCCCTCATCGTAGCGCATCTCATCGGCGAACACGTCGACGGTGACCACCACCGTATACGCAGCGGCCTGAGCGAGCCGTTCGATGCCTCCGAGCACCTCGCGCGCCACAGCGTCAGGGTCACGCGGGGACAAGCCGCCTTCCGCGAAAAGCTCGTTCGCAACCAGGTTGCCAACGTCTTCCAAAAGAAGCGTGCAGCCGCGCGGAAGCTCGGGCACTGCGGTGCCCACGTCACGCGTGCGCTCGAGGGTGGAAAACCCCTTGCCCTCGCGCAGCGCCCGATGGCGCGCGATGCGGCGGGTGCCCTCTTCCCCGAAGGGCTCCATCGTTGCCAGGTACACGCGGGGGCCGTCGTGCCCGAGGCACAGAGACTCGGCGTAGGCGCTCTTGCCGCTCGCGGCGGCGCCGATAACGAGCGTCACCGTCATTTCACGGCCTCGAAATGCTCGTAAGCAGCCATGCCAGTCGCCGTGAACGTCTTCCCATCCCGGTATACGCGCAGCGCCGAATCCAGAAGGGGCAGATACGCCATGGCGCCCGCGCCCTCGCCCAAGTGCATGCCTGCGTCGAGGGGTGCCTTTATGCCGAGCTCGAGAAGGAGCTCCCGGCTTGCGGGTTCGCTTGATGCGTGGGTGCCCACGAGGTAGCCCAAGGCGTTGGGGCACAGGCGCGCCGCGCACAGAGCCGCCGTGCAGGATATGACCCCGTCGAGGAGCGCCGGCGCCTTCGAGGCCGCGGCCCCCAGGTAGAAGCCGCACATCGCCGCGATGTCGAAGCCGCCCACCTTCGAGAGCACGTCGATCGGGTCGGCGGGATCGGGCGAGTTCGCGTCGATAGCGCGCTCGACCACGTCGCGCTTGCGCGCGAGCGAGGCGTCCGAGAGCCCCGCGCCGCGCCCGACGAGGCTCCGCACGTCCGCCCGGATGAGCACTGCGGCCACCGCCGCCGAGGTGGTCGTGTTGCCGATGCCCATCTCGCCCGCGGCGAGAAGGCGCACGCCGGCGCGGACAAGCCCGCACGCGACGGCGATTCCGACCTCGATCGCGCGCACGGCCCCATCGCGAGACATAGCGGAGCCGTGAGCGATGTTGCCGCTCCCCCGCCGCACGTTCGCGCGCACCATGCGCGCGTCTTCTATGCCCCGGGCCATACCCACGTCGACGGGCACGACCTCGGCACCCGCGAACGCCGCCATGCGGCAGGCGCTCGCGGCCCCCTCGCACATGTTACGCGCGACGGCTCGCGTCACGCCTTGTCCGCTTTGCGACACGCCTTCGGCAACGACCCCGTTGTCGGAGAAGAATACCGCGAGCGCACGAGGAAACTCGGCCACCTCGGCGCTCCCCTGAGCTGCGGCGATACACGCGACGGCGTCTTCAAAGTCGCCCAATCCCCCCAAGGGGTGCGCAATGGAATCCCACGCGGCGTACGCGGCGGCGCGGGCGCACTCGTCTGCGGGCGCGATCCGGGAGAGCGCGGCTTCGAGCACGGCGCCCGGCGCCGACGAGAACGCGCGCTCGACTTACTCGCGGATGCAGGCAAGCGCGGTTTCGGTTGCTTCAGCCATGCCGTCTCCTCTCTGCGAACGACGCTGCGGCAGATGCGAACGCGCGCGCAACGTCGGGGTTAGCAGGATAGTACACATGCGGGAAGCCAGCCGCCAGGGACGGGGTGCTCGTCATGCACGGCCAGCCCTTGTCGCGCCGGGGCTTCTGCGCCCAGAAGTCGCCGCCCGGGCAGGTGGACTGCCAGTAGTGGAACTCGTGCGCGCGGATGCGTGTGCCGCGCGGCCCGTAGAGCCCGTCGCGTTGGGAAGTGAGCTCCACGTACCCGAAATGGGACAGCCTTCCCCCGTTCTCGCTTGCGCCCTCAAGGGCGCCCGCAACAGGCCAGCGCCACCCCTCGCTATCGGCGATTTCGCGCTGCAGGTACAGAAACCCACCGCATTCGGCGACCGTCGGCATGCCGGATTCCACCGCGCGCCGCACCGCCTCGCGCATCGACACGTTCTCGGAGAGCTGCCGCGCATGGAGCTCCGGGTAGCCGCCCCCCAGATAGAGGGCGCTTGTCCCCCGGGGCAACTCGCTATCACACAGGGGGCTGAAAAAGGCCAGCTCGCAACCCAGGTCCTCGAGCGCGCGCAGATTCTCCTCGTAATAGAACGAGAACGCCTCGTCACGCGCGACGGCGACGATGGGCCGCGCTCCCGCGATCGGCTCCAACCGGTAAGGTTCCTCGCGGATATCGGGTGCCGTCGCCGCTATTTCGAGCAAGCGGTCGACGTCGATGCTCTTTTCCACCAGCTCGGCCATCTTGTCGATGCGCGCGGAGAGCTGCTCGACCTCGTCGGCGGTCACAAGCCCCAGATGCCGGCTTTCGAGCGAGAACGCCTCGTCGGCGGGGATATTCCCCAAAACCGCGACGCCCGTGTGCTTCTCGATCGCAGGCGCCGCGTAGGCGCAGGCAGCGGCGCTCGTCTTGTTCAGCACGACGCCGCGCACGTTCGCACAAGGCAGGAACTCGGCGATGCCGCGGATTACAGCGGCGAGCGATAAAGACGCCCCGCGCCCGTTCACCACTAAAACGACCGGCGTTTCCGTGTCGCGCGCAACCTGGTAGCTGCTCGCGTCGGCCACGCCGGGCGCCATGCCGTCGTAGAAGCCCATAACCCCCTCGAGCACCGCGACATCCGCGCCCGCGGCGCCGCGTGCGAGCAGGGCGCGCAGCGTCGGGGCGTCGGTGAAGAAGCCGTCTAAATTGCCCGAGCGCGCACCCACGACGCGGCGATGAAAGAGCGGGTCAATGTAGTCGGGGCCGCATTTGAAGGCCGCGCATGCAATGCCGCGGCGCGCGAGCGCGCGCAGGAGCGCGCACGTTACGACCGTCTTGCCGCTCCCGCTCGAGGGCGCAGCGACCATGAAGCGCGGGATGGACGTGCTCACCGGGCGCCGCCTTCCCCACCTGCGGCGCTGCAGTTAGCAAGCGAGACCACCTCAACGGATGGGTTCCCCTCGACAGAGAGGTCCTCCCCGACAGGCGACTCAGCAAGCGCGCCGACTTCGGCAAGCTCCTCGGCATCCGCGCCCGCACCACGCGCGCTGACGAGGAACACGGGGTTTTGCGCCTTCATAAGATGGTGCGAGCCTACAGCCTCGGCACGGGCGACCGACACCTGGCACGCCTCGAACCCCTTAAAGCGCGAACCCGAGAGAAGCGCGCACGCCTCGGTGAGCGTCTCAACGGTGACGCATGGCACGCACAGGCGAACCTGCGAGTTCTTCTCGAGCGCCGCCTCCACGATGGAGGGAAGCTCGCCCGCGCTCCCGCCGACGAACACGGCGTCGGGGACGGGCAGTTTCGCGAGCGCTTCGGGGGCGACACCGGGGACCGCATGCACGTTGCCGCACCCGAATGCATCCGCGTTCTCTCGGATGAGCCGCACGCCGGCCGCGTTGCGCTCGACCGCCCATACCGACCCCGCTCGCGCGACGAGCGCCGCCTCGATCGAAACGCTCCCCGTGCCGGCGCCGACATCCCACACGGTGTCGGTCGCGGTAAGGCGCAGCTTCGCGAGCGCGACGGCGCGCACCTCCTGCTTGGTCATGGGAACGTCGCCGCGGATGAAGAGCTCGTCGGGAATGCCCGAGGAAGCGTACGGCCAGCGGGAGCTCGCGGCGCGGGATGCGCCCGCAGAGTCCGCCGCGAAAGAAGCCGCCGCGGGCGCAGACGCGCCGGCCGGCGCCTCGGAGGCTGCGCTAGAGCCCGCAGGCGAACCGGCGCAGCCTGCGAACTCGATAAGCATCACGTTCAAGTCGTCGAACGTCTGACCTGCGATTTCACTTGCGGTCGCGCAGGTGATGCGCTCGTCGGGGTACGACAGGCGCTCGGCCACCGTCACGCGCGCGTCCCCGAAGCCCGCCTGCACAAGCTCGCCCGAAAGCCGCGAGGGGTCTTCCCCGCCCGACGTGGCGAGGAAGAGCTCACCTGCGCGCTCGGCCTCGGCCACGATGTCGCACGCCACGCCGTGAGCGCTCGCGAAGCGCCAATCCTGCCATGGACGCGCGAGGCGCGCGGCGAGATACGACGCTGAGCTTATGCCGGGAATGACGCGCACGTCCACCTGCGCGTCGCCGGAGAGCGCCTCCACCAGGCGGCGCGCGCCGCTGAACAGCCCCACATCGCCCGTCATCACGACCACGGCGCGCTGCCACGACGCCGCATCGTTGAGCGCGGCGACGATGTCCGCCGTCTTCACGAGCTCGCATCTCACCACATCGGGCGGCACGTCGATGCTGACAAGCGCGCGATGAGCGCCGATGACCACGTCGGCGATGTCGATCGCGTCGAGCGCCGCGCGCGAGAGCAAGTCGGGGTTTCCGGGCCCCGCCCCGATGATCGTTACCTTTCGCATGGAATCTCCCGATACCCGCGCGGCGTGACCATACGGCCGCCTACGCGCTTCGTGTCCGCGTTGCCGACGAACACGGTGGTGAACATGTCGGCGTCGAACTCCCCCAGCTCGGAGAGCCTGCACATGCCCGACTGCTGCCCCTCGCGCCCGATGTTGCGTACCCAGCCGCAGAGCGTGTCGGGGGCCTTCCATTCGAGCATAATCTTCGCCGCGCGCGAGAGCCTGTCGGCGCGCTTTCTGCTGCGCGGGTTGTACAAACAGATGCAGAAGTCGGCGCTCGCCACGGCGGCGAGCCTGCGCTCGATGACCTCCCACGGCGTGAGCAGGTCGGAGAGCGACACGACCGCAAAGTCGTGGGCAAGCGGGGCGCCGAGCACCGCCGACCCGCTCTGAGCCGCGGTGGCCCCGGCGATAACTTCCACGTCTACATCGGGGTAGTCCTCAGCAAGCTCCAGCACGGGGCTCGCCATGCCGTACACGCCCGCGTCACCGCTGCACACGAGCGCCACGGCTTCTCCGCTCTGCGCGCGCGAAAGCGCCAGGCGGCACCGTTCGACCTCGTGCATCATCGGCGTTGCGAGATGCGCCGCGTCGGGCACGGCGGCGAGCGCGAGCTCCACGTATTTCGTGTACCCCACAACGATGTCGGCCGCCTCGAGCGCGCGCCGAGCCGCAATCGTCATGCCGTCGGGGCCGCCCGGGCCGATCCCCACCACGAAGAGCTTTCCCATCACAGCTCCTTAAACGAAAGTTCGATAGTTACCTTGGAAAACGCGACGGTCACGCCGCCGTGAGCGAGCTTCGGGAAGATAAGTTTGCCCCCGTCCGCGAGCGCCGCGCGCTCGCACACGTTGTCGACCCCCACCGTCGCGCGCACGAAATCAGATGGTGAAACGCTGCCTTCGACCTGCGACAACTCCTCTGCGGAATACGTCGCGAGCGGGATATTGCGCGCGCGGCAGAAGGCGAGCAGACCCTCCTCGCGCGCCTTCACGTCGATCGTCGCCGCCTCGCACACGGCCGAAGGCGAGATACCCGCCTGCCCGCACGCGAGAAGAAACGCCTCCCCGATCGCTTCGGCGCACGCACCGCGGCGGCACCCTATGCCCACAACGATGCAGGGCACGACAAGGCGAAGCGGCTCGGGCGCAGGCGCCTGAGCCCGCACGCCCGCCGGCTTCCCCGTCTCACCGGCGGGTACGACCTCGCCCGTTGTCTCCGCCGCGCGAACGGACGCACCTGCATTCGCGCCAGCGAACGGCGACACGACGATATCGGCCCGAGCGCGGTCGGACGCAATGTCAACCCCCTCAGGCGGCTGTCCCGAAATCGGCATGTCGGAATAGAGCGCCACGCGCCCGCCCGAAAGCAGCCGCGCCGACACTCGCTTGATGGCCTCGGGATTCGAAACGGCGAGCCCCGCACAGCGCGCCCACGTATCCACCGCCCACACGCCGCGGACGTCGGTCGCCGTGGTGATGACGGGGATGGCCCCTGCCGCGCGTGCCACAGTTTGCGCAAGCTCGTTCGCACCGCCCAAATGCCCCGACAAAAGCGGGACGGCAAAGCGCCCCGCCTCGTCGATCGCCACAACCGCGGAATCGCTTGCCTTCGAGGCGACATGCGGCGCGATCGCCCGCACGGCGATGCCCGCCGCGCCCACGAACAGGAGCGCGTCCGACGCTTCCCACGCGAGCGCCGTCCATGCGCGCAGGTCGGCCTTCCCCTCGCCGAACCCGCGCGAAACGGAAACGTCCCAGCCAAGGTCATCTTCACCTGTCTGCGCGCAATCGGAAAGCGCGCGTGCGGTGCGCTCCGCCAACGCATATCCCCTCTCAGTGAACGCTATGCAGGAAACCCTCATCTAGCGCACCACCATTGTCGAGAAGTAGCTGCCCCGATCGGGCACATCGTCGACCGAGCGGTACACGCGCTCGCCCGGAAGCCCACAGTCCTCTACGAGCTCGGCACCGTCGAAGGCGCCCTCCTCGCGAAGGATGCACTTCGTGTCCGCAAGCGAGCGGCGCGCCTTCATGACCACCTTCGTCCCCGGCCAGCTGATTGCGCGGCGCACGTCGTCGTAGCCGCCGGGCACGATGTGCAGAGGCGACGACATCTCGGGCGTGAGGTCGCGCTCGAGCGCCGCGGCGACCGCGCAGAAGCTCGGCACGCCGGGAATGGCGCGCGCCTCGAACCCGCGGGCGCGCACGTCGGGCGCGATGCGCTGGAAGGTGGCGTAGATGCTCGGGTCCCCCAGGTTCAGCAGCGCGACGTCGCGGACCGCATCCAGGTGCGCGACAAGCTCGCGAACAAGCGAGGCATGCTCGGCCGCGCGGCGCTCGACGTCGCGCGTCATCGAGAATCGCACGGGGATCACCGTCTTGCCTGTAAGGTCGACGGCGCCGCGCACGATGTCGAGCGCGACCATGGCCCCGTCCGCCGTCTGCGGTGCGGCGATGACCGGACACGATTCGATTGTGCGGACGGCCTTGATCGTGAGCAGCTCGGGGTCGCCAGGCCCCGTGCCCACCCCGTACAGCACGCCTTTACTCATACGTCGCCCCCAATTCCCCGATAACTGCATCGGCGCCCGACGTGCGGAAAAGCTCGCGGCGCTCGGCGTCGAACACGACCGCGGCGATGTCGCATCCGCCCGCCGCGCGGCGGCGCAACCTGTCCTCGATTGCCACAGCGAGCGAGGCGCACGCAGCGTCCCCCACACCGGCGGCCTCGATTACCTCGAGCGCCGCCGTGGTCGTGACCGACGACATGATATCGCGCACGGTCTTCGTGCCCGCGCCGGCCAAGGCCGCGTGAGCGGCCAGAATCTCCGCGCGGCAGTCGGCGGTACGCGAATGGGTGTCCATGATGCCGCCCGCGACCTTCACCAGCTTGCCGATGTGTCCCACAAGAAGGACATTGATAAATCCCTCGCGAACGCAGCAATCAATCGCATCGCCCACGAAGTTGGAGATGAAGACCACCGGCGCACCGTTTAGGTGGAAATGCCCCGAGATGAACTGCGCGCCGTAGTTGCCGGGCGTGAGCACGACTCCGCGCCGCCCCATAGCCGCATGCTGCCGGATCTCGAGCTCGATGCTGTCGCGCAAGGCAGTGAGGCTGCGCGGCTCGACGATGCCCGTCGTGCCCAGGATGGAGATGCCGTCCTCTATCCCCAGGTGCGGGTTGAAGGTCTTTTCGGCAAGGGCAACACCCTCGGGTACCGAAATCGTCACAGCGATATTTCCAGAAAAGCCGTGCGCGGCGCACACCTCGCGCACCGCCGAAGTGATCATCGCGCGCGGCGTCGCGTTGATGGCGGCCGCCCCCACCGGCTGCTCGAGCCCGGGCAACGTCACGCGCCCCACGCCCACGCCGCCATCGACGGAAACTTCCGATTCGCGCGCGGGCACGCCCTTGCTGCCCGCAGCACCCGTGCCCGACCCCGCATGTTCCACGCGCGCGTACACGAGCACGCCGTCGGTCACATCGGCATCGTCGCCTGCGTCCTTTCGCACGGCGCACTGGGCGCACCCCTCGCCGATACATGCGTCGACCACGTTCGCCTCGACGGGCAGCCCGCCGGGGGTGACGATCGACACGCGGCCGACGGGCTTTCGTGACAAGAGCATCTCGCAGGCCGCCTTCGCCGCGAGCGCGGCGCAGCTCCCCGTGGTGTAGCCGCAGCGCAGGCGGGTCGTCCCGGTATATATGTAGTGCTCGAAGGCCACGCTAGCTGCTCGCCTTCCGATACCCCGTGGCAAACGAAGGGTCGTAAAGCTTGCTGCGCTCGTACGACTCCGCCTGCGCGCCGTCGTGCGCAAGCCCGCCGCGAGCTCCGAGCACGCGGCCCACCACCACGAGCGCCGTGCGGTCGATGCCCTCTCGCGCGCCCGCATCGGCGAGCGTGCCCACTGTGCATCGCACCACGCGCTCCTCAGGCCAGGTCGCCTTATACACGAGCGCCGCCGGCTCGTCGGAGCTGCGGCCCGCGGCCAAAAGCTCGGCGGAAAGCTCGGAGAGCATACCCGAGCTCAGGAAGATGACCATAGTCGAGCCGCTTTCCGCCATGGTGCGCATGCCCTCGCCCGCAGGCATGGGGGTGCGCCCGGAAAGCCGCGTGATCACGACCGACTGGCTGATTCCCGGCAGCGTGTATTCCTGGCGAAGCGCCGCCGCGGCACCGCAAAAGCTCGACACGCCGGGCACCACCTCGTAGTCCACGCCGCGCGCGTCGAGCGCGTCCATCTGCTCCTGGATGGCGCCGTACAGGCACGGGTCGCCCGTGTGCAGGCGCACCACTTCCTCGCCCCGCGCATCTGCCGCGCGCATCACGTCGAGCACTTCCTCCAAGGTCATGTGCGCGCTGTCGTAGACGACGCAGGATTCCTTGCACTCGGCGAGCAGCTCGGGGTTCACAAGGCTCCCCGCCCAAACGACCACGTCGGCCGCGCGCAGAAGACGAGCCCCGCGCAGCGTGATAAGGTCGGCGGCGCCCGAGCCTGCGCCAACGATATGAATCATCCGAGCCTTCCCTTCCCGTTTCTCATCGCAACCGTTTACGCCGCCATTCGCGCAGCGGGCAAAACACGGCGCCCGAAGCGGCAATCGGCGCAAATACGCAGGCAGGAGGCGCAATGCCGCCCGCCCTGGCTTTGACACGTTCACAAGTGCCCACTATCATAGTAAAAGATTCGGCAACGAGCATATGACAATCGGATAAAAGGAAATGACCGGCGCGGCGTCCGCACAGCCCGCGCTGGCTTGCGGAGGGAACCAGGTGGGAATCCTGGGCAAGGGACATTACTGTATAGGACGCGCGGGCGAACCGCCTCGCGCCCCAAGCCAGACTGCTTCGCCTTTTCCTCACGGCATCGCCGTGGCGTTAGCTCCTTGTGAACCCCGAGGGGTGCGCTTTTCTTTCGCTTGTGCCGACAAGCAACTGTCGCCGGGGGACCGGCAAACCGAGGAAAGGAAAAACCATGTCCGACCAGATGTCACGCCGCAGCTTCATGGGCGCCGCAGCAACCGGAGCCGTCGCGCTCGCCGGAATCACGCTCGCGGGCTGCTCCAGCACCTCCGCAAGTTCCGAGAAATCGAGCGAAAAGGAGAAGGCCGTGAAGCCGGTCATCCTCGTCACGAGCTTCGGCACGAGCTACAACGACTCGCGCCACATCACCATCGGCGCCATCGAAGACGCTATCCGCGAGAAGTACTGGCAGGACTACGACATCCGCCGCGCCTTCACCGCGCAGATCATCATCGACAAGCTGAAGAAGCGCGACGGCATCACGATCGACAACATGACCGAGGCGCTCGACCGCTGCGTGGAAGACGGCGTGAAGGAAATCGTCGTGCAGCCGACGCATCTCATGGCTGGCCTGGAATACGCCGACGTGAAAGACGAGCTCGACAAGTACGCCGACAAGTTCGACAAGATCTCGCTCGGCGACCCGCTGCTCACCTCCGACGACGACTACAAGAAGGTGGCCGCAGCCATTAAGGAGAACATGGCGTCCTTCGACGACGGCAAGACGGCGCTGTGCCTCATGGGCCACGGCACCGAAGCCGATTCCAACGCCGACTATGCCAAGATGCAGGAAGTGTTCAAGAACGAGGGCTTGACGCAGTTCTTCGTCGGCACCGTCGAGGCTGAACCGACCTGCGAGGATGTTATCGCCGCCGCGAGCGCCGCAGGGTACAAGAAGGCCGTGCTCGCGCCGTTCATGGTGGTCGCGGGCGACCACGCGAACAACGACATGGCAGACGAGACCGACCCCGACAGCTGGGCTGCGAAGTTCGTGGCCGCCGGCTTCGAAGTGACGTGCCTGCTCCAGGGTCTGGGACAGAACGCCGCGGTCGACGACATCTACGTCTCGCACGTGGACGACGCCATCGCCAAGCTGTAAACTCGCCGCGCACGGGGGCGCCGGTCGCGTCCCCGTGCAACGGGCATGCGCCTTCCCCGACCGACGGCGCATGCCCGTTGCATTCGCATCCCGCCCGCCCACCGCACGGCGGTCGAAGCGATTGAAAGGAACCCCTCCATGTTGAAGAAAACCCTCGTCTTCGCCCTGTCGGCGGCGCTTTTCGCGTTCTCGCTCGCCGGCTGCGGCGGAAATTCAATCGACAGCGCAAAGGCAAGCGATGCCGATTCCCAGGAAAAGACCGAGCAGGCGGCCGATGCGACCGAGGGTGCAAGCGCTGCCCCCATCACCGCCGACAAGGTGGCCGACGGCACCTATCCGATCACCGTAGATTCCAGCTCGAACATGTTCAGGATTGTGGACGCCCAGCTCATCGTGGAAAACGGCTCCATGCACTGCGTGATGACGCTTTCCGGCACGGGCTACGGCAAGCTCTTCATGGGCACGGGCGACGAGGCTGCCGCCGCGAGCGAGGCCGACTTCATCCCCTATGTGGAAAACGCGGAAGGCAAGTACACCTACGACGTGCCCGTTGATGCGCTCGACGAGGACACCGCCTGTGCCGCGTGGAGTATTAGAAAAGAGCAGTGGTACGACCGCACGCTTGTGTTCGAATCCGCCGGCGTCGATCTGCGCGCCGACGCACTGAAGTAACGCCATGCGGTCGATTCTCCCCAAGGGGGAAAACAGGAAGCGCCACAGCATCGCGGCGCGCGCGATCACCTGCGTTCTCGTCGCCCTGCTCGCGCTTCCCTTCGCGGGGTGCAGTGCGAGCCCGAACGCGACCGGTGGCACGGCGGGCTCTCAGGAATACACTGTGAGTGTCTCGCTTTCCGGTGGGTCAGGGCGCGCAAGCATCGCCTCACCCACCACAATTGTGAAGGATGGCGACACCTACACCGCGACCATCACCTGGTCGAGTTCGAACTACGACAAGATGACCGTCGACGGCGTGGACTACGCGCCCGTAAACGACGGCGGCAACTCCACGTTCGAGATACCCGTCACGCTCGACGAGGACATCGCCGTGTCGGCCGAGACCGTCGCCATGTCGACGCCGCACACCATCGACTACACGATCCACTTCGACTCATCCACCATGAAGGAGAAATCGGGCGACGATGCAAGCGGCGGCTCCCCTGCAGGAACGGCTTCAAGCGCCGCGGCCGACTTCCACAACGCCGATTTGGGCTGCGGCTGGGAGCCGACGGGGGCGCTTCAGCTTGAATACGCCGAGCACTTCACTGTCGACGAGTTCGAAGGCGGTCTGCGGCTTATCTGCGTTTCGAATGGGGAGCGTTTCCTCGTGGTGCCGCAAGATGCGAAGGTACCTGATGGGTTGAGCTCCGACATCGCGGTCATAAGGCGCCCCGCCGACAAGGTGTACCTCGTGTCGTCGGCGACGATGTGCCTGGTCGACGCGCTCGATGCGAACGACAATATCATCATGTCGGGCACGAAGGCCGACGATTGCTCGGTCGCAGGCTTCAAAAGCGCGCTCGAAAGTGGGGCGATCGCCTACGGCGGCAAGTACAGCGCGCCCGACTACGAGCGAATATCGGCCTCGGGCTGCACGCTCGCCATCGAGAACACCATGATCAACCACACGCCCGATGTGAAGGAAAAGCTGCAGAAGCTCGGGCTCGTCGTGCTCACCGAACAGTCGTCGAGCGAGCCCGAAGCACTCGGGCGCGTCGAGTGGATTAAGCTTTTCGGCGTCCTGTTCGACAAGGAAGACGAGGCCGCGCACCTGTTCAACGAGCAGAAGGCCCGCGTCGA
Organism: uncultured Collinsella sp.; assembly: GCA_900550415.1. Lineage (GTDB taxonomy): Bacteria > Actinomycetota > Coriobacteriia > Coriobacteriales > Coriobacteriaceae > Collinsella. The sequence goes on from URSO01000004.1 coordinate 39,248, forward strand.
GCAAACGTCGGGGCTCGCGTCGTCAGGTAAAACCGTGGCGTATTTCTACATTAACTCGAACGGGGCCGCCGTCACGCGGCGGGCGGGCGACTACGTGGCGCAGATGATCGAGCTTGCAGGCGGCAGCTACGCGCTCGATGACGCGCAGACGGCGTCGACGTCAGGTTCGTCAGTAACGCTCGAAATGGAGCGCTTCTACGCGACAGCGAAGGATGCCGACATCATCGTCTACAACGGCACCATCGACGAATCGGTTGCCACCTTGAACGACTTCGTAGGCAAAAACGCGCTATTGTCGCAGTTCAAAGCCGTGAGGAACGGCAACGTCTGGGTCACAAGCGCCGACATGTACCAGCAGATGACTTCTACCGCCGACATTATCGACGAGCTGCACGGGGCGTTCACCGGCGATGACACGAGCGACTTCCATTATCTGAGGAAGCTCGGCTAGCACCATGAGAAGCCGACTTTCCATGGCATACGACGAATCGGGGCGCGCCGCGCGGTGTCGCGTCGTGACGGCGCTGCTCGCTGTTGCCCTCATCGTGCTCATCGGGACCAACCTGTGCATCGGGAGCGTGCTCGTGCCCGCAGACCACATCCCCGGCATCCTTTCGGGCGGCGCGGCCAATTCCATGGAAAGCCAGGTCATCTGGGAGATTCGACTGCCGCGCGTACTTTCAGCCGTGCTTCTCGGCGGGGCACTTTCGCTCTCCGGGTTCCTGCTGCAGACGTTTTTCAACAACCCCATCGCCGACCCGTTCATCTTGGGCGTCTCCTCGGGCGCAAAGTTCGTCGTCGCGCTTACGATGATCGTACTTCTGGGCGCAAACCAGGCCATGTCCTCGCCGGCCATGGTGGCCGCAGCGTTTCTGGGCTCGCTTATCACCATCGGTTTCGTGCTCCTCATTGCACGGCGCATAAGTTCCATGGCCATGCTCATCGTGGCGGGCGTCATGGTGGGATACATCTGCTCGGCGGCGACGAACTTCCTCATCGCCTTCGCCGACGACCAGTCCATCGTGAACCTGCACAACTGGTCTTTGGGTAGCTTCTCGGGTTCGAGCTGGGACGACGTCGCGGTCATCACGGTCGTGGTGATCACCGTAAGCGCATGCGTATTCGCGATATCGAAGCCCCTTTCCGCCTTCCAGCTGGGAGAAGCCTACGCGAAAAGCGTCGGCGTGAACGTCGCACGCTTCCGCGTGGCGCTCGTCCTTCTAGCGAGCATGCTCTCCGCCTGCGTGACCGCGTTCGCTGGTCCGGTGTCGTTCGTAGGCATTGCGGTTCCGCATCTCGTGAAGTCGGTGCTAAAGTCGTCGAAGCCCATCCGCGTGATTCCTGCGTGCTTCTTGGGAGGCGCCATCTTCTGCGCGGGCTGCGATTTGATCGCGCGCACACTGTTCTCTCCTGTCGAACTTTCCATCAGCGCTGTCACCGCCATCTTCGGCGCGCCGGTGGTTATCGCGCTCATGTTGAAGAAGCGGGTGAGGTAGATGGGGGAATTCGCGCCGCGGCCCAAAACGCTCGGAGGGGACATTCCATGCTTAGACAGTCCTGAGCTCGCACGAAAGCGCCAGAAGGCACTTTCGGCTCGTGCGGAACTGCGCGAGGAACGCCTCCTCCGAGCGGAGCCGAACCTCGAAACTCCGGTCGAAACGCAGGCTGACGGAGCGCCGCTTTTCCGCATAAGCGACCTGTCGGCGGGCTACGACAAGAAGGTCGTAGTCGAAGGCGTCGATCTGGAGGTTCGCCCGGGCGATGTCGTGGCGCTCATCGGGCCGAACGGCTCGGGCAAGTCGACCATCTTGAAAACCATCACACGCCATCTGGCACCGCTTGCCGGCGCGGTCGAGCTCGACGGGCGGGAGATTTCCCGATGGAAGACGGCGGAGTTCGCAAGGAACCTTGCCGTTATGCTGACAGATCGCCCCCGGACCGAGCTCCTCACCTGCCGCGATATCGTAGAGGCGGGAAGACATCCCTACACCGGGCGAATGGGCGCACTCTCGCCTAACGACCATAGTCGGGTCGACGAGGCCATGAAAACCGCACATATGGAAGAGCTCGCCGAGTGCGACTTCATGCAGATAAGCGACGGGCAACGCCAGCGCGTCATGCTCGCACGCGCCATCGCACAGGATCCGCGTGTGCTCGTGCTCGACGAGCCCACGTCGTATCTCGATATCCGCTACCAGATCGACCTGCTGCGAATACTTCGCCACCTTGCGAAATCGCGGAATGTGGCTGTCATCATGTCCATCCACGAACTCGAGCTCGCGCAGAAAAGCGCCGACAAGGTGATTTGCGTGAAGGACGGCCGGGTCTTCCGCGCCGGCGCACCCGAGGACATATTCACGCGCGAGACGATTGGCGAGCTCTACGGCCTTCAACATGGCACCTTCAACGAGCGCTTCGGCAGCGTGGAAATTGGACGCCCGCACGGCGATGCGCACACGTTCGTCATCGCCGGCGCAGGTACGGGGTCGGCTGTGTTTCGCCAACTCATCCGGCAGGGCAAGGCGTTCTACGCGGGCGTTCTGCACGAAGGGGACATCGACTGCGAGCTTGCGCGCGACCTAGCGGCGGAATGCGTGGCCGAGCGCGCCTTCGAGCCGATCGGGGATAAAACCATAGCCCGCGCCAAAGAGCTCCTCGTCCACTGCGCGCGTCTTATCGTGTGCCCCGCCGCCTTCGGCACCATAAACGCCCGCAACGTAGAGCTCGTCGAGTTCGCACGATCGCATGGTATCGAGGTCATGCAAGCGTGCGAAGGCGCATCGGAGGATTCCCAATTGGAGTGGGAAGGATAAACTGGACTTTCTTTTAAGGATCCTCAGGCTACAGCTCCTACGCGGCGAGGTCTACAAGGCGCCGGAGAACTTCATGAACAGGAATTTCCACGCCGACGAGCCCAATTAGGCCTAATCCAAGCGAGATTCCAGACTCGACAGGCCATTGAGAGTCAGGTCGTTGGCGACCTCAGAGACGCGCTCAATAGGAACCGAGCCGTCAGACAGCGCCCACGTGCGATAGATACCGATAATGCCTGACAGCAAAAACGCCAGATAGTAGTCGAACATCTCATCCTTAAGGCCTTGGGGCAGCAGATTGCGCTCGGCAATCTCGTGCTCGAGAGGTGCACGAAGACGAGCCATAAAATCATCGAGCGGAATGTTCTCGATCAGCTGACGATTGAGCACCAGGTTGTTGCATAACGCCTCGTTAACGGTTTTAAAGAAGGTCGCCGCCGCTCCCAGGGCGCGCTCGTTGGTGTCACCGTCCATTGAAGCAAGCGTTTTCTCGACCGAGTCGACAATCATCTCCACCACATCGACGGCAATGGCATCGAGCAGGCCGTCGACCGTACCAAAGTGAACGTAAAAGGTCTTGCGGTCGACATTGGCCTCGCGCGCGATGGCACTCACCGTAATGTCTGCCAGCGGCTTTTCCATGAGCAGGCGCTCGAAAGCGGAAAGGATGGCATTGCGGCTGCGAACGATGCGGCGATCAATACGCGGTTTGCTGGTGGCCATGGGCGTGTCCCTTCGATATGCGGGCATTCATCAACAGATGAGAGATAATCTACGTAAGAGGATTATCCCCCATCCGGCACAAAAAAGCCCGGCAATATGAAGAACGCACGACTGCCCTACTGCGACTTAGGGTGCTTCTTCTTATTGAGTGCCGACGGAGATACGCGAATACCGTCGCCTGTCTGGCGCACATAGGCTTTATGAGCCGGCTTAGCGATCCCAGAAGCCTTCTGAGCGTGCTTCTTGGGATCAACGGTAACAGCATTCGTGGGGTGCGGCTTAGTGGGCGCAGAGGGCGTCTGAGGCGTGCGGCCGAGTTTGCGCATCACGCGATCCCAGCGCGCATGGATGCTCTCGTTGTGGGCGCTCTTAAGGCCCAACAGGGGCGCAGCCAAAATGGTCGGCGCAATAAACGTAATGAGGCGCCACAGCAGATAGCCGGCGGTCGAAGCCGACCCAAAGAAATGACCCAAGAACAATGCAAAGCCGCCCTCAGCGCCACCAGTTCCACCGGGCAAGGGGACCGCAGAGCTCAACAGCTGGACAAAGGCGCTCGCGGCCATGACCGAGAAAAAGTCGACCTCGTGGTGGCCAAAGGCAAGCATCAGGAAATACGGCACGAGGTAGAAAAACGCGAGCTGCATCATGGTGATGACCACCGTGAGCAGCATGGACGAAAAGTGGCCGGCTGAAAGCTTGAACTTCTCGGAGAAAGAGTAGATTTCGCCGTCGACAAACGTACGCCAGCCCTCAATCTTGGTGGCCGAGACGCCCATTCGCTCGAGCCAATTGATAATGCAGTGCGCGACGCGCGTGACGGTCTTAGGCATGAGCGCGACGGCAAAGATGCCAAGCAGAATGCAGCAGTGACCGCCAAAGCTAAAGACGCACAGCAGCGTCATGTCACCATAGCGCTCGGCGAAAAACGGCATTCGGGCAAGCAGCAGAATGGCGCCCCAGGCAACGAGGCCAAACTGATACACGATAAAGCGCGTGAACTGCGTGGCACCGGCCTCGCCGACATTTTGGCCTGCCTTGGTCAGGCGGTAAATCTGGGCGGGCGTAGAGCCCATCATCATGGGCGTCAGGTTGCCAAAGAAGATACCGCTCGCCTCGACCGAGATCAGGTCGCGAATGCCGACGGGCGAATAAGGGTCGAGCCAAACGGCGATCGCATAGGCCACAATGCCAAAGAACAGATACATGAACATGCAAAGACACGCGATAACGAGCCATGGCGCCTGGACGCTCGACATAGCGGCCCAGAACTGCCCCATCTGCCCGGTTACCACCAGATAGACGATATAACCCACCAGCACGACGCCGATAAAGATGGCGCCGCGGCGTGCGCTCTTATTGTCATCTCCGCCCGAGGCCTCAACCTCGACCTGGGGCTTAGACGTATGCTGAGAGGACTCCGTCATGAGACTCCTTCTAACAGTCAAAATATCTTGGTTATTGTACCCGTAAGGGCCATAGGCAGAACGCAAAGCTCTGGTTCAAACGGGAATTGCAGACGGTTGTTTGAAAATAAAAAACCCGGCCTTCCATGGGAAGACCGGGTATCAGATGCGTGGTAGCCCGTACCAGATTCGAACTGGTGATCTCCGCCTTGAGAGGGCGGCGTCCTAAACCGCTAGACGAACGGGCCACATGACATCTGCACTGCCGTGCTGCGAGGACATATATTACGGGACAAAAAACATCAGCGCAAGAAGAAATTCCAAATTGCCGAAAAAATTGTCGGCAGGTTATGGAACGCGCAGGTAAACTGGGTAGCTAATTCAAGTTGAGATGGACCAAAAGAGCTTCGCGCTCGTTGGAAATGTTGTCTTCGATCACGGCGTCGAGGGCGGAGTTGAGTAGCTGGCCTAGCTCGGGCCCCGGCTTCACACCGGCGCGGATCAGGTCGCCGCCGTTAATGGCGAGCATCTTGAGCGTATAGGGCTCCCCCGCCTTCAGCAGCTCGTGCGCCATCGCGCGCATCTCCTCAATCGTCTCGACGTAATAGAAGCACGACGGGGCCTTACCAAGTGTGTCAGCACGCTTAAGATCCATGAGCTCGTCCATCAGACGCGGCGTGTCGACGCCCTCGCCCGAAAGCGCGCGCATCATATTGAGCAGGCAGGAGCGCTCGGGGCGCAGCGGCTTGTCATGGTATTTGATGAGCAGGCACACATCGCGCACCAAATCGTGCGAGAGCGCCAGGCGATCCATAATGACGCGCGCCTTCTTGGCGCCGAGCTCGGGATGACCGTAGAAGTGGCCGCTGCCGGCGTGATCGACCGTAAAGCAATCGGGCTTGGAGACGTCATGCAAAAACGCTGCCCACATTAAGCTCGGCGAAGGCGCCACGCCATCGCACAGCGCCAGCTCCCCTGCCACCGTCAGCACGCGGGCGATATGTTCGTAGACGTTAAACGCATGATAGACACTGCGCTGGTCAAACCCACGAGCCGGCGCAAGCTCGGGCACGGCGGCGCAGATGAGCTCGGGGTAGCGCAGCATCGCGTCTCCCCCGTGGCCGGTCGATAGAATGCCCTCGAGCTCAATACCCACGCGCTCGCGCGCCACGGCATCGAGCAGCGGCGCGCACTCGGCAAGGGCACGCTTGGTCTCGGGCTCAATCACAAAGTCCAGGCGGCAGGCAAAACGCACCGCACGCAACATGCGCAGGGCATCCTCGTTCAAGCGGCGCTTGGGATCTCCGACGGCACGAATCAGCTTGCGGTCTAGGTCGCCCTGGCCATCGTAGCGGTCGACAAGGCCGCGCTCGGGATGCCACGCCATGGCATTGACGGTAAAGTCGCGGCGCGCCAGATCGTCCTCAAGCGAAGCGGCGCGCTCCACACTCTGAGGATGACGACCGTCGGTATAGAAGCCGTCCAGGCGATAGGTGGTGACCTCAATGCGCTCGCCATCGCAAATAGCCGTAATGCCGCCAAATTTAATGCCCGACTCAACTACCGCAATGCCGGCGGCCTCGAGTGCCGCCTTGGACTCCAGCCACAGGCCGCTGCAGCACATGTCGACATCGTGGCTGGGGCATCCCATCAGCGCATCACGTACCCAACCACCCACGTACCAAGCCTCAAGACCTGCTGCCTCAAGCGCACGCAGGACACGGATAGAGGCATCGGTCGGCTGCGTACCGTTGAGCGAAACATTGCACATGCCTATGGCCTCCTGCGACTATCAAATTGGCTATCGATTGCGTCTGCAAGAAGTCTAGCAAGAAACAGCCTCCACTGCACACGCAAGTCCGATAAACAAAAACGCATCCGTCCTGGTCTAAGACGGATGCGAAATAATTGAACTATTCAGGCAAGGTGCCGGAACTAGCAAACCTGACGGATTGCAATACCCTTCTGATACTCATCGACCTTGGCGAAGTCGCCCAGACCGGGGCACTCGACCACGTTAGCGCCGGTGGCCATCGAGAGACGCAGGGCGTCCTCGACGCGCTCCGGGGCGTCGTGCCACACGGACAGGAAGGCGGCCAGCGAAGAATCGCCGGCGCACACCGTCGACAGCAGCTTAACCTCAAAAGTACGGTTGGCAAACCAGATGTGCTCGCCGTTGGAGAAGTACGCACCGGCGCCGCCGAGCGTCAGCAGCACGTTCTTAGCGCCCTTGGCGTGCAGCTCGGCCATGGCACCCTTGACGGACTCATCGTCGCCGCCGCTTACCTTAATGCCAAAGATATCGAGCAGCTCGTCGTCATTGGGCTTAATCAGCAGCGGCTCCATGGCAATGAGGTCTGCCAGCTGATGGCTCGAGATATCGAGCACGAACTCGGCCCCCTTGGCCTTGACGCGGCGCAGGACCTCGGCCAGGAAGCCCTCGGAAGTGTTGGGAGGCAGCGAGCCGCTGATGACCAGGCAGGTCATGTCATCGAGCGAATCGATGAGCTCAAACATCTCCCGCTCGTTGGCCTCGTTGATGGCGGCACCGGCGTTGACCATGTTGTACTCGGTGTCGGAGCCGGCGTTGAGGAACACATTGACGCGCGTGATGCCGTCGGTCCACACGGGCTTGACGGGCACGCCCAGGGCCTCGGCGCCCTTAACGATAAACTCGCCCGAGAAACCGGCGAAAAAGCCCAGGATCGTGGTGTCGACGCCGTAGTGGTCGAGCGTAAACGAGACGTTGAGGCCCTTGCCGTTGGGCGTGTAGACGGCGTTGCGGGTACGCGTGACGGTGTTGGCAGCAAGACCGTCGCAGGTGATGTTGTAGTCAATGGCGGGATTTGCAGTGAGCGTGTAAATCATGAATGTTCCTTTCACAAGGCAACGTGTTAATGAAAGTATATTCCACGCATCGGTAAAAGGCTAGGACAACTCGGTGAACGGTGTGGAAGCGATGAAGTACGGAAGGACTCCTCTCCCCCGTGGCGGAACAAAAAGGCGCCCCAGCCGAAACCGGGGCGCCGCATGCGCACGAATATGTCGCGTTTCGATTACTGACGATCGAGCTTGCGGACAGCAACGCGCTTGCTGTACTCGTCAACGTGACCGAAGTCGCCGATGCCGACGGACTCAGCGACGTTGGCGCCGGTGGCCATAGCGAGCTTCATGGCCTCCTCGACGTTGTCGCGATCCCTGTACCACTTGTGCAGGAACGCAGCGAGGGTGCAGTCGCCGGCGCAGACGGAAGAGACCAGCTTGATGTTGAACTCACGCTTGGCGTACCAAATGTCCTCGCCGTTGGAGAAGTAGGCGTCGCCACGGCTACCACGGGTGAGCAGCACGTTCTGAACGCCCGCGTCGTGAGCCATCTTCATGGCAACGCGGACCTCGTCATCAGTGTCGACCGGCACGCCGAAGATAGCCTTCATCTCGTGATGGTTCGGCTTAATGAGCAGCGGCTTCTTGTGAGCGAGCTCCTTGAGCTTGTCGGAGGACAGGTCCAGGACGACATCGGCGCCACGGGCCTGAGCGTGCTCCATGACCTGAGCCAGGAAGTCGGGCGTAGCTTTGGGAGGCACGGAGCCAGAGACGATCAGGCACTCAAGATCGCCCGCGGTGTCCAGGATGTTGTAGAGCTCCTCCTGGTGCTGCGGCGTAATAGGAGCACCGGGGTTGAGGATGCCGTACTCGTGCTGGCCATCGTTGACGTAGGTGTTGATACGCGTGATGCCGTCGGTCCAGACCGGGCGGCACAGGCAACCCAGGTTCATGACCTCCTCGACGATAAACTTGCCCGTGAAGCCAGCGAAGAAGCCGAGCGCGACGGTGTCGACGCCCATCTTCTTAAAGGCGAAGGACACGTCGAGGCCCTTGCCGTTAGCCGTGTAGCTGGCCGAGCCGGTGCGGACGTTCTCATCGGGCTCGAGCGGAGAGCTCGAAACCGTCATGTCGACAGCCGGGTTAGCGGTTAGCGTGTAGAACATTTACAGTACCCCCTGTATATGTGAGGGCCGCGTGATTGGCCCATTCCAACCACGCGGTTACCTCTGATACCAAATTAGCGAGCAGCAGACTCGAGCAGCGCCTTGACCTCGGCGGCAGTGTTGCAGGCGAGTGCCTTCTCGGCGAGCTCGTCACACTCGGCCTTGGTCCACTGGCTGATGGTCTTGCGGGCGCGCAGGATGGACGGAGCGCTCATCGAGAACTCCTCCAGGCCCCAGCTGATCAGCAGCGGCTCAAGCAGCGGATCGGCAGCGGCCTCGCCGCACATGCCGACCATGATACCGGCCTTCACGCCGCTCTCGATGATGTTCTTGAGCGAGCGGAGCACGGCGGGATAGTACACCTGGTAAAGGTTGGAGATGGTGTCGTTGCCACGGTCGGCGCACATGGTGTAGCCGATGAGGTCGTTGGTGCCGATAGAGAAGAAGTCGGCGACCTCGGCCAGACGGTCAGCGAGCAGCGAGGCGGCAGGCGTCTCGACCATAATGCCGACCTCGATGTTCTCGTTGAACTTGCGACCCTCTTCGGTCAGCTCGGCCTTGCACTGCTCGACGAGCTCCTTGACGGCCACGACCTCCTCGACGCAGGTGACGAGCGGGATCATGATCTTGACGTCACCAAAGGCGCTGGCGCGCAGCAGGGCGCGGAGCTGAACCTTGTACTGGTCGGGATTGGCCAGGCAGTAACGCACGGCGCGGAAGCCCATGAAGGGGTTCTCTTCCTTGACCATGTGCAGATACGGAATCTCCTTGTCGCCGCCCACATCGAGCGTGCGGATGATGACCGGAGCACCCTTGAGCGCGCTGGCGACCTTACGATAGGCGTTGAACTGCTCCTCCTCGGAAGGAAGCTCAGCAGAGTCCATGAACAGGAACTCGGAGCGGAACAGACCGATAGCCTCGGCGTCGTGATCGAGCGCGTTGGGCACGTCATCGGGGTTACCGATGTTGCAGGCGATGATCTTCTTGATGCCATCGGCAGTCACGGACGGCTTGCCACGGAAGGCCTCGAGGGCTGCCTTCTCGGCAGCGAAGGCCTCGGCCTTGGCGGTGTAGGCAGCGAGCGTCTCCTCGTCGGGATCGGCCTCGACGATACCCTTGCCACCGTCGACGACAACGGTCATACCGTTGCGCAACGCGGTGCAGCTGTTGGAAACCGAAAGGACAGCCGGGATCTCGAGGGCGCGCGCAATGATCGCGGAGTGCGACGTGCGGCCACCGGTCTCGGTGACGATACCGGCAACGTGGGCCTTATCGATCGTGGCGGTCATGGACGGCGTGAGGTCGTGCACGACAACGACGGTATTCTCGGGCAGGACGGAGAGGTCGACGACCTCCTTGCCCAGCAGCTCGGCCAGAATACCGGTGCGGATGTCGGCGATGTCGGCCGCGCGCAGACGGAACATCTCGTCGTCCATGGACAGGAACATGTTCTCGAACATGGTCGAGGTGTCCATGAGCGCCTGCTCGGCGCAGGTGCCGCCGTCAATGGCGGCGTTGATGGCGTCGGTCATGCCCGGGTCCTGAGCCAGGACAATGTGTCCGCTCATGATCTCGGCCTCGGCCTCGCCCACCGTCTCCTTCATGTGGTCGGCCTGAGCCTGGGTCTTCTCGCAGAAGACCGAAAGAGCGGACTGATAGCGCTCCTTCTCTGCTGCCGAATCAGCAACCTCGTGCGGCTCAAACGTCAAGTCGGGATCGACGGCGACCATGACGGTGCCGATACCGATGCCCTCGGAAGCGTTGACTCCCTGATACATTCCCATTCCTCTCTCCGTGTCATGTGATAAAGCGTTTTGCCATATCCATGACAAAAGAGCGCAGCTACCTTACAACAGGTCACTGCGCCCCCAAATATGAACTTAGTTGTTCAACATGCGACCCGTTTGAGTTCTACTCGCCAAGACCGCTCTTGATGAGCTCGATGGCAGCAGCCAGAGCCTCGGCCTCGTCGGCGCCGTCGCACTTGACCTCGACCTCGGTACCGCAGGGGATACCAGCAGCCATGAGGGCCATCGGGGACTTGCCGTTGACCTCCTTCTCGGGGGTGACGACCGTCACGTCACAGGCGTACTTGCCCATGGTGGAGGCGAACAGACCAGCCGGACGCATGTGCAGACCCTGAGGATTAACGAGGGTAGCCTTCTCAGAAACCATAGTTGACTCCTTTTTTGTGTTTAACCCCTGTCATGCATGTGGCAGGAGTCAGATTCACGACGTTGTTTATATTAACTCACATCAAACGGTTTTTCATTGTGTTTCGCACGAATTGTTGGACGGATGTCCTTCCTGTCCGCTCGCCTGCCGGGCGGGGCGGTTAAGTTTGCTGCTCTACAGTCCTGCGCAAGACGGAAAGCACATTAAGTGCTTTCCTTTGCGTGCGGAACTCGCGACAAACTTAACCGCCCCGCCCGGCAGGTGAGCTGCGGGAACTCGGTTGGTCCAAGAAATATCGTGCGAACGGAATTCTGGCTGAATATTTGTCCGCACGGACGATCCGATAGACGGGCCGCGCTATCCCCTTCTTCTAAGTTGCGGTGAAATATGGACTGATTTTAGGGTTGAAACATTTAAACAGTCCTTATTTCACCGCAAGTTAGAAGAAGGGGGATGAAAAAAGGCGAGGGCTCGTGGGGAGTCCTCGCCTTTGTTACAGGGGGCGATGTTATTCGCGTACTGCGGAATTAGACCAGGCGGGCGTTGATCGTCTTGGCGATCTCGGCGGCGTCGGTGGAACCCTTGACGGTGGCACGGAAGTCCTCGTCCATGAGCGCCTCGGCGACCTTGGACAGGATTTTGAGGTGCGTAGTGCCGGCCTGGGCACCGGGGATGAGCAGGGCGATAGCCACGTTGACGGGAGCGCCGTCCATGGTGTCCCAACCGGTCACGCCGGACTCGTCCTTGACGACGATGACGGCAGCCTCGGTAATGGCGTCGGACTTGGCATGCGGGATGGCGAAGCCCTCCATCATGCCCGTGGTGCCCTCGGCCTCGCGGGCCAGGAAGGCGTTCATGACGGCGTCGGCGTCGCTGGCGATACCGGCCTTGACGGCCTGGTTGGAAACGAAGCTCAGAGCCTCGTCACGAGAAGCGAAGTCCTCGGCGACAAAGACATTCTCGACCTTCACGAAGTCGGCAGCCTCGGCCTTGGGGGCCTCGACGGCAGCGGCCTTGGGAGCCTCAACCGGCTTGGCTGCAGGAGCGGCCTTCTGGTTCTTCTCGAAGTCGTACTTCTTGAAGGCCACGAACAGGATGCCACCGACCACAGCGCCGATGAGGATCGCGAGGACCCACAGCGGACCGTTCTCGACAACGGGCAGGACCAGGAAGCCACCGTGAGGCGCCGGGTCGTGAACGTTGAACATAATGGTCAGGATCGAAGCGATAGAGGAACCGAGCATCATGATGGGCATGACGGGCCAGATGTTCTTGGTCATGAACGGAATGGCGCCCTCGGTGATGTGGGTGCAACCAAGGATGAGGTTGACGATACCGGCGTCGTGATCCTCCTGGCTGAAGTACTTCTTGCCGACAACGACGGCGAAGGTGGTGATCAGCGGCGGAACGATGCAAGCGGCGGAGACGGCAGCCATGAAGTTGGTGCCGAAGTTGTAGGTATCGGTGCCAACGCCAGCAGCCAGTGCCTCGGTGAGCATAGCGGTACCGGTGACGTAAGCAGCCTTGTTGACCGGGCCACCCATGTCAAAGGCGCACATGCAGCCGATGGCAAGACCCAGGACAACGGCGCCAGAGGCGGACAGGCCCTTGAGGAAGTCCATCATGGCGGTGTTGATGGCAGCCATGGGGCCGGAAATACCGAGCATGACCAGGCCGACGATAGCCGTCGAGAACAGCGGGTACAGGAAGATGGCCTTGAGGCCGTCCAGGTTCTTGGGCAGACCGGCAAAGACCTTCTCGAGCAGCAGGATGACATAGCCGGCGAGGAAGCCGCCGACGATGCCGCCCAGGAAGCCGAAACCCACGCCGGCGCCACCGGCGTCGATCATACCGGTCTCGGCGTTAACAGGCAGGCCCTGGATGGCGATCATACCGGCAACAAAACCGGGGACGAGCGCAGGACGCTTGCCGATGGATTCGGCGATGTAGGCGGAAAGCACCGGAACCATGAGGTTCATGGCGATGCCGCCGATGATCTTGAGCATCGCAGCAAAGCTGTTGTAGTCAGACGCAGTCGAATCGAAAGACGTAATGCCCCACAGGAACGAGACGGCGGTCAGAACACCACCGGCAACGACGAAGACCAGCATATGGCTGACGCCGTTCATAAGGTGCTTGTAGATGACGTGGCCGATGGACTCCTTCTCCTCGGCCTCGTCCTCGACATCGGCAGCGGCTGCAACCGTGCCGTCGCTCTTGGCGGCGAGCGCGCGGTCAATCAGCTTACCGGCGGCCTCAACAGACAGGGCCTTGGAAACACCAACGGAAACCATGGGCTTGCCGGCGAAACGCTCAGCCTGGACATCCTTATCGGCTGCGACGACAACGGCCTTGGCGCCAGCGATCTCGCTCTTGGTGAGCTCGTTCTCGACACCGACCTGGCCATGGGTCTCGACCTTGATGGTGAGCCCTCGCTCGGCCGCGGCTTTTTCAAGCGCCTCCTTCGCCATGAAGGTGTGGGCGATACCCGTTGGGCAGCCCGTGGCAGCAATAATGTCGTACTTCTCTGCCATGTTCCCTCCCTTAACTTCCATGCACCGGCGGTGCATCTGATAACCCTACTTTACATGAGCACATTTGATGGGTTTCTTTCAGGTAGTGTATCATCCGTGAAAGGCTTTTTTACACCTGCGAGCGGTTATGTAAGGTTGCTTCATTACTCCTTCGCAATTGTGCTGCACTTTGGGGCTATGCTGTAGACAGGGAGATTGTAAGGAGAGAATCGTGTCGACT
>URSO01000005.1 GCA_900550415.1 uncultured Collinsella sp.
CACCAGAGCGAACAAATTGGCATGAAAAGAGGACGGCATAGACCTTCTGGTCATGCCGTCCTCTTTGAATGACAAGTTGTCGCTCTGGTGCCCGCGCAGCGTCGGCTGGTCCGCCGTTCGGTAGAACGGCGGAACCGCCTAACCGCCCAAGTAAGCTTTGCGGACGTTGTCGTCGTGCAGGAGCTCTTGGCCGGTGCCGGTCATGGTAATCTTGCCGGTCTCGAGCACGTAACCGCGTGTGGCGATGGAAAGCGCCATCTGCGCGTTTTGCTCGACCAGAAGCACCGTGGTGCCGGCCTTGTGCAGGTCCTCGACAATCTGGAAGATCTGCTCAATCAGAATCGGCGCCAGGCCCATGGAAGGCTCGTCAAGCATGAGCAGCTTGGGGTTACTCATAAGGGCGCGGCCCATAACGAGCATCTGCTGCTCGCCGCCCGAAAGGGTGCCGGCGACTTGGCGACGGCGCTCCTTAAGGCGAGGGAACTGCTCGTAGACGCGCTCAAGGCCCGGAGCCACCGTGGACTTGGGCTGCGTGTAAGCGCCCATCTCCAGGTTCTCCTCGACCGTCATCTGCAAAAAGGCACGACGGCCCTCGGGCACCTGGGCCAGGCCCTTGCCCACCAGCTTGTCGGCAGGCGTATGGGTAATGTCCTCGCCCATAAACTTGATGGAGCCGGTCTTGGAACGCAGCAGGCCCGAGACAGTCTTAAGCGTTGTAGACTTGCCGGCGCCGTTAGCACCGATCAAGGCCACGATCTCACCCTCGTTGACGTTAAAGGAGATGTCCTTGATGGCGTGGATAGCGCCGTACCAGACGTTGATGTTGTAGACGGAAAGCATCGGCTCTGCCATTTAGTTCTCCCCCTTATCCTGCTTGCCCAGATATGCCTCGATAACGGCGTCGTTGTTCTGAATTTCCTCGGCCGTGCCCTTGGCGATGACCTTGCCAAAATTAAGCACGCAAATGCCCTCGCAAATATTCATGACGAGCGACATGTCGTGCTCGATAAGCATGATGGCGATGCCAAAGGTGTCGCGGATCTTGACGATGTTCTCCATGAGCTCCGCGGTCTCGGACGGGTTCATGCCGGCAGCAGGCTCGTCGAGCAGCAGCAGCTTGGGGTTGGTGGCAAGCGCGCGGACGATCTCCAGACGACGCTGGGCGCCGTAAGGCAGCGAGCCGGCCTGCTCGTTTGCCAGGTGCTCCATATCAAAGATGGACAGCAGCTCCATGGCGCGCTCGTGGGCGGCCTTCTCGTGCTTCCAGTACGTCGGCAGACGCAGCACGCCCTCAAAACCAGAGTAGCGCTCCTGGTTGTGCAGGCCGACCTTAACGTTGTCCTCCACCGTCATGGTGTTGAACAGGCGAATGTTCTGGAACGTACGGGCGATACCCATACGGTTGACCTGGTAGACGGACTTGCCCGAGGTGTCCTCGCCGTCGAGCAGGATAGTACCGTGCGTGGGCTGGTACACCTTGGTGAGCAGGTTGAAGACCGTGGTCTTACCGGCACCGTTGGGACCGATCAGACCGGCGATCTCGGTCTTACCGATGGTCAGGCTAAAGTCGTCGACTGCCTTAAGGCCGCCAAATTCAATGCCCAAGTGGATGCACTCGAGCGCCGGGCGCTGGCCCAGGTCGCGGTCGGGAACGATGGCGCCAGAAGGATACGGGACCATCTTGCCCTTGTTGAACTCAAACTTACTGGGCATCGGCTGCTACCTCCTTCTTGGAAGCAAAGCGGTCCTTAATGCGTGCGAAGAACGCCTTGAGCTGCGGGTTGTTGGTAAAGATCATGACCAGGATCAGCACGATGGCGTAGATGAGCATGCGGTAGTCCGAGAACTGACGGAGCAGCTCGGGAAGCACCGTGAGCAACGCCGCCGCGATGACGGAGCCGCGCATATTGCCCAGACCGCCCAGGACCACGAATACCAGGATGAGGATGGACGTGTTGAAGTCGAACTTGGTGGCGGAAAGCTGCGAGAAGTTACCGCCGAAGAGGGCTCCGGCAGCGCCGGCGAGAGCGGCGGAAACCACGAAGGCGATCATGCGGTACTCGGTGACGGAGATGCCCACGGACTCGGCAGCGATCTTGTTGTCGCGCACGGCCATAATGGCACGGCCGGTACGGCTGCGAACCAGGTTGAGCACGATCACAAGTGCGACCATGACCAGGATGGCACCGGCGAGGAAGGTCGAGTACGTCGACACGCCCGATGCGCCCTGGGCGCCCTTGATGATGGCGGTGCCGTCCTCGAGCAGGTGCAGGTCGTCGATCGTGGAGTTACCTGTAATGTTAAAGATCACATGCAGGCCGCGGGAGTCGACGCCCACGATAAGGCAGGTGACGATCTCTTTGATAATCTCGCCAAAGGCCAGCGTCACGATAGCCAGGTAATCGCCGCTCAGGCGAAGGACCGGGATGCCGATCAAGAAGCCCAGGATGGCGGCAGCGATGGCGCCGACCACGATGCTGATGACAAGACGTATCGGATCGGAGGGAACGGCGCTCTCGAGGGCGACCGCGGTAACGATGCCTGTATAGGCGCCGACGCTCATAAAGCCCGCGTGGCCCAGCGACAAGTCGCCCGCGATGCCGACGACGAGGTTAAGGGAGATAGCCATGACGATATAGGCCGTGATGGGAACCAGCTGACCGGCGATCATGCGCGGAATCATGTGGTTAGACTGCATAAAGAACACGATGGCGAACGCCACAAGGCACATGGCGTACGTAACAAAGTCGTGACGCGTCTGCTTGTCTTTAAGAAACTTCATAACGCTCACCTACACCTTCTCGGGGACGTACTTGCCCAAGAGGCCGGCAGGCTTGACGAGCAGGACGATGATCAAAACACCAAAGACGATGGAGTTGGCAAGGCTCGTGGAAATATAAGCCTGTGCCATCGCCTCGATGATACCGATGAGAATGCCACCGACAAAGGCACCGGGGATGGAGCCGATGCCACCGAAGACAGCGGCATCGAAGGCCTTGATGCCAGGCATGGCACCCGTCGTGGGCTGCAGCACCGGCGAGTAGGAGCACAGCAGCACGCCGGCGATGGCGGCAAGGGCGGAGCCGATGGCGAACGTCATCGAGATGGTGCGGTTGACGTTGATGCCCATGAGCTGAGCGGCGGCCTTGTCCTCGGACACGGCGCGCATGGCTTTGCCCATCTTGGTCTTGCCTGTAAAGAACATCAGGCCGGCCATGATAACCAGGCAGGCGACGATGGTGACGAGCGAGACGGCGCTTACGTTGAACTTGGCCAAGAACTCCGGCACCTGGAAGGTGACGAGCGAAGTGAAGTTCTTGGGCGTGGCGCCCCACAGAAGCTGCGCGGCGTTCTGCAGGAAGTAAGACACGCCGATGGCCGTGATCAGAACGGCCAGAGGGCCTGCTTGGCGCAGCGGCTTGTATGCCAGACCCTCGATGAGAACACCGAGAACCGTGCAGACCACACAAGAGAGAATTACAGATGCCCAGCCCGGGAGGCCGAGATACGACGTGGCGCAGAACGAGACATAGGCACCGACCATGATGACGTCGCCGTGAGCGAAGTTGAGCATCTTGGCGATACCGTAGACCATGGTGTAGCCCAACGCGATGATGGCGTAGACGCTGCCCATGGACAGGCCGTTGACCAAGTATTGGATAAAGACCGTCATGTTCCACATCCCCCTTTCGAATAGGTTTCCAGTTGATGTATGAAACAGGGACGTTACATCGTCCCTAGATACCAAGCAAGCAGGGAAGGCCAAAACCTCCCCTGCTTGGGATCAAAACCGCTCTATATAAGGCGGCCTATTAGGCCTGTACGTACTTGCCGTCGGTAATGACGTACGCCGTCGGGTCCTTCTGGACCTGACCCTTGTCGTTCCAGGAGAGCTTGCCAGTCAGACCGTCAACGGTAATCTTGAGCATAGCCTCGGGAAGCTTCTCGGCAACCTCGGTGGGGTCGGCGTCGACGCCCAGGCCGGCCTCCTTGAGAGCCTCGACCACAGCATGCACGCCGTCGTAGGCGTCGGCGGCAAACTGGTCGGGGGTATCGCCGTACTTATCCTTGTAAGCGTTGACGAAGTCGGCGTTCTTCTCGTCGTCGGCGGAGAACGGGGTCATGAGCAGCAGACCCTCGGCAAGAGAGGTGTCGAAGCCCTCAACGCCCAGGATGCCGTCCATGCCGTCGCAGCCCATCATCTTGACGTCGTAGCCCATGTCCTTGGCGTTCTTGAGCAGGACGGACGCCGGCGTGTAGTAGATCGGCGCAAAGATCATGGTGGCGCCTGCCTGCTTGGCCTTGGTCAGCTGGTTGGTAAAGCTCGTGGCGGAGTCGTCCTTAAAGGTCTCCTCGTCGACAATCTCAAGCTTAGACTTAGCGGCCTGGGCCTTAAAGGAATCTGCGATGCCCGAAGAATAGGCGTCGCCGGAGTTATAGAACAGCACGAACTTCTCGTTCGCATACTTCTCTGCCAGGAACTTGGCAGCGTTGACACCTTGGTTGGGGTCGGTAAAGCAAACCTGGAAGACGCAATCCTTGCCCTTGGTAACGTCCTCGGAGGACGCAGACGGGGTGATCATGAACGTCTCGGGGTCGTTGCCGCACTCGGCGGCAACGGCGACCGACGCACCCGTGGTGGTCGGACCGACGAGGGCCTGCATGCCCCAGTCGAGCAGGGTGTTGAAGGCGTTGACGGCCTTCTCACCGTCAGCCTGGTCGTCCTCGGCCTTGCTGACAAGCGGCAGCTCCTTAGTCGAGAAATCCTTGCAGCCAAGCTCGACAGCCTGTGTAACGGACTTGCCGTAGGACGCGTTGGCGCCGGTCAGCGGGCCGATGGTGCCGATCTTAAACGAAGCGTCGCCCGACGCGGAACCGCTGTCGCCGCCGTTGGAGGAGCAGCCAGCTAGAATGGACATCGCCCCCAGACCTGCTGCGCTCGCGATAACGCTCCTGCGATTCATAACAGGGTTCAATGACTTACCGGTGAGGCTCGACATGCGGCTCTCCTCTCAAATCTCGTCGGGTTTCGGTTACCCGACAGGCCATCCTTCGCCGTGTTCGGCGTTCGCAAAATAGTAGACGCTTTAGTTAGGAAAAGTGGCGAATATTTCAACTTTTCTTTGGATTTGTTCATTTATCTATATTTTTGCGTATTTCTATTTTTTTATGCAGTAATGCCACTTTATTGTGTAAAAGTAATGTTTCCATTCTGTTACAAGCGTTCCCGCTCTTAATAAACATGGTGTCCCCCTTTTCGCTAGCCGCGATGCGGCCGTCTTGCGGTACAGGGCAAACCTTATGGTGCAAACGTTGACAGTTTGTTACGGAGTTCCGTTTGTAGCGAGCATGTTTCCAATGTTTCCGCAGCGTTTCGGGGGTGCCGTTTTGTGCGACTCCTGTTGCCTGGCGAGCACGCGCCCTCTGTTCACGCTAGAATGCACTCAACCTTTAAGCGGTTAATCCATCCATGAGATGCACGAAGGAGCTATCTATGAGCGAACCCCTGCGCACCGTGAACGTCGGTCTGATCGGCCTGGGAACCGTCGGCGGCGGCGTGGCCCGTCTGATCAAGAGCCACCACGATGAGTACCTGGCAGCCTACGGCATCGACCTTAAGCTGACCCGCGCCTGCGCGCTTGCCTGGGAGCAGGCCGAGGCGGCAGGCATTGAGCGCGAGGCCTTCACGAGTGACTGGCACGACGTCGTCACCGACCCCGCCGTCGACATCGTCGTCGAGCTGATCGGCGGCGAGCATCCCGCAACCGAGATCTTCACCACCGCCTTCGAGAACGGCAAGCACGTCGTCTCTGCCAACAAGGCCCTGCTGGGCCGTCACGTCGAGACGCTCGCCGAAAAGGCGCGCGCGTGCGGCGTGCAGATTAAGTGCGAGGCCAGCTGCGGCGGTGGCATCCCCATTGTCAGCACGCTCGAGCACGACCTAGTGGGCAACAAGATCCTGACCATCGCCGGCATTCTCAACGGTACCACCAACTATATCCTGTCGCGCATGGACGCCGAGGGCGCCGATTACGCCGACGTGCTTGCCGACGCGCAGGCCAAGGGCTATGCCGAGGCCGACCCGTCCGCAGACGTCGACGGCTTCGACGCCGCCAGCAAGACGGCCATCCTTGCCTCCATCGGCTTTGGCACCCGCGTGACCACCGACGATGTGTACCAGCAGGGTATCCGCACCATCGGCGCCGAGGACATCACTCAGGCCCGCGAGCTCGGCTACACCATTAAGCTGCTGGGCATCGCCCGCAACACCGACGCCGGCGTCGACGTCCGCGTGCATCCCACGCTGATCCCCGCCGACCACATGCTTGCCAAGGTCAACGGCGCCATGAACGCTGTCTACGTGGTAGGCGACGCCGTGGGCGAGACCATGTTCTACGGTGCCGGCGCAGGCTCCTTCCCCACCGCGAGCGCCGTCGTGGGCGATATCCTGTCGCTCTCCGAGCAGATCAGCCGCGGCGTGGCTCCGCTGCCCGAGATTGAGCCCTATGGCCACAACCTCGCCTTTAAGCCCATGGACGAGCTCCAGACCAAGTACTATGTGCGCCTGAAGGTCGCCGACCGCGTGGGCGCCCTGTCCGAGACGGTCGACATCTTTGCCAAGCACAACATCTCGATCTCGCTCATCAACCAGGTCGAGGACGGCAAGTCGGGCGTCAGCGATGCCTGCTCGGTCATCTTCCTGACGCACCGCGCGCTCGAGAAGGACGTCCAGGCTGCCGCCGCCGAGCTTGCCAGCGTCGACTGCGTGGCCGAGGTCGCCAACGTCCTGCGTATCGAGGACGTCGAGGCCTGGACCGAAGGCGTTATGGCCAACTAGTCCAACACCCGCTTAACAATACGCGCCTCGGGGGGCTCCCGTCCTATGTGGGACGGGAGCCCTTTTCTATCCGGCTTCTAAGCACAGCGGCAAAGCGGCATTTGCACGAGCCGTTCATCGGTAACGCGGGCTACCGTTCACCGATATGCAAACGCGGCCGATTCCGGCTACCGCTACGCTGTGCTGCGAATGTCCGCCCGCGATGAGAGGAAGCACTATGTTGCTCGAGGGCAAGAAAGCAATCATCACCGGAGGCACGCGCGGTATCGGCTATGCCATCGCCTGCCGTTTTATCGAGGAGGGCGCCGCCGTCACCGTCTTTGGCTCGCGCCAGGAAACTGCCGACGCAGCCGTTGAGAAGCTGGCGGCCGCCTATCCCGAGGCCAAGGTCTGGGGCCGCTCCTGCGACCTCACCTCGCTCGAGGCCGTAACCGAGGCCTTTACCCAAGCTGCCACCGATATGGGCGGCCTGGACACGGTCGTCAACAATGCCGGCATCTCCCAGCGCTCGCCCCTTTTGGACTACACGGCCGAGGAGTTTGCAAAGGTCATGGACCTCAACGTCGTCGCCGTCTTTAATGGCCACCAGGCTGCCGCCAAGATCATGACCGAGGCCGGCCACGGCGGCACCATCACCACCACGAGCTCGATGGTCGCCAAGTACGGTCAGCCCTCCGGCGTCGGCTATCCCACGTCCAAGTTCGCCGTCAACGGCATGGTCCAGTCGCTCTCGCGCGAGCTCGCCCCCATGGGCATTCGCGTCAACGCCGTCGCACCTGGCGTAACCAAGACCGATATGGTCGCCAACCTGCCCGAAGAGGTCATCAAGCCCATCATCGCCACCATTCCGCTGGGTCGCATGGGCGAGCCCGAGGATGTCGCCAACGCCTTTGTTTTCTTGGCGAGCGACATGTCCTCCTATGTTACGGGTGCCGTGCTCCCCGTCGACGGAGCCGCCCGCTCCTAAGAGGCCACAAGCTTTGGCCCCTGGCCCCAACATAGCTCAACCAAAAAAGGCGCACTGCCCGCATCAACTGCGGGCAGCGCGTCTTCTTCTGTTTGAAGGGAAACCGCGTTCCGTTTCGTGTCCGCCCTCAAACGGGAATGCCACCTCCGCACCAGCGTCGGCTATTTGCCGTCGTCCTCGTCGGCTTCTTCGTGCGCATAAAGCTCAAGCATGCGACGGCGGTACTCATGCACGGCGAGCTTGGCACGCTCTAGGCGGCGACGCTCACGCGGGGTGAGCTCGGACGGATCTATCTCGTCGCCATAGTTCTTATCGGCAAGCAGATGCGCCGCATCCACAATGCGCGCATCGATGCGTTCGCTCGCCGCCCGATCAGAAAGGCGCTCGGCAATCGTGTCGAGTGTAGGCAAGCCTTCGAATACGCGACCATGTCCATGCGACGTCAATAGCTCGTGCTCGCGGGCGAGAAGACTTGCCAGGTCGTGATGGGCACGCAGGATATTGAGCGCATCGGCGGGATGCTCGGCAACCTCCGCCACGGCGGCGACCGGCGCCGCATCGACCACGCGGTAGAAGAGCTGCGCGAGCAGTGGCATCAGGAACACCGTGATGGCGCCGGCTGCCACCATAACCGAAGCGACGCCTTGCGATAATGCGCCGGCATTGACGGCGACGCTCGTCACGGCGACGATGATCGGCAGGGCCGTGGTGCAGTAGAGCGCCACGGTGATGCGGCCATACGCCGAGACGTCACGCGTCGCGGGACAAATGCTCATAGAGATGAGAATGGGCACGGCGCGGATAACCAGCAACGCCACGATAAAGCCCACGAGCAAGCCGGGGCGCGATGCTACAGCCGTCAGGTCGATCTTGGCACCCGACACGGTAAAGAACACCGGGATCAAAAAGCCATAGGCAAGGCCATCGAGTTTAAGCTCGAGCGTATGGTTGCCCTCGGGGATGATGTAGCGCAGGACAAAGCCCGCGGCAAAAGCGCCCAGTACGATATCGAGGCTAAAAATAGCGGAAAACGCCACGAGCGTGACCAGAATGAGCACTGTGAGGCGCACGAACGTCTGAGAAGTCGTATCGGCGCGCTCCTGAATAAAGGCAAAGAAGCGGCTGCCAATACGCTTGGAGCGGCTGGGGACCACGGCAAGCAGCACGCACACCACGGCGAACAGCCCCAAGATCAACAGCGTCTCGACACCCGTACGGGCAGACAGCAGCACCGACATGGCGAGCACGGGCCCGAGCTCGCCCCACGTACCATAGGCAAGAATCGAATCGCCGACGCGCGTCCCAGAAAGCGACCGCTCGCGCAAGATGGGCATGAGCGCCCCAAGCGCCGTCGAGGTCAACGCCAGCGTCACGGCGATGCCATCAAAATGACTGACCGAAAACCACGGGGTAAAGCGCACGGCAAGCCAGGCTATGCCAAACGTGACGACCCACGTCGCCATGCCGTAACGCCCCTCGATGCCCGTGATGTTCTTGGGATCGATCTCAAAGCCGGCAAGCAGGAACAAAAAGGCCAGGCCGAGCTCGGACACGAGCGAGACCTCGGCATCCACATGGATAATGCCGAGCATATGAGGTCCCAGCACCGCGCCAAACACGAGCAAAAAGACCGTCTCGGGAACGGGTTTTCCGGGAATCGCCGAGGCGATGAAGGGACTTGCAAAGGCCACGAGTGCGATGATGGCGAGCGAAACAAATGCCATGTGATGCCTTTCTCTTGTTTGCGCTCCACTGTAGCACCCTCGCCGTCCTCAACGCGCCACGAGCTGTCGTATCATAGTGAGGTTTAAAAGTATGTGGCTCAAGGCGATCGCGAGGCTTGCCCCGCAAACCGACCGCTGCCGCATACCGCACCGTACGCCCAACCGATCAGGAAGGCAGGAACCAATGGTCTCTCGTATCTACGTGGAGAAGAAACCCGGGTTCGACGTCGAGGCTCAGCAGCTCAAGGGCGAGCTGAGCGAGATTCTCGGCATCAAGGGCATCGAGGCTCTGAGGATCATCAACCGCTACGACGTCGAGGGCATCGATGAGGAGCTGTTCCGCTCCTGCGTGCCGACCGTCTTTAGCGAGCCCCAGGTCGATGTGACCTACAACGAGCTCCCCGCAAGCGATGGCGCCGTCTTTGCCGTCGAATTCCTGCCTGGCCAGTTTGACCAGCGCGCCGACTCCGCCAGCGAGTGCGTGCAGCTCATCAGCCAGGGCGAGCGCCCCGCCGTGCGCTCCGCCAAGGTCTATATGATCTCGGGCGCCCTGGACGAGGCCGCCATCGATGCCATTAAGCACTACGTGGTGAACCCCGTCGAGGCCCGCATTGCCTCACTCGACCTACCCGAGACGCTGCACATGGAGACCCCCGAGCCTGCGCCCGTCGAGGTGCTTGACGGCTTCCGCGAGCTCGACGAGGCCGGTCTTGCCGCCTTTATCTCCGAGCGCGGTCTTGCCATGGACGAGGCGGACATCGCCTTCTGCCAGCAGTACTTCCGCGATGAAGATCGCGACCCCACCATCACCGAGATCCGCGTGATCGACACCTATTGGTCCGACCACTGCCGCCACACCACCTTCGGTACCGTCCTGGATGACGTGACGATCGACGACGCCGTGGTGCAGCAGGCCTTCGACCGCTACATGGAGATGCGCCACGAGCTCGGTCGCGACGCCAAGCCCGTCTGCCTCATGGATATGGGCACCATCGGCGCCAAGTATCTCAAGAAGACCGGCGTCATGACCGATGTCGACGAGTCCGAGGAGATCAACGCCTGCACCGTCAAGGTAAAGGTCGATGTTGATGGTGAGGACCAGGACTGGCTGTTCCTCTTTAAGAACGAGACCCACAACCACCCGACCGAAATCGAGCCCTTCGGCGGTGCCGCCACCTGCGTGGGCGGCGCCATCCGTGACCCGCTCTCGGGCCGCAGCTATGTGTACCAGGCCATGCGCGTCACCGGCGCCGGCGACCCCACCGTCCCGGTTTCCGAGACGCTCGAGGGCAAGCTCCCGCAGCGCAAGCTCGTGACCACCGCCGCCGCCGGCTACTCCAGCTACGGCAACCAGATCGGCCTTGCCACCGGTCAGGTCAACGAACTCTATCACCCCGGCTACGTGGCCAAGCGCATGGAGGTCGGTGCCGTCGTGGGCGCTACCCCGGCAAACCACGTGCGTCGCGAGTGCCCCGCCCCCACCGACAAAATCATCCTGCTGGGCGGCCGCACCGGCCGTGACGGCATCGGCGGCGCCACCGGCTCCTCCAAGACCCAGAACACCGAGTCCATCGAGACTTCGGGTGCCGAGGTCCAGAAGGGCAACGCCCCGGTCGAGCGCAAGCTGCAGCGCCTGTTCCGACGCGGCGACGCCTGTCGCTTGATCAAGCGCTGCAACGACTTTGGCGCCGGCGGCGTCTCGGTCGCCGTGGGCGAGCTTGCCGACGGCCTGTATGTCGACCTCGATACCGTGACCAAGAAGTACGACGGCCTGGACGGCACCGAGCTCGCCATTTCCGAGTCCCAGGAGCGCATGGCTTGCGCCGTCGCCGACGGTGACGTCGAGGAGTTCATGGGCTACGCCGCCGAGGAGAACCTGGAAGCGACCGTTATCGCCGAGGTTACCGCCGAGCCGCGCATGCGCATGGCCTGGAACGGCGTCGCCATCGTCGACCTGTCCCGCGAGTTCCTCAACTCCAACGGTGCGCCCAAGCACCAGGTCGCCCACGTCTGCGCCCGCAGCGTGTGGCAGCCCAGCTGGGCCGGCACCACGCTTGCCGAGCGTATGACCTCGCTCGTCACCGATCTTAACGTCGCCTCCAACAAGGGCCTTTCCGAGCGCTTCGACTCCACCATCGGCGCCGCCACCGTGCTCATGCCCTTTGGCGGCAAGACGCAGCTCACCCCGAGCTCTGCCATGGTCGCCAAGTTCCCCGTGGACGGCGAGACCACCACGGCGAGCGCCATGGCATGGGGCTTCAACCCCTACCTGATGGAGGCCGACCAGTTTGCAGGTGCCTACCTGTCCGTAGTCGAGTCCATCGCCAAGCTCGTCGCCGCCGGCTTTGAGCACAAGCGCGCCTACCTCTCCTTCCAGGAGTACTTCGAGCGCCTGCGCACCGAGGCCGAGCGCTGGGGCAAGCCCATGGCAGCCGTTCTGGGTGCTCTTATGGCCCAGGTCGATCTGGGTGCCGGCGCCATCGGCGGCAAGGACTCCATGAGCGGCTCGTTTGAGGACGAGGCCGGCGAGCTCAACGTTCCGCCGACCCTCATCAGCTTCGCCGTGGCCGTGGGTCGCGCCGCCCGCGCCACATCGCCCGAGTTCAAGGGCCTGACGCACCGCGTCGTCCGCATCGCCCCCGCCACCTATGGCGAGGATTACCGTCCCGATGCCCAGCAGCTGCTCGCCGCGTTTGACGCCGTCGAGGCGCTCACCGCCACCGGCGACGCCCTGGCCATCTCCACGCCCGGCTACGGCTGCGGTGCCGAGAGCCTCTTTAAGATGTGCGTCGGCAACCAGATCGGCATCGAGCTTGCCGAGGACGTGGACGTGGAGAGCCTCTTCACCCCGCTCTACGGCAGCTTTATCGTCGAGCTCGCAGAGGATGCCGAGTTGCCCGAGGTCGCCGACGGCGTTGTCGTCGAGCCCCTGGGCACCACCGTCGAGGGCTATGTCATCGACACCGGCTCCGAGGTCATCGAGCTCTCCGAGCTCCAAGAGGCCTGGGAGAGCGGCATCGAGGGTGTCTTTGCCTACCGCAGCACCGACGAGCAGCCCGAGGTCGAGACCATCGACTATCGCGCCAAGGATATCCACGTGTACGGCGGCGCCAAAATCGCCCGCCCGCGCGTGATCATCCCCGTGTTCCCCGGCAACAACTGCGAGTACGACAGTGCCCGCGCCTTCCGTGCCGCCGGTGCCGAAGCCGACACCTTCGTGATCAACAACCTCACGCCCGAGGCCGTCGCCGAGAGCACCCACGAGCTTGCCCGTCGCATCCGTGCAAGCCAGATTGTCATGATCCCCGGCGGCTTCTCGGGCGGCGACGAGCCCGACGGCTCCGCCAAGTTCATCACGGCGTTCTTCCGCGCTCCCGAGGTCACCGAAGCGGTCCGCGACCTGCTCAAGGCCCGCGACGGCCTGATGCTGGGCATCTGCAACGGCTTCCAGGCTCTGGTCAAGCTCGGCCTGGTGCCCTACGGCGACATCGTCGACGCCACGCCCGATGCGCCCACGCTGACGTTCAACACCATCGGTCGCCATCAGAGCCGCCTGGTGCGCACCCGCATCTCGTCCAACCTGTCCCCGTGGCTGTCGCAGTGCAGCCTGGACGACCCCTACACCGTCGCCATCAGTCACGGCGAGGGCCGCTTCGTCGCTAACGACGAGGTGCTCGCCCAGCTTATCGCCAACGGCCAGGTCGCCACGCAGTACGTGGGCGAGGACGGCAAGCCCAGCATGGATCTTTCCGTCAACCCCAACGGCTCTGCACTCGCCATCGAGGGCATCACGAGCCCCGACGGCCGCGTCCTGGGCAAGATGGGCCACGCCGAGCGTCGCGGCGACAACCTGTACCGCAACGTGCCCGAGCATGTCCCCGGCGATAAGTTCATGCCGATCTTTGAAAGCGGCGTGGCCTACTTCGCTTAAAGCTATCCCATCGGGTACAATCCCCTCGGGTAACATCACCCGCCACCGGCACTCCCGGTGGCGGGTTCTTTTTTGCTTCGCGCACATAGGAAGGACATCATGGAAAGCCGCAAGCCGTATCTCGCCACCCTGCCCGGACTCATCCTGGGCTGCCTCGTTTGCTGCGCGCTCTGGGGATCGGCCTTTCCCTGCATCAAGATCGGCTACGGCCTCTTCGGCATCCCCGCGCACGATAGCGCCTCGCAGCTGCTCTTCGCGGGTCTACGCTTCACCCTTGCCGGCATGCTGGTCATTGTTGGCATGAGCGTGGCCCAGCGTCGTCCGCTCGTTCCGCAAGCGCGCGACATCAAGCCCATCCTCACGTTGTCGCTCTTCCAGACTATCGGCCAGTACTTCTTTTTCTACCTGGGACTCTCGCGCGCCAGCGCCATGTCGAGCTCCATCATCGAGGCCAGCGCCAACTTCCTCGCAATCCTCTTTGCCGCCCTGGCATTTCACACCGAGAAGCTCAATACGGCCAAGGTGCTTGGCTGTGCGCTGGGCTTTGCCGGCGTCGCGCTCGTCAACCTCTCGGGCGCAGATGGCACCTTTGGCTTCAGGCTCGATGGCGAGGGCTTTATCCTAGCCTCCACTGTCGCGGGTGCTCTTTCGACCTGCCTGATCGGCATCTTCTCGCGCAAGCACGACGGCGTCTTGCTTGCCGGGTGGCAGTTCTTGGTCGGCGGCCTGGTCCTCACCGCCATCGGCTTTTTGATGGGTAGCGCGCTCTCCCCCACAGCGATTGTCCCCGCCATCGTGCTCATCATCTACATGGCGCTTATCTCCGCGGTCGCCTACTCGCTGTGGTCGCGCCTGCTTGCCGTCAACCCCGTCAGCCGCGTCTCGGTCTTTGGATTTATGAACCCGGTCTTTGGCGTACTGCTGAGCGCACTGCTGCTTGGCGAGGGCGCCGGCACGAGCCCCGTTACTGTCATCGTTGCCCTGCTCTTGGTCTGCAGCGGCATCATCATCGTCAACAAACCTAAAAAGGCCTAGCGAACTGCCCTTATTTAGCAGAGGGGATTCACATACTTTAGTTTAATGGAATACATCGGAGAGCCGAGGGCCACCATGCACGCAAGCGTGCGCCCCTATTTCTAGCGTATCTGGACGCCAGCTTTCTTCTTCTCGTACTTTACGCGGTAGAGCTCCGCGTCGGCGGCGCGAAGCAAATCTTGCCAGGTATCGACACCATCACCGACCCGTGCATAGCCGATGGACATCCGCAACAGATACGGCACCTCGGCGCGTGCGAGCTCATCGTTGATTGTCGCGCACAGATGCATGATATCCTGTTCCGCCACTGCCTTTTGGAGCACCACGAACTCATCGCCACCATAACGTGCGATAAAGCCGCCAGACGCCGAGCAGACTTCTTTGAGCGCAGCGGATATGACCTGAAGAGCGTGGTCGCCCTCCACATGCCCATAGCGATCGTTAATCTGCTTAAAGCCGTCGGCGTCCATCATAAGCAGATATACATCTTCGGCCTGATCCACATTTGAGAAGAGCGACAGCATATAGGTCTCAAAACGGTTGCGATTGTTAAGTCCAGTCAACGGGTCGGTCGAGATGAGCTGCTCCTGGTAGATGATGTAGAGCAGCAACATGCTAATCATTATGCCGACACAAAGGCCGGGCAGCGAGTATACGACCTGAAAGGTACCGCCCACCAGGGCCGGAATGGCGAAAAATGCCAAGGTTCGATAGATGGCCTTCGTCTGCAGGCTCTCGACCCTGCGAGATTGCACAAATGCATGCAGGGACGTATGTATAACGTAACAGTAGCTGACGATGGGCTGGATCATATAGGCAAAGCCGCGACGATACACGCCTTGCGAATCGATATAGAACAGGGCGTGCGTCCAGTAACTGGTAAACGCCAGCACGACCACCAGAGCCGTAGGCAACGCTACAAGCACCACCCTATAGCGCGAGGTCAAAAGGCGAGAGCCCTGCACCGTCTCGGAATAGATAAACCAAATGAGACACGCGATAGCAAAGAGCGAAAACGAAACCGCGTTGGAAATCCAGTTGGCAGCAATGCCCAACGTGCCGTCCACACCGTCCGAAAGCGTCCAGATCATATCGAATAATATGTACGCGGCAGAGATGTAGCCAAGCATGCTAAACAATAGCTGCTGGGTGCTCGAGAACAAGGAGCGACGACTTCGCACGGCAAGCCCGATAAGAACAATCATGCATAGCACGAATATCTCAATCTTGAGTGCCTTAACCACTAGCGCCATCCCTTCAATACCCAAGTGGTCAGAATCGCCCAATTCGAATCAGGGCAATAAACACCCCTTTACTCCGCAGGGGTAAAGGGGATAATAGCAGAGCGCCCGAACATCACTGCAAAACAGTTTCTGTTCGGGCGCCCATACGGCGCGAATTGCACACGCCGGCATCATTGATGGGTATCGATTGCTACTCGCCATCGATGTCAGTCGCGACAGCCTCCTCGATGGCCTCGACACCGGCGAGCGACAGATCCTCCTTGCCTTGGCAGAACTTCTTGTCGACCCAGCCAGTCAGAATCGGAGCCATGATCGCCGTGATGATAACGGCGGTGGCGATCTGAGCGTACGCGGTGGGCGCAAGCTCGGCGTAGCGCGGTGCGACCTCGGCGAGGGCAACCGGTGTGGTCATAGCCGTGCCGGCAATGGTGGAGCAAGCCACAGCGGCCTTGCCATTGCCGCCGCACAGACGCTCGAACGCAAAGGTGATGGGACCGACGACAAACAGCGTGACAAGGCCCAGCAAGATGCCGGAAATACCGCCGGTGATAAAGCTCGACAGGCTCATGGACGCACCGAGCTGAAATCCGATGACGGCAATCGCGGGATTGGCACCGGGAACCAGCAGGTTCTTGATAAACGGGAACAGGTTGCCCAGAACCATGCCAATAACGAGTGGCAAGATGGAGCCGATAATGGTGCCAATTGGAATGTTGGCGAGGCCGGAAACACCGAGGATGATCATCGTGACGGCGGGGCCAGCCGTAAAGAACAGGATGCCGACGGCGCCCTGCTCGGACTCATCGCCGAACTCGCCCATGATGCCCGTATAGAGCGCCATGTTGCAAAACGTGATGCCGCCGATGATAGACACGGAGCTCAGACCCAGGAAGTTGTCGTTAAAGAAATATGCCACGCCCAGGCCGAGAGCCGCTGCGACGACCAGCTTGGGGATCAGCACGACGATACCGGTCTTGATGGCACCCGGCGTGGACTTAAAGCTGATGCCGGCGCCCACAAACAGCAGGATCGCGGCGACGATGGTATTGGAGCCACCGCGGCAGGCAGCCGTAAAGAAGCCGCCGATCTCAAAAACCTGCGGGCAGAAGGTGTTGAGCAAAAGACCGACGATCATCGGATAGATCATGATGTCGCCCGGGATGCGCGGGACCTTGAATTTCTTTTGCTCGTTGGCGGTTGCTTCCTGTGCCATGAAACCCCCATTTCCGCTGACGGGGTACAAAAGCCCACGTCACGCTTTGCTACAGTAAAGTTTGACCATGGTACCAGAAGAAATAGACCAACTCGGTGAAAAATCCGACGAGTTGGGATGGAACGAGATTCGGCGCCCGCGACGCCACCCCTATATAAGGCTCAAGACAATATAGAGTACGATGCCCGAGACGCAGCACCACAGCATCGATTTTGTCTTGACCGCCACGACCACGACGCCGGCGGCCGCAATCCAGGGAACCAAGGCAGGCCAGAGTCCCGCGTCGAACGCGCCGGGGCTCACCAAGTCGTTGGCGACCAGCGCGGCAAAGGCGGCGGGCGGGATATAGCCCAGGGCCTCGGTAATGCGGGGCGACAGGGTCCGCCCGCGCAAGGCGAACGCCGGCGCGATGCGAAAGAACGCGATAGCAGCCCACGACGACAGCCACAGAACCAAGAACTCGTTAACGGGCATCGCGGGCACCTCTTCCGTCAAATACAGCATCGCACGCCAACGCAATGGCCATGCCGGCCACGACGCTTGCCGGCACGGCAATATTCGTGAGGCCCAAGAACTTGCATACGGCGACGGACACCGCGCCCGAAACCGCCGCGACAACGTTGCCGCGCGACAGCCGCTGCGAAAAGAGCAGGCAGATAAAGAGCGAGGTGCAGACAAAGGCTGCAATGGCGGTGGGAACATCGACAACGGCGCCGACGATGGCGCCCATCGTACACGAAACGCCCCATGTTGCGATGAGAATCACGTTGAGCACAAAGGACTCGCGCGGGCCCCAATCCTCCCCTTCAACCAACTTGGCAAGCGAGATGCCATATGCCTCCTCGGTAAGTGTCGCGGCAACAGCCAGCGTCTGACGCTTCGAGGCACCCGTCAGATGCGGCGCGATCGATGCCGAGTAAAGCGCAAAGCGCGAGGAGATGGCAGCAACGCTCGCGACGATCGATGCTGCAGGCACGCCCGCCAGCCACAGGTTGCAGATCATAAACTGGCCGCTGCCCGTCACAAACGTGCTGCTCAGGGCAAAGACCATCCAGGGTTCCATTCCCGTCTGCCCCATGATCATTCCGCACGGCGCGCCTATTGCAACATAGGTAAGCATCACCGGCCAGACGGTTTTAAAGATCCTAAGGACCATGCCACCCCCATTCTGGTAAGTCGTCTGCAGCGCACCTCGCAACGCAGCAGAAATATCAACCGGTGGCAATAAAGTTCGCCTACAATTGCCACCGGATCGAAAGACACAACTTTTTAGGAAGTCATTATGACAGCTATCGATCGAGACCGGGCGCGCGCAGCCTTCAAAAGCTACACCGATGCCTACGACGCCACCAACCCACGCATCGCGCTCAAAATCGAGCATACGTACCACGTGGCCGAGGCATGCGATGCCGTAGCGCGCGAGCAGGGCTGGTCGTCAGATGATATTGACTTGGCATGGCTTTGCGGCCTGCTGCACGATATAGGCCGCTTTGAGCAGCTGCGACGCTGGGACACCTTTAAGGACGCCGAGAGCATGGGCCATGCAGCGCTGGGCATCGAGGTCCTCTTTGGCGAGAATCCCGCCGATGCACCCGCCGTGACGAGCGTCCGCGACTTTATCGATGACCCGGCAGAAGATGAGCTCATCCGAGCGAGCATTGCCTATCACAGCGATTTCCGTCTACCCGCGCAGCTCGACGAGCGCACGCGGCGCTTCTGCGATATCGTGCGCGATGGCGACAAGATCGACATTATGCGCACCATCGCCGACAGCACCGTCGACACCATCCTCAAGGTGGATGAGGACACGTTTCTCGCCAGCCACTTCTCGACACCGGCGCTTACCGCCTTTGACGAGCATCGCTGCGTCGCGCGTGAAGAGCGCAACGAGCCGGCGGACTACCTGGTGGGGCTCATCTGCTTTATGTTTGAGCTCGTCCATCCGGCAAGCCGTGCACTGGCGCGCGAGCAAGGCGATATCTATCGCCTGCTCGACGCGCCCTTTGGCATTACGCGACCCTTTACCGACCCCGCCGCGCAGGCAACCTGGAGCCGCCTTAAGGACGAGCTGCGCCGCTGGCTGGCAAGCGCTTAGCACTCGAGCTGAGCCAGCAGTTCCTCAACGATCTCAACGGCATCGCCGACGACCTTGTACCGGGCGGCACCGAAGATGGGGGCATCCGGGTCCTCATTGATGGCGACAATGCACTCCGCCCCACCGATGCCGGCGAGATGCTGGATAGCGCCCGAGACACCGATGCTCACGAGGAGCTTGGGCGAGACCGATACACCCGTCTGGCCAATTTGGTGGCGATACTCCAGCCAGCCGGCCTCCACCACGGGGCGCGTGCAGCCAAGCTCGGCACCCAGAGCCTCGGCAAGCTTTCGCATCAGCGGTAGGTTTTTCTTGGAGCCGATGCCGCGGCCCACCACGACTAGACGCTCGGCATCGGCAATTGAGGCCTGCTGTCCCCACTCCTCGGCGGGAATCGAGATCTCGACACGGGCCTTAACGTCATCCGCTAGCACTACCTGGGCAATCGTGCCGGAGCGGCTATAGTCAAACTCGGGCGCCTTAAAGATGCCGGGGCGCACCGTTGCCATCTGAGGACGGTGGTTGGGGCAGATAATGGTGGCCATCAGGTTGCCGCCAAACGCCGGGCGCGTCTGCTGCAGCAGACCCGTCTCCGTATCCATCGAAAGCACCGTGCAATCGGCCGTAAGGCCCGTCTGCAAGCGCACGGCCACACCGGGCGCCAGCTCGCGACCAAAGGCGGTCGCGCCGTACAGGATGGCCTCGGGCTTGCGCTCGGCTACCAAATCGCAGATCAAGCGAGCGTAGACCTCCGCGTCGTTCTGACGCAGGCGCTCGTCGCGACAGGCCAGGACTTCGTCGGCGCCCGCGCAAACCAGGTGTTCGAGGTCCTCGAGCGAGCCCTCGGAACCTATGCCGATCAGCGCCACCAGGCGACAGCCGCGTGCATCGGCAAGCTCGCGCCCCTTGCCCATGAGCTCGAAGGCCACGGATGCCACGGCATCGTGCTTGTCAGTTTGCACGAAGACCCAAATGTCTCGATATGCGTCAAGGTCTACCGCGCCGGCGGCCTCGTCGCGCTCAATCGAGATGGCGTTGACGGGGCAGGCGTCGACGCACCCACCGCACAGGATACAGCCGTCGGTTACGCGGGCACAGCGATTGGGGCGCTCACCCTCCACCACAATGCCGCCCGAGGCGCAGGCGCGAACGCAGCGACCACAGCCGATGCAGGCTTCGCTATCGATAATCAGCCCGCTCATCTATGCCATCCCCTCGATAATCTTGGCAAGTTTTACCGCCTGCTCGGACGCCGTTCCCTCAACGGCCTCGCACGTTTGGTCACGGTCGGGCACAAACGAGTGCACGACCTGCGTCGGTGATCCGGCAAGGCCGCAACGCGAAGGATCGGCGTTTACGTCGGCAGCGCTGGCCACGCGCACGTCTGCATCCTCGGCCGCGCGAATACCGGCAATACTCGGCATGCGCAGCTGGCCAATCTCCTTGGCAGTCGTCATCGCACACGGCATCTCAAGACACACCGTCTCCTCGCCGGCATCGCAGCCGTGAACGAGCGCCAGCGAGCCACACGTCGTAAATCCCGCGCTCTGCACACAGCTCACGTCGGTCACGCAGGGGACCCCAAAGGCGCCGGCCAGCTCGGGGCCGATCTGGGCCGTATCGCCGTCCACTGCCATCTTGCCGCAGATGATCAGGTCAAAGTCCTCCTCGAGTGCCTCGATGCCGCATTTGAGGGCATAGGTGGTGGCTAGGGTATCGGCGCCCGCAAAGGCTCGGTCGGTCAGCAGCAGCGCGTCGTCGGCACCGCGGGCGATGCAGTCGCGCAGCAGCGATTTGGTCGCGGGGATGCCCATCGACACCACCGTCACACGCACGTCCATGCCAAAGCCGATAAAGTCGTCCTTCAGCGCTAGCGCACATTCGAGAGCACTTGCATCGAAGGGATTAATGACCGCCTGCTTGCCATCACGCACGATAGTATTGGTCTTGGGGTCCATCTTGACCTCGGTGCTTCCGGGCACCGCCTTGACGCACACCACCATATGGAAATCACTCATCTTCACGCGCCCCCTTTCTGGACGAGTTCATCCAAGAGCTTCTCCGTAAACAGGTTGCCGCGACCCAGCTGGCCGGCAGGATCAAGCTGGAGTTTGAGACGCGCCGACTCGACCATGGCCTCGTGGCCGTACATCGTCTCCAAGAAGCCCGCCTTGATCTTGCCGACGCCGTGTTCGGCAGAAACGGCACCGCCCATGGCCGTGACCTCGGAAGCCCACTGGGCAAAGAGCTCTCCACCACGACGGTAGTCTTGCGCATCGCGCGGCAGGATGTTCACATGCAGATGGTTGTTCCCGATGTGTCCCCAGGCAGCAGACTCAAGCCCGCTTTCGGCCAGCGTGCGGCGATAGAGGGCCACGACATCGGCAAGGCGTGCATTGGGCACCGACATATCCGATCCCAGCTTGGTAATGGTGGGGTCGGTGCGGCGACGCTCGTCAATGAGCATGTTGACGCTCTCGGGCACCGCGTGGCGGAAGAACCGCTGGCACTCGCGATCGACTTCGTTGCGGGCGACCCATGTCGCATCGTCGCGGCCGCCCGCAAGCTCCAGCACCCATCCCAAGTGGTACAGCTCCTCGGTCGCCTGCGCCTCGTCATCGCAATCGAGCTCCACGTAGACACATACCTTGGCCTCTTTGTCGAGCGCCGGCAGCGAGGCAAACGCCGTCGACTGCTCGCGCTGGCGACGTAGAATATCCAGGGCGCCAGCATCGAAGTACTCGATGGCAGCCGCATGGGACAGGACAGGGCGCACGGAATCGGTAAAGGACACCGCCTTGTCCTCGCTATCGAAAAAGCAACTCACACCCCAAACGACCGCAGGCGCCGCCTGCAGGGCGATCTCGAGCTCGGTAATGACGCCGAGCGTGCCGCACGCGCCGATAAAGAGGTCGATGGCGTCCATATCGTCCGCAACGAAATAGCCTGAGGCATTTTTTGTCTCGGGCATGGTATAGCCGGGAAGATCGAGCTCGAGCGTACGGCCCTCTGCCGTCACGAGCGACAGGTGGCGGCCCTGGGCAAAAGCCTCGCCGCGCTGAAGCTCAAGCAAATCGCCATCAGCCAGCGCGACGTGGAGTCCCGTGATATGCGGGCGCATGGGGCCGTAAGCGTAGCTGCGGGCGCCGGAGGCGTTGCATGCCGCCATGCCACCCAGACAGGCAGATGCCTCGGTGGGATCGGTGGGAAAGAACTGCTCGGGGGACTCTTGGAACTCCTCGTAGGCCTCAAGCGATGCCTGGTCCCAACCAGCGGTCGGCAGTACCTTCTTGCTCAGCTGCTTACGCAGCTCCGAGAGCACAACGCCCGGCTCCACGCGCAGCAGAAATTGGCCTTGTTCATCGCGGCGAAGGCCCAAGTAGCGATTCATACGGGAAGTATTGAGGATATGCCCACCGTGGGGCACGGCACCGGCGGCAAGGCCGGTTCGGGCGCCCTGAACCGTTACCGGGACACGCTCGGCATGGAGCGTTTCCAAAATGGCACGGACCTCGTCTTCCGTTGTCGGAAACGAGATGCTCGATGCTTCGCCCGATGCACGAGATTCATCGCGGCCATACTCTTCGAACTCATCGGTGAAGGGTTTAATGGCTGCAGACACGCGAACTCCCCCTTTAGCTAACTACAGTGTTTGCAGGGAGATGTTACCGCATCGTTTCGTCGACGTGTTCGAGACCGTCTCCATAATTGGCGATTTTTACGTTTGTGCAATTCGGCGAACGGCAAGGCTTCCTCGGCAGACGATGCTTTTGACACATATCGCCCCGCCGTCGCCGACCGCTCGATTGTCGCTCGAAAAAAGTTGAAGTAATTTTTTCCACCTTTTACCTGCGGAGATGTCAATCCGTCAAGCATTTGGTCAGAAATTGGTCAAGTAGCGGCTGATACGGTCGGCGTCGACAGCCAAAACCGATAGAAGTTTTGGCCCCAGAAGCAGGGAGGTTCCCATGGCATATTACTGGCCCCAGTACGGCGTCGCCATCGAGGTCGACGACGATCCCTATCTCCTGCCTTTCGACGAAGAGGCGTTCCCCGATACGGCGGTCTACCACGTCACCACCGATGTTATCTGCGACCCCGAGTCGTTCTCGGCGCTCGCCCACCACATCGCGCGTATCCACGACATCGAGCTCCCTCACGACTTTGACGAGCTCATCTACTCGCGCCGCCTGATGCTTCACATGCTCTTTGGAGCGGACCCGTCCACGTTCGCACATGTCTACACCACCAAGGACGCCGCATGAGTGCGAAGAAGCCGCCCCGCCTCGCAGGACTGGGGCGTCGCAAGAAACTCGTCGTTGTCTGCCTGGCTATCGTCTGCGCCCTCATCGCCGTAGGGCTATACGCCTGGCAGTCGCAGCCCGTGCCCGAAGCGGGCGCCTCAGTCACGACGGCAGAGGGCAAATCGCGACAAGAAATCCAAGATGAGCTCGATGCCATCGTCCGCGACAACATGATGACGATTTCGGTCGCGCCGGTCGCTCAGCTACAGGAGGACGGCAAGCTGCGCGTCAACGTGCAAAACGTCCAAGACAATAAATTTCCCCAGCGATTCTGCGTCATCCAAAACGACGAGACCATGTACGAATCCGGTGTGGTCGAGACCGGCAAGACAATCGAGACGTGCCCCGCCGGCGACATCAAAGAAGGCGAGGCATACATCGAGATCCAGGCACTCGATGCCAAGACCCTCGACAGCCACGGCAATCCGACACGTGTCAAGGTACGGGTTGAGCAAGCCGAGAACTAGCTTTTTCGGCCGACGCGACACCGCACGCAATTCACCAGCATTCGTCCAATCATCGCGGGGACGGCCCGCGGCGAATAGAAAGGAACGACCATGGACATCACCAGGAACATGAACGGAGCCAGAGCGCTCATCGTGGGCGCAGGGCTCGCGCTCGCGCTCGCAATGGGCGCCGCCCCGACGCCAGCTCTGGCAGCCGGGCGCGTTGGAACCACGAAAGTAATGGTCAGGACCGAGATCGACAACGTAGAGTTCAAAGTTCCGACGGTTATTCCCTTCGTCGCCAAGGCCGACGGCACGCTTCAGGGCCCCTCAGAAGACGCGACCACCATCGACAATCATTCGGCCTACGGCATCCATGTCACCAACATGAAGATCGACGCCATGAACACCTGGACCATTGCCGCCGACGCCAAGGCCGGAACCGCGCAGAATTCCATCGACTTTAAGGTCGGCCCCGACGGCGCACTCCAGAACGCCAGCGCCGCAATGCAGGAGACGGGCCTCGATCTTTCCAAGAATGCAGCCTTCGACATGGGCTACCAGGGCATTGCCGGCGGCACGGACAAAATTAAGCTCAAGACAAGCGGAAACGTCGCCCGCGTCACGCGCGACATCTTCCGCGTAACCGGCGAAGGCGATCAGGTTGCAACGATCACCTGGACGGTCGAGCCCGGTGCGCACACGGCATAAGGCCGTCGCCCTGGCCGCCGCCGTCAGTATCCTAGCGTTTGGGCCAGCCATGGCCTTTGCCCAGCAAGAACAGGCGCAGGCCGCCACGCAGGTGACGGTCGACCTCTCGGAGCTCGACCGCGGCAACTGCAAGGAACCGTTGGCACAGACAGACGACAGACGATGGCTCTTGGCAGCAGGCGCCACGGCAGCAGGCGCGGGAACCGCCGGCCTCGGTCTGCACATCAAACGCAGCCAGAAACGAAACACGGACAGGCCGCACTAAATTAGCTAAGGAGACCCCATGGCATCGAAGAACCTTTTGCCCGTCGTCGCACTCTGCGGCGCGCTCGCAACCGGAACGCCTGTCGCCGCTTGGGCGACTCCCGTCATGGCAGACTCCTTACCAGCAGCCCTAAGCTCCGCACCAAATCCGTCGAGCGCCATTGCGTGCAAGCGTTTTTCGTTCGCACAGGCCGCAATCTCAACCTCGGGATGCCTTCGTCGTAATACGGACGGCTCGATAGTCGTGGATATCAATCGTTCGAACAAGGCAAACGGCTCCCAGGCGGGGTGCGCCGTCTGCACGTGGCGCTCGATTGTGCTCGATGCAGATGGCGATCCGTGCGATTTGGGGTTGCGCATCGATATCGCTTCGGTCGATGACTCGGCGAACGGTGCGAAGGTCGCCTTCGACGGTGCGTTTTTCGAGAAAGGAGGCGGTATATGTCTGGGCTGCGCCGCCGCGAATGCAGACGATGTGCAGCCCACCCTCTCATTCACGGCATCGCTGCGGCTGACCAAGGCGGGCACCGATGCCATCGCGGCGGGAGAAGCATCCCTGCTGTTCTACGCCGCCAGTACCGAAGACACAGACATTCATTTCGAGAAGCCGGCCGGATCGCTCAGCCTTACGCGCGGGACGGAGGCAGGCCCTATTGCGATCGATACCCACACGCTAGGCAGGCAACGCATTCTTGCCGACCCGGCGCTTCTCGAGATGGAGTGGAACGGATCCGGAGCCGTCGGGATTGTCCCCTCCGCGCTTGACGCCAAGACGCTCCCCTCAAACGACGAACCCATCAACGCAACCATACAAGAAGAGAGCACGGACAAAGAAGCAGGTGCGGGCGACACGCCGTCGCCGACAAACAGCGTCCCAGCTTCTTTCGAAGCACCAAATGAGCCCGCTACCGGTCCAAACGATCCCGAGCTCGCGGACAGTCTGGGGCTTGCTGATCCTCAGGAGATCGATGAAGGTAACTGCTGCGTGCTTGCCGCCCTCGACCACACAGAGGTCATCGATGCTGCAAACATCGAAGTTGCCGCCGCCAATCAGCCCGTCCGCAAGTCGGCCATCATCGCATTTCCCGAATCCATCGAAGTCGTCTATTTGCCATCGGGCGAGGTCGTGGCCCCAACGCTGCTCACCTTGTTGGGCGCCAAGAATACTCGAAACGAAATTAAAAAGGTCACGGTTGTCGACCCTGCAACCACCGCTAAACTGCGTCTATACGCCGTTGCCCCAGACGGAGGCAAGACCTTGGAATTCGATGGCGACACACTTCTAGCCTGGCGACGTCTGGACATTATGCAAGACGTCTCGTATCAGATCGAACTCGAAGGGTTTGATCGTGCCCGCGATGCCAATATCATCGCCGCGGCTATTGAATCCCCGCAGCGGCTTATGACACTGCGCTTTGACTACTACCCCTATGTCCCGACAACCACCTGAGGCTTAAATGCTGCGCATCATTCCTAATACCACTTATATAACGTATTAGATGAGTCGCGATGTGCCTCGCATTTCGTTCTGCTACGATTGCCACGTTGGCATCAATACAGGAGGGCTCATGCCGGGCTTGGGAACAATCATCAACGTTGCGCTTTTAGTTGCGGGCGGTCTTTTGGGATTAGCGGGCGGCCGCTTCATTACACCGCACATCCAAGACACGCTCATGAAAGCATCGGGGCTGTGCGTCCTGTTTATCGGCCTGGGCGGCACCATGCAAAAGATGCTCATCATCGATGGAAAGGCGCTAGCGACCACCGGTACCACCATGCTCATCGTCTCATTTGCGCTCGGTTCGCTCATCGGCGAGGCCATCAACTTGGAGGCCGCCATCGAGAACCTTGGCGAATGGCTCAAGCGCAAGACTGGCAGTGAGGGCGATAACGAGTTCACCAACGCTTTTGTCTCGACTTCACTCACCGTGTGCATCGGCGCCATGGCCATTGTGGGATCGATCCAGGACGGCCTGCTCGGCGACTGGTCAACGCTTGCCCTCAAGGGCGCACTGGACTGCATCATCGTCTGCACCATGACGGCCTCGCTTGGCCGCGGCTGCATCTTCTCCGCCCTGCCCGTCGCCGTGTTCCAGGGGACGATCACGTTGTTTGCCGGCGCGCTCTCCCCCATCATGACCACGGCAGCCCTCAACAGCCTTTCACTCGTAGGCTCCATGCTCATCTTCTGCGTCGGCGTCAACCTCATCCGTCCTCAGACCTTCCGCACGGCCAATATGCTTCCCTCCGTCGTCATCGCCGTCATCTACGCCCTCCTGTTCTAAATCTATCAACGCATCGGTATCTCGAACATCTGTTTGATGCTGTGCTATGATATGAGGTCACCGTAGCTGCGTTCGAGAGGAGGAGCGGTGGCCGACCAGGACATCAAGATGCTCATCGAGCGCATTATGGCCGAGGCCCGGACCCATCAGTCCGCCCGCTTCTCAAACGAAACCTACGCAGACGAGCCGATTCTCAAAACCGGGCGACAGATGCAGAATTTCCTCCCCGACCAGTACCGTAAAATGCGCGAGATATCGCGCTGGCAGGATGACCCCAAGGGCGGTGCGGGCCGCTGGCTTTCGGAAGCCGAGCTTTTTTACCGCCAGGGCCTGCTGATGGCCGGCTTTGAGGACGACTGTCCCTACAACGGCACCTTTAAGTCGTACTTTCCCACCTACAACGCCATGAGCGACCGGCAACTGCGCGGCTACTTTACCTGGCGTGCCCAAGTGCGCCGCGGAACCGTCGAGGAAACGTCTACGTCCTTTGCCTTTCTGTATCTCTATGAGCTGATCTGCGGCATTGGCGTAGATAATCCACTCGATGGTTTTAACAAGATCAAGGCTTTTTGGGATGTCTATCGCGCCTTCGAGCCCGGCATCGACCGGTTTGCGCGCGTGTGGCTGCAAGATTACGCCGTGTTCCACGGGCTCGACCCCAAGCTGCTTCGCGACTCTAAAACCGTCATGTTCGATAACGCCCTTATCGAACTGCGGCGCGCGGCACGAGACCTTGTACCAGCACCGACGCCGTCGGACCCGGCACCCAAGCGTCGCAAAACCTCCGAGCCCACGCTCCCCCTTCCGCCCGATGAGGTGCGCGAGGAGCGACTCATGGCCGCCATCAACGCCCTCTCCACGTACAACCTAAGTAGCTCGCGGCTCGACCGCAGCCACCACCGCGATCTGCGCCACGTGGCGTGCGCCGTGTATGTCCGCATGGCGCGCTACTATGACACGCACCGAAAGACCGGCATCGTGGCAAGTTTATTTGGGGAGGAGACGGCAATGCCCTACACCATGTTTGCCTCGGCCGTATTCTTTGCGCCCGAGCGCCACGAGGACTGCGAATACCGTCTGGACCCCATCCATATCTACCGTTGCCAAAACGGTTTTTGGGAATGCATGCGGATTCACGGCAGCAGACAAAAGAGCAGCAAACTTGGCGAGATGATGCGCGCCTGCGACCAACGCCTGCGCCTGGCCCTGGACCCTGCCCATCCCCTGCAGGAAGAAAAGGTCCCCAAATATCTGGCCAAGATTATCGATGACGAGATTGTGGCATGGCTTTCGTGGGACGCCGCACACCAGCCCGTCAAGATCGATATCGATTTGAGCCAGCTGGGGCACATTCGGAGCGCTGCTGCACAAACGCGCGAAGCGCTTTTGATCGACGAGGAACGCGAGGACGGCGCGTCCGCAGAAGCCGAGGCAGCGGACTCAGGGCAACCGGAAGCCGAGCCCGTAGCCGACGCGATGGTCGAGGCGGTCGCGGCGGCCGCAGGGCAGGACGAGTCCGACGAGCCGACCATATCCACCGAACAGTTTGGTGTAGTGGCACCGCTTCTCGCGCCGACGCCCGCGTTCGCAGCTGCTACGCCCGCTGACGCCACAAACGAACTCGCGCCCGCCGCAGACGCCTATCTCCGCGCGCTGCTCGAGCACAACGCAGTACAGGCGGAATCGGCGGTAGTGCAATCGGAGCAGAGCGAGGACATGCTCGTCGATACCATCAACGAGGCGCTCTTTGACCTGGTGGGCGACACCGTAATTGAATTTAGCGCGGCAGGGCCGCAGATTATCGAGGACTACGAAGCAGACGTGAGAGGATACCTAGACCATGAGTGATACCGCATCCGCAGCACCTCGCGTGCCCAAGCGCGTCGCTGCCGTCATTCTCAACTCGCTCAAGGGCGGCGTGGTCCCGCGCATCGGCCTTCCTTACATCACCGTAGGGCGCGAGGTCGAGATCCGCGCCCTGCTCACCGATCTGAGTCTCATCGCCGACGGTGGCGCGAGCTTCCGCTTTCTGGTCGGTCGTTACGGCGCCGGCAAGAGCTTTTTGCTCCAGACTATCCGCACGCACGCCATGGGCGAGGGATTCGTCGTCGCTGATGCCGACCTGTCGCCCGAGCGCCGCCTGCAGGGCGGTCAGGGACAGGGTCTTGCCACCTACCGTGAGCTCATCCGCAATATATCGACCAAGACGCGCCCCGAGGGCGGTGCGCTCAACCTTATTCTGGATCGCTGGGTCGCCTCGTGTGCCGACGTCGACGAGTCGGTCGTCAATGCCCAACTGGCCCCGCTCGAGGAGATGGTCCACGGCTTCGACTTCACCCGCATGCTCCGCCGCTATCGCATGGCCGCATCCGGGGGCGACGAAGAGACCATGAGCCGCGTGACCAAATGGATTCGCGGCGAATACCGCACCAAGAGCGAGGCACGCGCCGAGCTGGGCTCCTCGACCATCATCAGCGATGACGACTGGTACGACTACGTCAAACTCATCGCGCGTTTTTTGGTTTGCAGTGGCTACAAGGGCATGCTGGTGCTCATCGACGAGCTCGTGAATCTGTATAAGATTCCCAATGCCATCACGCGCCAGTACAACTACGAGAAGATCCTGACCATGTACAACGACACACTTCAGGGCAAGGCACAGTACCTGGGCATGATCATGGGCGGCACGCCAACCTCCATCGAAGACCGCCGCCGCGGCGTGTTCTCCTACGAGGCTCTGCGCAGCCGACTCGCTCAGGGTCGCTTTGCGCGCGAGGACCTTAAGGACATGCTCGCGCCCATCATCCGCCTGCAGCCGCTCACCTACGAGGAGCTACTGGTGCTCATCGAAAAACTCATGCAAATTCACGCTGGCTACTTTGGCTGGACGCCCACGCTTACCGAGAACGACTTGGTGGACTTCCTCAAGATCGAGTTCGGTCGTGTGGGAGCCGACACGCATCTGACGCCGCGTGAAGTCATTCGTGACTTTATCGAGTTGCTCGACATCCTATGCCAAAACCCCGACGCCAACGTGGCCGAGCTGCTGCAAAGCGTCGGCGGCGACGCGCTGGCGCCGGCAGCCGCAACAGGCGACACCGATACCGCAGGCGGCGACCGTAACTTCGCCGAATTCACCATCTAACCTGCCAAAAAGGGACAGGTTTATTTTGGCAGGCTCTATCTGGGCAAACGTTGAAGCAGTAATGCAGCAAGCCACTGCCCGCCGCGTTGAGAGATTCGCTTTTGAAAGGAGGCCCCGTGAACGCCTTTGACCGCTACGCCCCGTTTATCCAAGACTTCATCTACTCCCACGATTGGGAGAGCCTACGCTCCATCCAGGTTGCAGCAGCTGATGCCATCTTTAACACGCAAGATAATGTGCTCCTGAC
The DNA here is from genome assembly GCA_900550415.1 of uncultured Collinsella sp. Taxonomy (GTDB): domain Bacteria; phylum Actinomycetota; class Coriobacteriia; order Coriobacteriales; family Coriobacteriaceae; genus Collinsella. Next base: position 30,450 of record URSO01000005.1, read on the forward strand.
GGCATCCACGGCTTCCGGCAAAACCGAGGCAGCCTTCTTTCCCATCCTGACCGAGTTTTGGGAGAACCCGCCCGCAAGCGTGGGCGCCCTCTACATTGGCCCCCTCAAGGCGCTCATCAACGACCAATTCGTCCGCCTCAACGACCTGTGCGAAGAAGCCGATATCCCCGTCTGGCACTGGCATGGCGATGTCTCGCAATCACACAAGGCCAAACTCATCAAAAAACCGAGCGGCATCCTACAGATTACGCCCGAGTCGCTCGAGGCGCTCCTGATCCATAAGCACATGGCGATCCCGCGCATGTTTTGCGACCTGCGCTATGTGGTTATCGACGAAGTCCATTCGCTCATGCGCGGCGACCGCGGAGGGCAGACGCTCTGTCTTATCGAGCGCCTCTCGCGCATGGCAGGCGTGCAGCCCCGCCGCATTGGCCTTTCGGCCACCATCGGCGACCCCGAGCGCACGGGCGCCTTTCTCTCGCAGGGAACGGGGCGCGACTGCGTTATCCCCCGCTTTGAGGAACCGCGCCGCGTGTGGCGCATCTCCATGGAGCACTTCTACAACTCGGGCCCCCAGGCTCAGCAACGAGGATTCGTAGGCACAGGTCCACAAGAAGCCGAGGTGCTTGCTTGCGAGCGTATTGAGACGGCGGCGCCCGCGGCGCTGCCCGCATCCGGACAAGACATGTGCCACAGCGGACGGCTTACACAGGAAGAACACCGTCAACGTCGTGAGCAGGCGCGGGGCAAGGCCGCTCCCAAAGACCGTCGCACTTCCTCGGCCCCCGAGGGCGAAGTCGACATCCCACGAGCGACCGAGCAGGCGCTTCTCAACCCCACCGACACGGCGCCCGACAACGCCGACCCCGGCATGGGCTATATCTTTGAGCATACGCGCGGCCGCAAATGCCTGGTCTTTGCCAACTCGCGCGAGGAGGCAGAGGCCGTGTGCTCCATGCTGCGCAGCTACTGCGAGAGCCGGCACGAGCCCGACCGTTTTCTCATCCATCACGGCAATCTTTCGGCATCGCTACGCGAGACGGCCGAGGAGCTCATGCGCGACGAGGAGCAGACGCAGACAACCGTCACCACCTCTACGTTGGAGCTCGGTATCGATATCGGCCGCCTGGAGCGCGCCTTCCAGATTGACGCGCCGTTTACCGTTAGCTCCTTTTTGCAGCGCATGGGGCGCACGGGCCGTCGCGATCTTCCGCCCGAGATGTGGTTTGTCATGCGCGAGGAAGAGCCCGAGCCGCGCACGATGATGCCCGAAACCATTCCCTGGAAGCTCCTGCAGGGTATCGCGCTCGTACAACTCTATCGCGAGGAAAAGTGGGTCGAGCCACCCGAGCTCGATCGTCTCCCCTACAGCCTGCTCTATCACCAGACTATGTCGACCCTCGCCAGCACCGGCGAGCTCACGCCGGCCGAACTTGCCCAGCGCGTGCTCACGCTCAGCTATTTCCACCGTGTCTCGGCAGACGATTACCGCGTGCTGCTACGTCACCTCATTAAGATCGACCATATCCAGGTCACCGAAGGTGGCGGGCTCATCGTGGGTCTCGCGGGCGAGCGCATCATCAACAACTTTAAGTTCTACGCCGTGTTCCAGGAAAACGAGGAGTTTACCGTCCGGAGCGAATCGGCCGAGCTGGGCACGATCGTTAATCCGCCCCCGCCCGGTGAGCGCATCGCCATCGCCGGACACTGCTGGATTGTCGAGGAAGTGGACTGGAAGCGCCACACTGTCTTTGCCACGCAGGTCAAGGGCCGGGTGCCGGCCTACTTTGGCGACTGCCCCGGCGACATTAACACGCATGTGCTCGAGCGCATGCGCAAGGCGCTCAACGAGCACACGACATATCCGTACCTTATGGGTAACGCACGGGCCCGCTTGGCGCAGGCTCGTCATACGACCGAGATTTCGGGGGCGGGAACCAAGCCTCTCATTAACCTGGGCGGCGATACCTGGGTGCTCTTCCCCTGGCTGGGCAGCTACGCCTTCCTAGCACTCGAGCGCATGCTTAAAATCAAATGCGCCGCTGAGCTGGGCCTTCGCGGACTCGACCCGTCACGCCCGTACTTTATGCAGTTTAAGATGAAGGCCGACGAGGAGACGTTCTTTGAGGTGCTCGCCGCCGAGGCCGAAAAGGACTTCGATCCCATCGAGCTCGTCTATCCTGGCGAGGTGCCTTACTTTGACCGCTACGACGAGTTTGTTCCCGAAGAGCTCGTGCGCAAGGGCTTTGCCGAAGGCGTGCTCGACATAGAGGGCATGAAGCAGCGCGTTCACGGCTGGCGCGACCACGCCTAAGACCAGTCTTTTTTGGGACGGGGAGACTTACTTGTCGTGAAGGACGGTGCCGAGGAAGTCGGTGTCGAAGGGCACGGCTTCGGCAAAGGCGTAGTCGCCGTCGCTGGCGATGAGCAGGTAGTTTTCCTCGCCGCCGAACTCCGTATCGCCACAAGGCGCCACCCAAGCGCGGTTGAACACCTCAAGTGCCGTGGCAGCGCAGTCGCGAAGGAACGTCACATCGCTCCCCTCGTTTGCGCTCACGATATTGGCCACGTAGATACCCCCGGGGTTCAGGCTGCCCCGCACCAGGCGCAGCGCCTCAACGGTCGCCAGCTCGCGCACGGGCTCGGCACCGCCAAAGCAGTCGCTCACAACGACGTCGTAGCGACGATGGCCCACGCTCGTCACACCCAGATACGAGCGAGCCTCGGCGGTAATCACCCGCAGGCGATCGCCCACCGTGTGCTCCAGTTCATCCAGATAGAACCAACGGCGCGCCAAGCGCGTTATCTCTCCGTCATACTCGATGACGTCCATGCGCAGGCCCTCGTGCGACATCAGCGCAAACTTGGGATAGGCAAACCCGCCGCCGCCCAGCATAAGCATGCGGTCGATACCATGCCCGTAAGCATCACGCATTGCGTCCTCAGCCTCAAACACATCGTCAAATGCACGATAGTACGCAAAGACTGGCTCCGCCCAACGATCGCCAACATAGCTCGCGCTTTGGTAGACGCCGCCCTGTACGAGCACGCGGACCTCGCCACCGCTCTCGTCGTGCACACGCTTCACACGTGCCAACCCGTTGCGGGTCCTCGCGACCTGCAGACAGGCAGCACGAACAGCGACAGCGGCCGCACCAAGCGCCGCGGCTCCCAGAGCAACGCCGGCAACGACGCCGGCAGAAACACTCGGCTTGTTCATCTAGAGCTCCTTTTGCAGATAAAGGCCATGGTCATAAAATCCAAGATGGCGATAGTACTCGCGCGTACCGATCGCGCTGATCACGTTGATGTGCGTATACCCCGCATCCCGAGCAATCTGGCACGCACGCTCCACGAGCAGACGCCCCAGGCCGTGATGCTGAGCCGCCTGGCCCTGATCGCCCACACGTGCCGCCATACCATAAACGTGCACCTCGCGAATCATCGCCTCGTCCGGCATCGTCGGCATCTCGTCCGCATGTGCGGCAACAAAAGCGCGATCGGGCAGCGACAACCGCAAAAAGCCCGCGATCTTGCCCCGCGGCGTCACCCACTGCAAAAAGCGCTCGTAAGTCACCGGCGTCTCGTACGCTACTTCCTCATCAAGAGATAGCTTATCCAAGTCGGCACCCGCCGTGCTGATCTCGCGATAGCGAATCTCACGCACCGTCGCACCGTCACCCCGAGCAGCCAGGCGGTTCTCGACGAGCTGACGCAGGTTGGGCTTCTTGTTGCCCACCATGATGTCATCGGAACTAAAGTCGCGAATCATGCGGCTGATGCGGCAGAATGCCGGCGTCACCACGATGTCATCGGCCAACACATCGAGCAGTTCTTCCTCGGTATAGGGGCGCCACTCGCCGCGCTCGTAGCAGCCCACCAGGCGCGAGCCCTCGATGAGCGCACACGGGTAGACTTTGACCTCGTCGGGCATAAAGGCCCCCTCGGTCATAAAGCGCTCGTAGTCGCGCTTGTCCCCCTCGGGTGTGGCGCCCAGCAAGTTGAGCATAAAATGCGCATGGATCTTAAAGCCAAACAGGCGCGCAAGCGAAAACGCCCGCTCAATCTGCGCCACCGAAATGCGACGCTCGTTGATATCGAGTAGATGCTGGTCAAGGCTTTGGATGCCCATCTGTATCTTGGTGCAGCCCAGACGGCGGATGAGCGTAAGCGCCTGCGGCGTTACGGTATCGGGGCGCGTCTCGATAACGAGTCCCACCACGCGATGCTTCGCCGTCTCGTTGATGCGCTGCTGACGCTCGAGCTCCTCCATCGTTGCCGTCTGCCACTCGGTGACCTCGCCCCACGGCGTACCGGGGCCGTACAGACGACGCACCGCGCGGTTATAGCCGCCCACGGCAGCATCCACACGCTCCTGCTCGTCGGCAACGCCGGCAGCGAGCTTGGCCTCGTCTGTCGCAATGCCGGCAGCCCGATAGCACTCGCGGCGCTCTGTTACCACCGGCGGCAGGGCATCGGCGGGAGCGTCATCGAGCAGGCGCCCCGCCTCGGCACGGCTGATGCCCGGACGCGCCAACATGGGGTTTGCCGCCACGCCGGCGACGGCATCGTCATTGAGCGCACGGAAAAGCTCGGACATAAACCACGTCTGATACCCTTGCGGATAGTCGCTCCAGGTGCCACCGAGCACGATAAGCTCGATCTTGTCGGTCGCATGCCCCATCTGCGAAAGTGCGGTCAGGCGAGCGCTCACCTGCAAATACGGGTCAAAGCAGTTTTGCTCCGCACGGGCGCATGCCGGCTCGGCATGCAGATAGCTTTTGGGCATGCGCAGATCGTTGGGGCAAAACAGGCAATCGCCCGAACAGGGCCACGGCTTGGTGATGACGGTAATGGTCGCCACGCCCGAAGCCGTGCGGCGCGGCTTCATGCGCAGCACCTGCAGCAGCTGACGCTCCAGCTCGGCATCGACATTCCATCCAGCCCAACGAGCCGGCTTCTCACGTTTAACCCGCTGGTAGAACGGCAGCAGACGGCGCTTGGCCAGATCTCGTTTGTCGGCACCCTCACGGCGCGCCTCGGCATGTATCAGTTTGACGAGCGCCTTGTCGTCCACGGTCTCACCGCGACGCAGAGCCTCGAGTATGTTCAAAATAATCTGTTCCATGCCCCCATTGTAAAGGCAAAGGCGCCGGAGCCAGTCACGGCCCCGGCGCCTCCATCAAAGAGCATGCCTATATGCACCGATCTCCGAAAACCGCATGTCACACCGATTCGAACGACATGTCGCCCGAACCGACCTTAAAACGATACGTTGCAGACTTGTCACCGTTGTCGAATTCAGCATTCAATATGGTCTCGCCATCGTTGCCAAGCGGAAGGAAATCGCTCTCAAAGTCACCGCTGCCCACGGTGAGGCTCGCCTTAAAGCCCGTAGAGTTCGGAACCGATATCTCCACATCGCCCGAGCCCACGCTTACGTCCATCGACTTCGCGGGGGCCTGGTAGAGCTCGAACGCCACATCGCCCGAACCGACCTCGGCATTCAGGGTGTCAGTTACAGTGCCCGCGAACTCGATGTCTCCCGAGTCCAACGTCAAATCGAAGTCGTGGCACGCAATGTCCGTAATCGTCAGATCCCCCGACCCCACATTCGCCGAAATGTCCATCATGTTATCGGCAAGCTCGCGCGGCAGCTCGATGGTGACCGTACGGTCAAGCGCACGCTCGTCATCGCAGTCGAACTGGTTAATCTTGAGCGTAGAGCCCCTAATCTCGGCCAGATTTTGCGTGGCAGCATCGTAAGCAGTTACTCCTTTTGCAACGCGACCACTCTCGATGACACGCACCGGTCCATCGGAAACGTACTTGACCTCGACCGTGCCCGACGTCACGTCCAAGTCAAGCGATGTGAACGCGTCGGCATCAAACGTTTCGCTCGAAAGCTGTTGAGGCCGAGCGGAATAGTTACCGCTATCCAAAAGATCGTCCTCGTCAAGCGCATCGTCCATACCAGACAAGCCGGATACAACATCGTCGAGATCCCACGGACCATCAAAATGAATCAAAGTCCGCGAAGTGCCAAAGACAAGTCCAATGATAAGCACAAACGCTCCGATGCCAATGCCCAAGCGCCTCTTAGACTCATGCGAGAGCTTCATCATTCATCACCTTCTTTGGCACTCGACTCAGCAGTGGTCGCGGCAGCCATGCCAGCGTCAACCGCAGTGGAAACGTCCTCCCCCTTAGTCCTAGCGACCGCCGGCACCGGACCAACCTGGATATCCCCACGTGCCCAATCGCCATCGAGCGCACGCGCCACCCAGTGATAGATGGGAATCGTAAAGAAGATCAGTGCGGGAAAGGGGCTGGCACCAACCAGGAACATCAGTAAAAAGAACAGCAGCCAGCACACGGCCCAATACGGGAACGACTGGAACGGGCCCTTCACCGGAGTCGAACCAACTGCGCCGCCACTCGTCGCCTGCGCCGTAGCGGCATTGGCGGCCTGCGCACTCCAGCTTGCCGCTTGCGCCGCCTTGGCCGCAGTATCACTCGCCTGCGTTGCCGCCTCGGTAGCGCGCGCCGCCGCCTCATGGGTGCGGGCACGCTCTGCCGCCTCGGCCTCGCGCTGACGAGCGCGGTCCTCGTTCTCAAACTCGATATCGTCCTCGATCTCGTCACTCGGATTGAGGAGCTCGTCCAAACTCACGCCATAGAGTTTAGCGAGCGAGATCAGGTTCTCGGTATCGGGCGAGCTCTCCGCGCGCTCCCATTTACTGACCGCCTGGCGCGACAGCCCCAGCTTTCGCGCGAGCCCTTCTTGGCTAAAACCCTTGCTGCGACGAAGGTCGGCGAGCCGCTGCGCAGTTTCTACATTCATGGTTCCTCCTATGTGATGCCAGCCGTGCCGCCGGACCGTTTTTCTTCTTAAGGCGCCTTGCACAGTTAAAAATCTATCCGCCACCGCCAAAAGCATGCCACCTATTCTAGTGAGATTTTTGACAACCGGCGGTTGCGGGTGCATATGAGCTGCGGAAATGTGTCCAAACAAAGCAATGACCCGTAGCTTGGTTGTCCCCGTTGCGGCGTAAACGGTAGTATGGTCGTACTGTTTATTCCGCACCGCCAACGGAGGGAGTTCCGCGCCGTGAACCGCGATTTCGCCTCATCGCTCATCCAGCTCAACAATACGTTCTATCGCGAGCACTCCGCCTCCTTTTCCGATACGCGCCAGGCCCCGTGGCCCGGCTGGGTGCGCACCATGGACATCGCGCTCGAACAGCTCGACGTCGCCACGATCGAGCATCCCGTCCGCGTCTTCGATCTCGCCTGCGGCAATATGCGATTCGAGAACTTTGCCGCCGGCGGCGCACTTGCCGCCAAGGGCGTCGATGGCGCAAACCCCTCGGCAGATGCCAGCTGCCCGTTTGAGTTCTACGGCGTCGACTCATGCCAAGACCTGGCCATCGATGCACGTGGCCACGCACTGCGCATTCCCAACCTGCACTTCCAGGAACTCGACGTGCTCGACGCCCTCATGAGGCTCAACCCCGCCGAGACGCCCGACGTGCTTTTCGATGCCCCGCTCGCCGACATCTCGGTCTGCTTTGGCTTTATGCACCACGTGCCATCGTGCGAGTACCGCGTACGCGTGCTCGACGCCCTGGTGCGCCAGACACGCCCGGGCGGCATCATCGCCATCAGCTTTTGGGAGTTTATGAATGACGAGCGCATGGCGCGCAAGGCCGTTCGCGCCGAGGCCCGCGCCGAGCTCACCCCGCCGTTTGAGGGTTACGATTCCGCACAGTTTGAAGCCGGCGACCACCTCATTGGCTGGCAAAACGACCGCCACGCCTACCGCTATTGTCATCACTTTGACGATCAGCAGATCACCGACCTGGTGCGCGGCGTGCGCACGTTCTACAAGAGTGGCGAGGTTCCCGTACGCGAGCTTGAGCGTTTCCATGCCGACGGTCGCAGCGGCGAGCTCAACCGCTATGTGATTCTCAAGCGCCTGTAGGCATCGTCGACTCGCCACCGAGCCGCGCCGTAACGTTCGGGCAAGCTATGCCCACCCTTTTCCAACCCATTGACGGAACGCATGGCTATGCGTTCCACACGTATGACCAAGGAGCCTCATGGGAGCCGTCCACGTTCGCACGCCTAAGAACTTTGTGCTCGAGGAGCGCCTGGAGCGCTACGCCGATGCAATTGAGACGAACCCCGAGGCCTATGCCGGAGAGTGGCGCGAAGCCTGCGCGCCAGTTGGCAGCAAGCCCTTCGAGCACCTTCACCTGGATCTTGGCTGTGGCAAGGGAACGTACCTTGTAGAGCGCGCAGTCCGCGAGCCAAACACCCTCTTTATCGGTATGGACCAGGAGCCCATCTGCATCGCCTATGCCGCGCAGAAAATCTGCGAGCAGGAGCTGCCCAATGCGCTTGTGCTGCCCCGAGGCGCTGCATCGCTGCCGCAGCTGTTTGCCGCAGGCGAGCTCGATGCCATCACCATCAACTTTCCCACGCCGCAGCCCAAGGCCAAGTACGCCAAAAAACGACTCGTCCATGTCGAGCATTTGATGCTCTACCGCCCGCTCTTTGCAGCCGGCGCCACCGTCACACTGCGAACCGACAGCAAGCCATTGCGCGACTACGCCCTGGGGCAGTTTGCCGCGGCAGGCTACGACACACTTTGGACAAGTGACGACGTTCGCCGCGACCATCCCGAGCATCCCGAGACCGAGTATGAGTGCCGCACGCGCGAGATGGGCGCCGCCGTCTATGGCATTTGCGCCACACCCGGCGCACATCCCAGTGACGATGTGCTCACGGCGGGTCACATGCAGGAGCAAAGTCTTGCCTGCTACCTGCCCGATAACCTCGACGAGCTCACCTATGTGCCTCTGGGCATGGAAGAAGCCGTCGAGAACTTTAAAAACCGCGCCCGTAAAGGCAAAAAGCGCCTGCCGCAGGAGTCCTAGGGCTTTTGATGGCCGCGGCGTTGACAACCAAGCGCAAATAGGCGCCGACGAACGGCCCTCAAACCTAAGTGAGTAGACTTTTTGACAACAGCCGAGCACAACCCGTATGGCAAAAACTAAAACCGCAGGTAGAGACCTTGCGTAAAAACCATGTGCTCGCGATATCGCAAAAAGTCTACTCACTTAGCTGGCGACTGCACCAAACGGCTGGGCAGAACGCCCATTTCCTGCATTTTCCCGCGCGCTAGCACCCCGCGCCGCCGCTACGCCATAATGGATGGCGGACAAACGCGAGAGAAAGCAACCACATGGCACAGACCACGACAGATACCGCCGCCAGCACCGTCTCGGGCGCCGGCGCCGCCAGCTCATTCTCGGGCGGCACGGGAACCGAGGCCGAGTTCGGCTCGCTCGGCGCGCTCTCCCCCACCTGGTGGGAGCCCGAAGACGGCAGTGAGCCCGAACCGTGGCTCACGCCCGATCAGGCCTTCGAACGCTTCTTTGAATGGACGAGCAATCGCGGCATTGAGCTGTGGGATCACCAAGAAGAGGCCCTCATGGATCTAGCCGCCGGTGACCATGTCATTTTGGGAACACCGACCGGATCGGGCAAGTCGCTTGTCGCGCTGGGCATGCTCTTTATGGGCATGGCGCAGGGCAAACGTTGCTATTACACGGCCCCTATCAAGGCCCTGGTCAGCGAAAAGTTCTTCGATCTGGTACAGGTGCTCGGCCGCGATAACGTCGGTATGATCACCGGCGACACGCATATCAACACCAAGGCACCCGTCATCTGCTGCACGGCAGAGATCCTTGCCAACGACGCACTGCGCGAGGGCGAAGATGCCGATGTTGGCTGCGTCGCCATGGACGAGTTCCACTACTTTGCCGACCCCGATCGCGGTTGGGCCTGGCAGGTGCCGCTGCTCACCCTGCCTCACACGCAATTCATGCTCATGAGCGCCACACTCGGCGATGTCACTGCCATCGCCGCCTCACTTGAGGAGCACACCGGCGCAACCTGCGACTTGGTTGTCGACGCCCCGCGTCCGGTTCCGCTGAGTTATGACTATGTGACGACCTCCCTCGAGGGCACGGTCGAGCTCGCAATGCGCCGCGGCGAGGCCCCGCTCTACATCGTGCACTTTAGCCAGGACGCCGCACTTGCGACGGCGCAATCCCTCGCCAACTTTGGTATTGCCAGCAAGGAGCAGCGTGGGGCCATCAAGGAGGCGGCCAAGGGCACGAGCTTCTCGACGGCCTTTGGCAAAATTCTTAAGCGCTTGCTCGGATGCGGCGTCGGCGTGCACCATGCTGGCATGTTGCCGCGCTATCGTCTGCTGGTCGAGCGCTTGGCACAACAGGGCCTGTTGCCCGTCATCTGCGGCACCGATACGCTCGGCGTCGGCATCAACGTGCCCATCCATACCGTGGTGCTCACCGCGCTCACCAAGTTCGACGGCTACAAGATGCGTCGTCTGCGCGCCCGCGAGTTTCATCAGATTGCCGGTCGCGCCGGCCGCTCGGGCTTCGATACCGAGGGCATGGTGATTGCCGAGGCACCCGAGCACGAGATCGAGAATGCCAAGCTCATGGCCAAGGCGGGCGACGACCCCAAGAAGCTCCGCAAGATTAAAAAGAAGAAGGCCCCCGAGGGCTTTGTCACCTGGAACAAGCAGACCTTTGAGCGCCTGATCGAGACGCAGCCCGAAACGCTCAAGCCGCGCCTTCGCATCACACACTCCATGGTGATTAGCGTGGTCGAACAGGGTGGCGACGCCCGTGCCCGCGTGCACGACCTCATCGAGACGAGCCTGCAAACGCCCGAGGAAAAGGCAAAGCTCGAGGTTCGCGCCGACGAAATCTTCGCCACGCTCATCGATTCCGGTGTCGTCGTTCGCACCGAGGTGCCGCCCGCACCCGACGCTCCGGCTGACGCCGCGCCGGACATCGACTACGCGCTGACGGTCGACCTGCCCGAGGACTTTGCGCTCGATCAGCCGCTCTCGCCGTTCTTGCTCGCCGCGTTGGAGCTGCTCGATCCCGAGAGCGAGACCTATACCATGGATTTAATCTCAATGGTCGAGGCGACGCTCGAAGATCCCAAGCAAGTGCTGCGTGCGCAGGAGCGTGCCGCACGCGATCGAGCTATGGCCGAGATGAAGGCCGACGGCATCGAGTATGAGGAGCGTCTGGAGCGCATTCAAGACGTCACGTACGAAAAGCCGCTCGAGGATTTGCTCGACGCCGCTTTTGACAAGTACTGCCAGGAAGTACCCTGGGCAAACGACTACCAGCTCTCTCCCAAGAGCGTCCTGCGCGATATGCTGGAAAGCGCGAGCGATTTTAAGGGCTACATTCAAAAGCTCGGCATCGCCCGCTCCGAGGGCATTTTGCTGCGCTACCTGGCAGAGGCTTACCGTTCGCTCGACCGCACCGTACCCATCGAGAAGCGCGACGAGCGCCTGCGCGACATTATCTCGTGGCTGGGCTTTGTGGTGCGCTCGGTCGACTCGAGCTTGGTAGACGAGTGGGAAAACGCTGGCAACCCGGCAGCCCTCGACGCCACGCCGCCGCAGGGCATCGACGAGGTCGTGGCGGACCGCCGCGGCTGCACGCTGTTGGTGCGCAACGCGCTCTTCCGCCGCGTGACCCTTGCCGCCCGCGAGCACGTTCGCGACCTGGGCGAGCTCGACGACGACTGGGGCATGAGCGAGATCCGCTGGCAAAAAGCACTCGACGCTTACCACGAGCAGCACGAGGAGATTCTCACCGACGGCGACGCGCGCTCCTCTGCTATGTTCTCGATCGACGAGTCCGACGAGAAGGCGCTCCACGTGTGGCACGTGCACCAGATTTTTGCCGACGAGGACGGCGACCACGACTTTGGCATCATGGGCGATGTCGATCTGGACGCCACGCAAGACGGTGGCGAGGTCATCTTCAAGAACTACCGCGTCGGTTTTATCGAGGATTTGCTCGAGGATTAGCCAAGCATATTGGGACGAAACGAAGCGGGGCTGTTGGCAACATCGCCAGCAGCCCCGCTTTTTCACTATCCGCTATGCCTTACTCGGCATCCTCGACCTCATACGAATCCGCCTCGTCTGGCTCCTCGTTTGTCTCTGGCGCAGCCTCGCGCGCCTCGTCAAACGCTGCCTTCATGGTCTTGTTGCCCCATGTGAGCTTGCGAATGGTAAGCTCATCGGCCTTGTTGTGGGCCAAGCGTAGGTTCTCGGTGCTGCGGCGCAAGTCGTCCTTGGTCTTCTCGAGCTGCTTAATGGCGGCATCGATCTCCTTGATTGCCGACTCGAATTGCTTGCTCGCCAGGTTGTAGTTGCGCGAGAAGCCATCCTTGAACTTCTCCATCTTGGCTTCGAAGTTCGTGACATCGATATTCTGCTGTTTGTACTCCGCCAGTTCCTGCTTATAGCGAAGCGAACCCATAGCGGCGTTGCGAAGGAGCGTAATCATGGGGATGAAGAACTGCGGGCGGATCACGTACATCTTCTCATAGCGGTAACTCACGTCGACGATACCCGCGTTATAGAGGTCACTCTCGGGCTCCAGCAGGGTGCAGAGCACCGCATACTCGCAGCCTTTCTGGCGGCGATCGTGATCGAGTTTCTTAAAGAAATCCTCGTTCTTGTGTTTGGTCGCGGTCTCGTCGTTCTCGTTTTTCATCTCGAACATGATCGAAATGATCTCGTTGCCGCTCGCGTCGCACTCGCGGAAGATAAAGTCGCCCTTGGTGCCCTCGGACGCATCGTTATCTTTCTCGAAGTACGCGTTGGGAAACGCCGTCATGCGCAGACGATTAAACTCGGTCTCGCAGTGCTGCTCGAGCGACTCGCCCACCATTTTGGTGGACAGGCGGACCTTCATGTCCTTAAGACGCTCAATCTCTTCATCCTTGTAGCGAATTAGTTCATCGCTCGCGCGCTTGGCCTGCGCAAGCTCGAGCTCGTGTGCCGCCTTGGCCTGCTCCTCGCGAGAATCACGCACCGCCAGCTCGCTCGTCAGCTTGGCACGCGCCTCATCGCGCTCTCGCTCCGCCGCGGCGACCGCCTCTGACAGGTTCATTTTTGCCATCAGTTCCTGCTCGCGCAACTGGGCACGCAGACCCTCGGCCTCTTGCTCGGACTGTGCCTTTGCGGCAGAAAACTTCTCTTGCACCTTCACGCGATAGTCAGCAAGCGCGCGCTCGGCCTCGCTGCGAGCGGCATCGAGCTCACGCTGCGACTCGGCCGCAGCGGCGGCAAGCGCCATCTCCTGGGCCTTGTCCGCCGCGGCAAGTCTGGCCTGCAGCTCAGCAATCTGAGCATCACGTGCAGCTAAATCGTTTTGAGCAGCATTGCGCGCCGCCGACTCGACGAGCTTGGCTTCATCATCTTTGCGTTCCAGCTGCGCACGCAAATTGTCGATTTCTCGCTGAAGCTCGGCGTTTTCCTTTTGAGCATCGGCACGGGCCTCAACCGCCGCGCGCTGACTTGCACTCTCGCGCTCTGTGGCAGCGCCCTCGAGCTTGGCGCGCAGCTCGGCAAGCTCAGCATCGCGCTTGGCAACCTCTTGTGCCAGCTTCTGATCCGCAGTGTTCTTCTGCTCGGCAAGCTGAGCGGTGCGCTGAGACTCTGCCTCCTGCAAAGCAGCCGTCGAACGCGAGCGCTCAAGCTCCAGCGCCTGCTCGCCCTCGCGCTGGACTGCCCTCACACGTTCATCCAGATCGCGCGAAAACTCGGCATTGCGCACTTGTTTGACGATATCCGCATAACCGGACGCATCGACCTTAAAAACTTCGCCACAATGCGGGCACTTGATCTCGTTCATAGCAGCTCCTCGATGGACGCAAATTTCAACCGCTTACACTCTACCGCGCCACACGGACAAAAAAGGCGCCGCCGCCATAATGGCAACGGCGCCAGAACCACCACAAAGGCGACTGTCCCCTTTGTGGTGACTTGGGTCCTTACAGGTCGCGGTAGTCGATCAGGCGAAGATCAGGTTGAGATTCAAGCCAAGTGCGAAGCTCGGGGTCAATCAGCGCATCGACTTCCTTGGTGCGGTCGGTCGTGAGCGAGCTGTTCTCCAAGATAAAACGATCGAGATAGCCCGGATGGCACACAAAGACGACCGTCTCGCCGTCCACCATCTCGCGAACCGTCTGCATGATTGCCTCTTTGGGCTCGTAGCCCGGCTCCATCGAGCGCATCACCATGCGCAGATCAGCATCTCCACAATGCACCACAGCCGCGGGGTCGAAGCTCGCCTTTTGCTCCTTAAGGCCCAGCTCCTGAGCAACCGCCGAGATCGCTCGGTTAAGGTTTTTGCTCATGACGGCATGGGCCTCAAAGTAATCGGGCTCGCGGCCCACGATCTCGACAAAGCGGTCATGCTGCGCGCGGATCTCGATGCAGGCCTCGTCGAAGTCTATCAACTCCTCGCCGCGCTTAAAATGATCGCGGAAGGTACGGCTGCTATGGAACTCGCCGTTCTCGTTGAGCATGCTCGGAATGAGCGCCGGGTCGGCACACGGCTTGCCCAGACACACGTTGGTATGCTGACCCACCGCAATGCCGACATCCGCCACGAGCGACCAGCCACGCTCGGCCTCGGGCATATTGGGCATAAGTCCCGCCGAGCGCACCAGGCCCTCATTGATACTGCGGGCAATCCCCAGGTTAACGGCATACGAATAACCGATATCGTCGGCACGAATGAGCAATTGCTTCATAGCGACTCCAATCTATGCAAGGACCACCACAAAGGTGCCTGTCCCCTTTGTGGTGGCTTGAGGGCTACAGTCCAAAGAAGCCGAGAATCTGGTCGCGGCTAACGGGCTTGTAGTTGTTGGCATCGAGGCCAACGTCGTAGCGAAAGATAGGGCGCTCGCGATCGCGATTGCGCGCGTTGGTGCGGTCTCCCCTGCTGTGAATGTGCCCGTGCAGCATGATGGCGCCGCGCGCCTTGCCATTCCAGCTGAGCATGGGGTAATGGCTCATTACCAGGCGATGGCCCTTAGCGTAACCGGGGGCGACCTCCAGATAATCGCGCACCTCATCCCAAATGTGCGGCGCGTCCGGATCTCCCCAATCGCCATCATGGTTACCACGGATGAGCGTCACGTTCTGGCATTCGATGCGCTCGCGCAGGCGCACTGCCTCCGCCATGGGCAAACGATACGTAAAGTCTCCCAGGATATAGAGGCGGTCGTCCACAGCCACGCACTCATTGATGGCATCGATGACCTTGCGGTTCATCTCCTCGACCGAATCAAACGGTCGATCCACGTCGTGCAAGATATTCGTATCGCCCAGGTGCAGATCGGCGGTAAACCACATCATCGTCTATGCCCTCATTTCGCAGCGCGTATAAGACCTGTTTAGTATACAGACGCGGCGATGAGACAGTCACCCAAAGAGCCCGCCGAACAGACCTCGGCGACGCTTGTCCTGCTTTTTCGAAGCGTCATCCCGCGCCTTCTTGCCCTGCCGCTTCTTACGGTCCTGCTCCAACTCATCGTCATCGAGTAGCATATCCCACTCAAACGGATCGTCTGTCAGATCGAACAGGTCATCGTCATCAAACACGTGCGCCTCCATTACCGATTAGCGAGCATCCACAACATAGTTGAGAAGTCTACGGGCCCGTGCGGACACAAATTCATCCCGTCCGCGTCTTTCAATCGCTTGCCGCAACGCTTGCGCGGCGGAACGCTTACAGCTAAGATAGGGACACGGATGGCACCCGTGGCTGCGGGTCTTGCCAACTCCGATACACGTTTTCATCGTGAGAAGTGGCCGTCTTCGCTTACGCGGGGGCGGCTATTTCATTCGGCCGATAAACAGGCCGAGTTCGATAGCCGCGATCAACAACGCCAATAACGAAATAACATCGCTTACGTTCATACCAAATCCCTTCTAAAGGGAGTTGGCCCATCCGTGCTCCATAGCAGTAGTCTAACGCAAAATGCGGGTAATAGGAACATCTGTTCGTATTACCCGCACCCTTTTCTAATGCACAAACATGCGCACGAACTTGTGCTTCCAGCTTGCGTAAGGGGCATAGCGGAACGGCACGTCCAGCCACGTTGCCTTGTTCACGATGCTCTTCTTGTGGCTAAACGTATCGAAGCTCTCGCGTCCATGGTACTGTCCCATACCGCTCGCCCCCATGCCGCCAAAGCCCATATGGCTCGTGGCCAAATGCATAATGGTGTCATTAACACAGCCACCACCAAAGGGCACGTAACGCACAAAGCGCTGCTGAACCTCACGGTCCTGGCTAAAGATATACAGGGCCAGCGGCGTCGGACGATCCGTAATAAACGTCTCGGCCTCGCCTAGGCTCTCAAACGTCAGCACCGGCAAGATGGGGCCGAAAATCTCCTCCTGCATCACGGCGTCATCGGGGGACACGCCGTCCAAAATCGTCGGCTCGATCTTGAGCGAAGCCTCGCGCGCGGCGCCTCCAAGCACGACCTTATCGGGATCGATCAGCCCGCGCACGCGCGCAAAATGCTTGGCGTTGACGATATGCCCGTAATCTTCGTTATCGAGCGGATGCTCGCCAAACATACGGCGGGTCTCTTCCTTGATGAGACCCAGCAGCTCGTCGTGCACGCGCGTGTCGACCAGCAGGTAGTCGGGCGCCACGCAGGTCTGCCCCAAGTTGAGCCATTTACCAAAGGCGATACGGCGTGCCGCGACCTTCAAGTTAGCCGTCGCATCCACGATGCAGGGACTCTTTCCGCCCAGCTCAAGCGTCACGGGCGTGAGGTTTTTACTTGCACGCTCCATAACGAGCTTGCCGACCGGAACGCTACCGGTAAAGAAGATCTTGTCCCAGCACTCATCGAGCAACGCTTCGTTCTCGGCGCGCCCGCCTTCGACGACCGTCACCAAGCGCGGATCAAATGCCTCTTCACAGATTTGCTTGAGCACCGCGCTCGATGCCGGAGCATAGGCGCTCGGCTTGATGACCACGGTATTGCCCGCGGCAAGGGCGCCAGCGAGCGGCTCGAGCGTCAGCAAAAACGGGTAGTTCCACGGAGCCATGATGAGCGTGACGCCATAGGGCACGGCTTGCGTCTTGCACACACTCACGGCGTTGGCGAGGTCGCACGGGCGCAGGCGCGGGCGGCTCCATCGGGCCACGTGCGTAATCTGATGACGGATCTCGGAAAGCGACGTGCCGATCTCGCACATATAGGCCTCGTCATGCGACTTGCCCAAATCGGTCTTGAGCGCATGGGCAATATCGGGTTCGTGCGCCCGCACTGCGTCGCGCAAGCTCACGAGCGCGCGACGGCGAGCGTTAACGTCAAACGTGGCGTGCCTCTTAAAGTAGGCGCGCTGATCGCCGACGATGCGCGCAATTTCCTCGGTGTTCATGGGCCCTCCTAATTCTCGTCTTCAAACATACCACCCGCAACGACCTCGTACATATGTTCGAGCTCCAGACGGTCCATTAGAAGCGGAACGGGGTATAGCGGATTGGCCTCGGCATCGACATGGGCCGCCATTTGCGGAATATCGGAGCGGCGAATGCCCGTCACATATTTGGGAATGCCCAAGGCGGCATTCATGCGGTCGACCCAATCGATAAAGGCCTCGGCCGCAAGACTGTCCTGCGCGTTAGCCGGCGCGATACCGGCCATGCGAGCAAGATCGGCAAGCTTGGGGGCGGCGGCGTCACCATAAGCGCGAAGCATGTGCGGCAGGATGATCGCGTTGGCCAAACCGTGCGGAATTCCGTATCGGCCGCCCAGACTGTGCGCGATGGCATGCACGTATCCGACATAGGAGCGGGTAAATGCAACACCCGCTTTATACGCCGCCGAAAGCATATTGCGACGAGCGCGCATGTCGTCGCCATGCTCATAAGCCTCGGGCAAATTGTCGTGGATGAGCTGGACCGCCTGACGCGCCATCTTGCGCGTGTAGGGCGTGGTGCTACGGCCGATAAAGGCCTCGACGGCATGCGTCAGGGCATCCATGCCCGTCTGCCCCGTAATGGAGGCGGGCAGGCCGCGTGTAAACTCGGGGTCGTGCACCGCAAAGCGCGGGATAAGCACAAAGTCGTTAATGGGGTACTTGTAGTGCGTCTCGTCATCGGTGATAACCGCCGCGAGTGTGACTTCGCTTCCCGTGCCTGCCGTGGTAGGGACGGCAATGAGCAGCGGCAGGCGACGATGAATCCGCAGCAGGCCGCGCATCTTGTTGATGGGCTTGTTTGGCTGCGCAATACGTGCGCCCACGCCCTTGGCGCAGTCCATGGCTGATCCTCCGCCAAAGCCGATAATGGCCCGGCAGGCGCTCTCTCGGTACAGGGACGCCGCTTCCTCCACGTTTGAGACCGTGGGGTTTGCACGCGTTTCGGCATAGACCGAAACGCCAATCCCCTTGGATGCGAGCGCCGTCTCGAGCGGTGCCGTGAGCCCCAGACGGGCAATGCCGGGATCCGTCACGATAAGGACCTTCTGGATCGAGCGCTTTTGAAGCACCGCGGGCACATCCTCGGCATGCTCTAAAATGCGTGGCTCGGTATAGGGCAGGATTGGCAATGCAATGCGAAAAACCGTCTGATATGTTCGGCACCAGGCACGACGGGCTAGATGCATAAAGGAAACTCCTTCATTTGTTGATAGGTCAACATTTGCTCGCCCGATTGTACTCAGCGGCGTCCGTATATGACTTGCAAACCGTTAATCAATCAACATCTTCATATCTCAAAATTATTTTATTAAAAATCATTCCTAATAGGCTTCACATTTGGTTGCATTTATGGATAATAGAACTCGTCAAGACGCACGTCCGGAGAGGGCCCTTACGGGACCGGACGAGCGCACCATCGCCATCGATCGAAAGGATCGAATCATGAAGTTTGTTTGCCCCGTTTGCGGTTATGTGGAAGAGTTCGACGGCGACCAGCTGCCCGAGGATTTCAAGTGCCCCCAGTGCGGCGTTCCCGGCTCTCGCTTCCTGAAGCAGGAGGAGGGCCAGCTCGAGTGGGCTGCCGAGCACGTCGTGGGCGTCGCCAAGATGGAGGGCGTCTCCGAGGACATCGTTGCCGATCTGCGCGCCAACTTTGAGGGCGAGTGCTCTGAGGTCGGTATGTACCTGGCCATGGCTCGCGTCGCTCATCGCGAGGGCTATCCCGAGATCGGCCTGTACTGGGAGAAGGCTGCCCACGAGGAGGCCGAGCACGCCGCCAAGTTCGCTGAGCTCCTGGGCGAGGTCGTGACCGACTCCACCAAGAAGAACCTCGAAATGCGCGTTGAGGCCGAGAACGGCGCCACCGCCGGCAAGACCGATCTTGCCAAGCGCGCCAAGGCCGCTGGCCTCGATGCCATTCACGACACCGTGCACGAGATGGCTCGCGACGAGGCTCGCCACGGCAAGGCTTTCGCCGGCCTGCTCAAGCGCTACTTTGGCTAAGCCAGCAGCCTGAGAGATAATCTCTAGCTTCATAAGGCCCGGACTGCATGGTTCGGGCCTTTTTTCGTGTCTCGAGAACTCGTAAACGCCCTGAAATAGAGCTATCTTCGGCATCGGTCTCTCGTCAAAAACTAAGTGAGTAGACTTTTCGAAACTTGCCGAGCAGACCATCCGTATTGCTTTATAAAGTCACAGGTAAATGACTTGTTTCAAAACGGCCTGGTCGCCAAAGTGCCAAAAGCCTACTCACTTAGAACCGCAGCCGTCCACGATCGAGCTGTTTTGTGTCTAACGGGCATCTTTCCGTCAATTACTCCCAATTTTGTCCAGTCAACGAATAGTTCAGACCGGAGTAATGTCTCAGCCCTTTGCTCATCTGAGCTTTTATCACGATATTCAGCATCGAGCATCCTGCATATGGCCTTAACGATCGCATGGAATCTATCCTTATCGGGATCGCGTCGAAAATGTTGGTGTAAGGGTGGCTCCCTAGCGTCCGTTTAACGAAG